>CAADGB010000337.1 GCA_900696455.1 uncultured delta proteobacterium
CTCGAGCTCCTCGTCGTCGTCGTCGATTTCGTTCGCGGGCGCGGGCGCAGGCGCGGGCGTCGGGCTCGGGGCCGCCGCCGGGGGCGGCGTCTCGGTCTTCATGCGCTTGGCGATGTAGTGCGAGAGCATCATGTCGAGCTTCGGGATCAGCTTCTCGACGAGCACCTCCGACACGTGCTTGGGCGGCGGCTGGTCGTCGTCGGTGTCGTCCTCGAGCTCCTCGTCGTCGTCGTCGATTTCGTTCGCGGGCGCGGGCGGCGGCGCGGGCCGGCGCGAGATGCCGGCCTGGTCGGCGGCGCGGAGCAGCTCGGACGCGGCGCGCATCATGTTGGACTGCTCCTTCGCGGTCACGCGGAGCGCGTCGGACTGCGCGCGGATCAGCTCCATCAAGACGAGGACGAGCGGGTCTTGATCGGTCGCGCCGTGGTTGCCGGCGTAGCCGGTGCCGTTGCGCGACGACTCGGAGATGAGCACGTAGGCGGGCGGCGCGCCGACGATGCGCGCGCGGCTCGCGTCGCACTGATCGAGCCGGTAGAGCGCGGGCACTCCACGCACCGCGCGCTTGAGATCGAGGAAGCCACCCGCGCGATCGATGTGGATGGGCGCGCCGTCGTCGTCGCGCGGGATCGAACAGGTACCGCGCGCGCCGGGGTTCTGGAACGCCCGCACGCCCCACCACTCCATGTCCGGGTGGATCTCGATCGGCTCTCCGTCCTTGTCGAACGCAAGCTCGGACATGGGGGCTCCTGGCAGCCGGGGGCGGCGTGGGGTGGTGGCCGGGTCGGTCGATACTGCGCAGCGCGCTTGGCGCTGGTCCGTGCCGGGCCGGCGGTCGGCGTCGCGTCACCGCGTCCGATCGACCGCCTTCAATACGTACTGCACATGAGCGACCCCTTCGGCGGATCGCCCCATGTCGATTTTCGGCGCGACGTACGAGGAACGAAATCGGTCTGTGCGCGGCGTCGCGCCGGTGGTGACAAATCGATGACCGCGCGCGCGTGCGTCGACGAGGATCGCGCGCCTCTATAGATCAGCGCGCGGCGCGCGCTCGTCCTGGTGCGCGTGCCGATCTGTCACCTGGTGTCGCGTGCCGACACGCGGTGCGGCTATCCGGTCTGCCGGACAAATCGCCCCGATTTTTCGATCGCATTTGATCGAGCGCGGCGCGACCGGTCGCGATCAAGGAGTTGCGCGTGGCGTACGATTTCGATCCGCGCATCGATCCGCGATGGGCGCGCGGCCTCGCGGCGCTTGGCGTGGCGTTGCGGATGGCAAACGACGGCACGCGCGCGCCGACCGGAGGTCTCCGAACGGGTGCGCCGAACGGTTCACCGCGGATCCGGGCTGACAGGATCCTGACGCGCGCTTGCCGACCGCCGCAACGTTCATCACCAGCACGACACCGGCGTCCGGATCCGTGGGCTGCGTCGCGATTCGCGCCGCGCTACGTCGAGGACGCCGCGCGTAAGCCGACCGACGTTCACGCGGTTGCCTGGTCGAGACGCCTTTCCAGTTCGTCAAGACAGCCTGTGCGCTGCGCGCGGACGCGGCGCGCATCGCTCTGACGCTTCGTCGGAGTTAGCAACCGGCGCGCGGCGCGGTCGATGCAGTAGGCGAACCCCCGAAGGAGCCGTCCATCATGCACACCGCCGGAAGTCCGTCTCTGCCTGCCACCTGCCGCGACCGCGATCACGAGATCTTCGATCGTCCCGTCGATGTAGACCGTCCCGCGTCGTGTCCCGTTAGTGTTCTGCGTGTTCCTGGTCGCGATGGCACAAGCGCCGCCGACCCGCTGTCATCCTGGCAACCCGATCGCCGTGGCCGTGATGCCGGCGACGGCGGCGCGCTTCGGCGTCGTTATCTCGACACCGTCCGGATGGTGGAGCGTTAGAGGGCGTATGGCCGACACGAACGGTCGAACGCCCCCGCGAGGCCCGGCACCCGAGGTGCTGCACGCACTCGCCGAACAGAACACCCCCGAGGTCCGGAAGCAGGCTCGGCGCTACGCCGAACAACGGATCCCGCTCCTGCGCGGCGCCTGCGTGCCGGTCTCCAAACAGACCCCGCGCGATCTGGTCGACGACGCGATCACCGACATCTTCCTCGGCGATGGCGACCCGTGGGACCCGAACCAGTGCGACCTCCTCACGCACTTGCGCGGCGCGATCCTGAAACGCACGTGGCTAGAGATCCGGCACCGCAAGCTGGTGCGCTACTCGCCGTTCGATCTCGCCGAGGGCGATGTCGAGACGGTGCTGGCGCGCGAGCGCCCGCACGCCTCGCGGGGCGACATCTCCCCGATCGTGTTCGCCTCGATGATCGAGCTGGTGGCGACCGAGCTGCGCAAGATCGAGACGAGGGACGGGCCGGCCCAGGTGATCCTGGAGTGCTGGCAAGTCGGCTTCGTGGAGCGACGCGAGGTGATGCTCCTCACTGGCCTGGACGATGAGACCTACAAGCTCGCCCGCGAGCGGATACTCTTGAGGAAGAAGTATCTGCCGCCCCGGCTCGTGGCGATCGTAGAAGACCTCTTGGATAGGAGCGCCTAGTGATGAGTGACGACTGGTCCCCGCCGACAGGGGAATACGAGCGACCGCGAATCCTCGCCAGCCTGGAGGTGACCTCTGAGGTGGCGGAGGGAGACTGCATCGATCCGGTGCTCGGGGTCTCGGAGCGGGACCTCCGCCTGGTCGACGCCTTCTATCACCACCTCGGCGTGGAGGCGTCGGAGGACCCGTCGCCGCCGACGGCCGAGGAGCAGGAGTCGATCGACTGGCTCGGCGAGCAGTTCGCCAAGCTGCAAGCCATGACGCCCGAGGAGCTGGACGCGCTGCGCGAGGAGCGCGCGCGCGCGCGGCGGTGGCGGCGGTAGTCGGCCGGTCGTGCCCTCGCGACCCGGCGGGCGACGCCCACGACCTCCGACCCCCGCGGTCGATCCGGCGAAGGAGCCGCTGATCGCGGCCCTCCGCGCGCGGCTCGCGACCGCGCATCATCTCGACGGAGCGACGCTCGTCGCGCCCGATGGGCTGCCGGCCTTCGGGTTCCAGCTCTCGCACGGAAGCCACGAGTCACCGACGCCAGGCGCCGGCACGGACGCGAGTGTCATCGCGATCGGACACGACGATGGGCCGCGCGTCGGGATGTTCGTCTTCGCGTCACGGCCGGGCCCGGTCGCGTGCGTCGCGCGCCTCGATCCGCACTCCGACGTGGCGGACGCGCTGCTCGCGCGTCGGGAGGCGCACTTCGTGATGTTCCGGCGGTCGCGGTGCGTCTCTACGGGCGTGTTCGAGTGGCCGGAGGAGCACCCGATGTGGACGATGCTCAACTACGCCCGGCGGGAGCCGCCCGTCCTCCCGCCGATCGTGGGCGGGCATCTCATGCGCTCGAAGATGCTCGAACGGCTACTCACGCAGGACGATCGCGCGGCGGCCGGCTGGATGGAGCTGTGGGACAACGTGCTCGCCGACTTCGAGAAGAACCTCGGGACCGTTCGGGAGATGCTCCGTGCGGCGTCGATCGATGCCGCGACGCTCGCCGAGCCCTTCGATCGGATCGTCCATGCGATCTTGGTCGACGAGCAGCCGCTCCGCGCCATCGTCCCGATCGTGATCGCCGAGGTGGAGCAGTCTGCGGGCGCGAGGCTTCTCCGGCGGTCGACGGAGGAGCCCGAGGCGGTGGACCGGCTCGGGGCGATGCTGGTTCCCCTGATCGCGGAGAGCCCGCCCGCGACGCGCCAGGGACGAGCGTTCAGCGCGATTACCTGGCGCTCGCCGAACTTCGAGATCGTGTCGGTGCCGCTCGACCTCGACGCGATCGAGAGCAAGGTGGGCCTCGGCGAGTTCTGGAAGCGGATGCCGAGCGGCGGGAGGCTGCACTGGAATCGGTTCGTGCGCGGAGACGACATTCCCGCGCCCTGGGAGGCGCTCGAAGAAGGCTTCCAAGCGGCGACGCTCACCGATGACGCCGAGGAGGCGCGCGCGACCGCGACCGCGCTACTCGAAGAGGCGACGCGCGATCGGCAGTGGACGATCCCGCCCCGCGCCGTGGTGGACTTTCGCGTCGGGCCGTTTGTGCGCGCGGAGGTCGTGGACCTGGCCTCGCACGTCGTGTTCACGTGCCGAACGCCCCGATGGGAGTACCACCCGATCATCCTCGACGTCCGGACCGGCCACATGATCGAGGGGCTCACGGAGCTGTTCCGGGAGACCGGCGACGCGGAACGCGCCGAGCGCCTCGACGCGACGATGCACCTGTTGCTCGCGTCGATCGTCCGGGACTTCCTGGTCGTCGAAGATCGCGCGTCGGTGTTTCGGCAGGTGACCGAACCGATCCATCGAACGGCCAAGGGGCAAGGGTCCTCCTCGGGGTCGGTGATCGTGTACCTGCCGCGCGTCCGGTACGCGGCGCGTCCGGACGTCGGGCGCCTGGTGCGCGATCTCGCGGTCGAGCGGCGCGCGCATGATGTCGCCGCGCACCTTCGCCGGTCGCCGAGGATGAGCCCGACGCAGCGAGCGCTCGCCGAGTATCACGGGTGGACGATCCCCGACGGGTTCACGTACGTCCGCCCGCACCGGCGAGGCGATCGCGAGGTCGACGTCATCTACCGCAGCCGCTCGGCGCTCCAGGCGCTCTACGAGATCAGCGAGCCCGGAGACACGGCGACGAGCAAGCGGTCGGACGACTGGTTCGCGTTCGAGCGCGCGGTCCGCGAGCTGGTGCGCGATCGCGGGCTCCGGTACGAAGAGGTGCAGCCCCTCGGTGACGCCGGCATCGCCGTGCTCGCCGTCGACGACGCCGACCACGAGCACGGCCTCTGGTTGATTCACGCGCTGCGGGGCGAGCGTATCGGCCCCGGTCACGTCGAGCGCCATGCGGCTGCGCTCGCGAACGCGCCGGAAGGCACGCGTGGCCTACTCGTCACGGACGGAGTGCTCACCGACGCGGCGCGCGCTGCCGCTGTTCGCGCGGGCCTCGTGGTCGCCGACGTCAAGCGCGCGTGATCCGCGCTCGTTGCCCATGCTCGTCGCGACGCGCTCGAGTCCGGACGCACCGTGGCGCGCGACCTACTTCGAGGCGGCGATCGCGATGCCGGCGGCGACCATGACTGCTAGGACGGCGCGCGCGACGATCACCAGGCCGAGGATCCCGCGCTGCCACCCCGCCAGGTCGTCCCACGACTGCGCCAGCTCGGCGAACGAGCGACCGCTCACCAGCTCGACGAGCCCGACCAGGAGCGGGACGGCCGGCGCGCCCAACCCCGGCCCCCAGAGCGTCCGGCCCCAGTCAGCGAAGAACACCAGGACGACGGCCGTCCACGCGACAGCGATGATCGCCCCGACGGCGATGATCTTGACCGCGCGGCGGCGGACGCGGCCGGGCGGCACGCGAACGATCGCCTTCGGGGGGCGCGATGGCATGGCGCCCCAGGATAGACCGAGTCGAACCGACGGATCAGCGCGGGCGGCGCTTCGCGCTGTCGGCAGCGCGCGCGGGCTCGCGTTCGCGCCTCGCCTCGGTGAGCGCGCTCTCGCGGAGCACCTGGGCGACCGTCTGGCCCCGCTCGGCGGCGAGCGCTTGGAGCAGCGCAGCCTCCTCGGGGGCAAGCCGTACGGTGACCGCGGTCCCGGCGCTTCGGCGCGCCGTGGTGATCGGTCGGCCGACGAGCCCGCCGAACACGAGCGCCGGGCGCTCGCTATCCCAGCCGGGAAGCGCGGCGCACCAGGCGCGCAGCTCGCGCGCGCGGTCGGGCTCGACGTCGATCGCGGACGATTTCCCGGCGAGGAGCGCACGGAGCTCGCGGGGGACCGGCTTGGCGTTGCGTGCGGCCATCCACCACGCCTCGCTCGGGTTCTCAGACAGGATCGCGATCGTCGCCATCGCGCCTCCTGTCTACCGCGTCGGGGCGGCCGGCGTCGACTCGTCGGCGGCCTCGTTACGGCTCCGGCCGGCGGCGTAGCGCACCCACCGCGTCTCGATGTCGAGCGCGCTGCGCTGCGCCTCGCAGCGCGTCCGGCCGCATAGGTGGAAGCCGGGGCCGTCGCTGGCGCCGCACACCTCATCATCGGTGACGTGCCCGCCGGTCCTCTCGGTGATGGGCTTGCCGCAGTGGTCGCAGCGCTGCTCGACCGCGTAGCGGCCCGCGCGATCGCGCCGGGGCTCGTGGCCTCTCATGCGGCCTCCAGCACGGCCGCGTTCGGCGCATCACCGCCGAGCGCGGCCACGAACGCGGCGAGATGCTCCCGGTGGCGCAGCGGGAGGCACGAGTCGATCGAGTCGACGCCGATCGCGCGCGCCCATCGAACGCGATCGGGCGTGCCCACGCGGCCGACGTGGCAGCGGATCGCGCGCGCGTGCGCGAGCTGAACCCAGGCGCCCGCCGTGGCGAGCTTCCAGCCGAGCGAACCGCCGACGAAGATCCCGGCGTAGCGCGGCAGGTGCATCGCGACCTCGGCGGCGGTCATCCCATCCTGAACGGCGAGGTAGGCAGGGAACGGCTCGGGGACCTCGTCGCGCCACATCGCCGACCAAGCGAGCGACGCGGCGCCTCCCGCGACGACGTCCGGCACGACGACGAAGTCCGGAACGATCCCGCGGTACGACATCCAGCGCATGTCACGCAGCCATCGCGTGACATCGAACGCGCGGCCGGCGCGCCAGTCGCGGAACGCGCCGTTGTCGTGGAAGAACCGCGGGCGACGCGCCGGTAGCTCGCCGCGGACGACGCACTCTCCGATCCCGAGCTGATCGAGATACGCGGCGAGCGCGCTCGATCGGGTCTGCCCGACGTAGGCGATCACGGCGTCACCGCCGGGCGCCTGGCGCCGAGCTGGACTTCCCGGTAGCTGCACTCCGCCGAGGCGGCTGCGCGCTGACCGGCCTCGAACCCGCGGCGCCAGTGCAGGGACACGGACGCCCCTCGGACGTCGCGGCGCGGCGCGCGCTCGGGGTCGGACCCGTGCGCGAAGCCGTCCGCGAAGGCGAGCGACGCGAGGCGCGCCTGGCGGTACTCGTCGAAGGTGAGTTGTGCGCGCGCCATGGTCACGCCGCCTCCGCGTTGGCGGCCGGCGCTTCGGTGAGCGCGCGCGCGTCGAGGTAGGCGATCGCGATCCGCTTGGCCGCCCACCCGACGCCGCACGCGACGCTGTTGTGAAGCTCGAAGCCGGGCCCCCAGATCCGGACCTCGTCGGGATAGGTCGCGCCGCGCGCCCGCGACAGCTTCGCCGCGCGGAACCCGCCACCGATGGCCACCACCTCGCCATCACCGGCCGCGCCGAGCACCGCCGCCGCCGCCGCCGCGATCGGCGCGATCAGGTCGTCGGTGTACTCGACCTCCACGAAGGTGTTGCCACCGCACAGGATCTCGCCGGTCGCCTCGCAGTAGCGGACCGAGCGGAACCCGTCGGCAATCGCCTTGACGGTGGAGAGCGCGGCGGGCGCGTCGCGGAGTGTGACGCGGAGCGTGCTGTGGTCATGGCGGACCGACACGCGGCGGGCGTTGAACCCGGCGGCCTTGAGCGCGGCCCGGAGGCGCTGGGCGGGGGTGGCGTTCGTCGTCGTCGACATGCGGCCACCATAATTGCGGACGTCCGCAATCGCAAGAGGTGCGCGCGAAATAATGGACGTCCGCAATAGAGAGATCGCGCGCGTCAGGAGCCGTTCGCCGCGCGCAGGGCTCCGCGCGGCGAACGCCACACAAAGCAAGGGAGTTGCAGTCGACGGCGCGGCTCGCGAGCGCGTGGCTCGCGATCGACCCCACCGAGCGCGCCGAGGAGTTCGACAAGGCGATCGCGCTGGCGCGGTTAGTCGCGCCGAGCAGCGGCTGCGCGATCTGCCGATCGGTGGGGCCTGGGGAACCGACGCGATCGCCACGTTGTTCCGGCGCGCCGAGGAGTGGCTCGACGAGTGGGGCGCGTCGTCAGTGGACGAGCGCGCGATCGAGGCGCCTGCGCTGGATGGTGCGCCGGACCGCCTGTAGGCCGCGACGAGGGCGTCGTGCGTTTCCGACCCTCCAGGTCTTAGCTATCACGATCCTCCGGGCACGAAGACGGCGAGACGTCCGACCGGAAAGCGGCCCTCCCATCCACAGGGGAAGACGCCCGCCTTGTACGCCTCGAAGATCCTCTCGAACAGAACGGCGTGGTCGCCACCACACCCGAGAACACGCACGAGAGCACAGTGAACGAGATCGGCGCCGATGTCCTCGCTGTACTCCGCTAACTCCGGCGGCAACACCTTCGCCAGCGCTGCATCGATTCGACGACTGATCCGACGGTCGAGGTCCCGTTGCGCGGTCGCGTCGAGGCCCTTCTTATATGCATCACCGTGGATGCCAGCCGTCATGTTCTCGCGAAGGCCAAGCCAATCGAGCGCGTCCTCGACGCGGACCCCAGGCCGGGCTTCTGTGAACAGCCACGCCTGAAGGTCGGCGATCGAGTGCGTCACGATCACGTCGCCGAGCACCTCGGGCTGCGGGTTGCGAAGGAGTGCCCCCGACTCGGCGAGCGCGATCACTTCCTCGGCTTCAGGATTGATGTCGATCGTCACGTGACCTTCCTATTCGCTCAACATCCGGTACCACATCTCTTCCAGTTGTTCCACGGACTGCCGTCCTGCCCGATGGAGAGGTGTGCCGCTCTCCAGCAACCTGCGCGCGCTCGCCTGTAGTGCAAGCACTTGCAAGCGCAGCTCCTCGACGCCGAGGTTCACGTCCAGCTCGGCGATCTTCCGCTTCATCGCGCCGTTGTACGCCTTGTGGTATCCGCGATGCGACGACAGCGCGCGGGCCCGGTCGTTCGGGAACGGCAGCGCGATCCCATTCGATGCGTGATCGAACTGGAATCCGATCTTCTGGATGACCGGCTCGGACTTCAGCTCCGACGGGATGACGTGGTGCGCGCGATATCCGGGCCACTCCGTCCCGCGAGCGAGCCCCATCTCGTCGTTGATGTTCTTGCGAAGCTGCTCGGGGCTGCCGCCCGTCACGCCCTCGGCGAATCGCGCATCGTCCGCGAACGACTCAGCGCCGAGATCTCCGCGCTGCAATCCTTCAAACGTCGCGTCCTCGGCGGACGCGACGCGCTCACGGATCTTCGACGTGTCCGGCATGCCGACGGTGTGCTCGCCGGTGACCGGATCTCGTTGTGCCGTTCGTGCGATGTCGTCGAAGGCGTCGGCCTGCTCCTCCAGGAACCGGACCTCGGCCTCCAGCGCGTCGGACACGTCGCCGCCCCTCGATAGCAGCGCGGCTCGCCGCGTGTTGGCGATCCGCAGGAGCTTCTCGGCCTCCATCCGCGCGAGCCACGCCTCGGAACCGGGCCGCGCGACGCCACCTTGGAACATCGCCAGGATCTCGTCGAGGATCCGGCGTAGCTTCCCCCACGCGCCGTTGTAGCGCTGGAGCAGCTTGATCGTCTTGCCGTGGGCCAGCACGTCGGCTGTGCTGGCCGCGCGACCGACTCGGATCTTGAGGATCTCGACCGTCTCGTCGTCCGCGACCCGGAAGTCAACCTGTACGCCGGTTCCGAGCGCGTCGTCCGGCTCGATCCGCGCACCGATACGCCGCCCGAGCGCCTCCGTGTTCGACGCCGCCAGCGGCCCCACCTCGTCGGTGACGCGCGCGCCGCGCGCGGCGATGCGCGCGGCGTCGTCGGCGCCCGCCTCGTTGGCGATCTTGCTGCCGATGCGCCCGAGCCCGGCCTCCTCGCCGATCTCGTCGAGGTGATCGATCTGCTCGGCCGTGGCGTGGCCGGCGCGCACCGCGCGATGGAGGCCAGCGGCCTCGCGGAATGTCTGCCGAGCGAAGCCGGCGCCGACGCCGAGCATCACGATCTGGACCGCCAGCCACGTAAGCGACGGCTCCTCCTGGCTCAGCGCGCGCGCCTTGTCGAGCGCCGTGTTGGTGAGGCGCTTCGCCTGGTCGTACTTGTCGACCTCCTCCATGACCAGATAAGCGTCGAGCGCGAGGCCCGCAAGTTCGGCGCCCGCAACGACGAGCGAACCGCCGCCGGTCGGGATCGCCGTGAGGAGCGCGAGCCCGAGCGTCACCGCCGCGATCGCCCACCCCGTCCAGTCGCTGCCGTTGGCGGCGTCCACCTCGCGGTCGGCGACACCGTCCCGGTACGAGCCCGGCGGGATGTGCATCCGCTGCTTGGTCATCTCGACGATCGACGGCAGCTTCAGTGGGTCGAGCTTCCCCGTGAACAGGTCGATGTCGGTCAAGCGGATGTCCTTGACCTTGGGCAACACCGATCGGAGCACCCCGCGCATGACGTCCTCGTCGTCGTCCTTGGCGACTCTGCCGAGATTGGCGTCCCGGGGATCGCCATCCGCGGAGCGGAAGGCGGCGAGGACGGGGTGCTCTCCCTCGAGCTCGACCCAACGGACCTGGAGCTTGGTCTGCCACTCGGCGAGGCGTTGCCCCAGCTCCTCGACGCGCGCGAACCCTTCCATCTCCTCGGGACTGGCACTGTCGACTCCGCCCGGAATGGGCGGGTTGCTGCCGGCCAGCTCGTCGTACTGCTCTTGGAGACCGCCAACGACCCGTTGCAGCTCCTTCAGCTCACTCGCGGCGGCACCGAGGCTCTCCCGGCTGCCCTGTTTCTGCTCGAACGCTGCGGCTTGGTCAGGTCCGACGCGGCTGTCCTTCTTGGACATCTGCATCACGAGCTTGACCGCGAGGTCGGTGTGGCCGAGGATCACGAGGTTCGTGGCGTTGGTGAGGATCTCGCGGTCGGCATTGAGCCCATAGGACTCCAGGACCGTGGCGATTTCCTTCTCGCTCTCGGCAAGCAGATCCAGGCCGGTGCGCTTCGCGGTCGCGCGGAAGTCCTTTCGGAACGCTTCCTCCTCGGCCTGGATGATGTCGAGCTGCTCCAGGGCGAGCGTGTATTCCTCGTCGTAGGTGTTGTAGGCGATGTCGTAGACGCGCTGGCGCGTCCACTCGACCCCGTGCGTGGCGATGCGCTTCTCCAGGTAGTGGCGCATCGCGAGCGGCTCGGACGGCAGGCCCTCCCACTCGTCCATCACGGGCTCGGGCTTGCGAGGGAGGTCGCGCTCGTGCGCGAGCCACTCCATCTCACCCCGGCCTTTGAGCAACGTCTCGCGCCGCGCCGGATCGGCCTCGGCGGCGAGCTGCTCCTCGATGTTCTCCTGCTCGGCGACCAGCTCCTCGTCGGTGAGGTCGCGCGCGCTGTCGACGTCGGGGGTGCGCACCTCGATGCGGCGGGTGAGGATCCGCTCGCTCGGCCGGCCGGAGTTGAGGAACAAGCGGGCGCGGTAGTCGCCCGACTTGGGGACCGTGATCGGCAGGTACACTGACACCATCAGCGGGTGCCAGGTCCCGCCGGCTTCGGCGACCGACTCGCCGTTCCCGTCGAGAATCTTGCACCACACCGGCACCGCGGCGGCGTCGGCGGGCATCGCCTCGTGCGCGATCGCCGCGATCGTGAGCGTCCCCGCGGTCCCGCGCTCCAGGATCACCGGCTTGGGGATCTGGAAGACGTTCTCGTCGGAGAGCCGGCGCAGGAACGACGCCTCCGGCGTCAGGTCGGGGCCGCCGGCCGGCGTCGTGATCCCGGCCTCGGCCTGGCGCACCTCGCCCATGCCCGCGAAGTGGATCCCGCCCGCCGGAGCCGCGCGCACGGCGGGGAGCGGCGTGCCGGGCTGCTCGGCGATGCGCGCCGCGTTCGCGCGCGCCTCGACCTCTGCGCCGCTCTCGACCGACGCGACGCCCGACGCCATCGCGACATTCGTGCCGGCTCGTTGGTTCTGGAGCACGTGGGTCAACTCGTGCCCGACGAGCGCGGCGGACGGTTGCTTGTCGGCGAACATCATGGTGTTCCCGCGCGTCATTGCTTGCGCGCCGTGGGGTTCAAGCTCGGCGGCCATGCCGGTGTGCGCCTCGACGTGGCCGAGCGACTCGCCGAACGAGGACTCCATCTCCGCCTGATGCGGCAACGGCTCGGCGTCCGCCACCGGCGGTGTCGCGTCGGGTGCGCGCGTGTTGCCTGCGTCTGCGGCTCCGTCGGGCTGCGCACGGGCAGACTCGCCGTTGGGGACGGGCGCGACCTCTTCATCCGCCGTCGCGGCGACATCGAGCGTGGCGTGCCAGTCGTCGCGCTCGCGTGCCTCGATCGCTTCGAGCCGCGCGATCGCCGCAGGGTCCTGGGCGAAGACCACCCCCTCGTAGTCGGCGGCCGTGGTGTACGTCGGCGGCAGGCGCGCTTGCAGCGGCCGGGCCTCGGCCTCGAACGCGGTGATATCCTGCCGAACCTGGGCGACGTCGGGCAAGAGATCGGGCGCGACCTCCGCGGCGAGATCGTCGGCGACCTTCACCCGATCCCGGGCGCGCCAGATCGCGTTTTGGACCGTGTTCCCCGCCGCGCGCGCTCTCGCGATGTCGCGCGTCTCGCGCGGCGCGTGCGGGTCGACGGCCACGGCCAGCTCGGGCAGTCCGCGCCGGCCAGTCGCGACGTGGTTGCGCGCTTCGTCGAGCGCGCGCGTGACGTCGGCCCGCGTGGGCGCGCGACGGGACAGTCCCGCGGTGAGCGTGGTGCCTCCCACCTTCGGGAGGCTCGGCGGTTCGTGGTCGCCGCCGTCGCGGCCACGCCCACCGCCGGAGCGGCGCTCCCTGCTCATTCGCCCGTCCTCCGGTCGTCGATCGATCCCAGGCTCCCGAGGCCGCGCACGATCTTGATGAGGCCGACCCCGATCTTGACGACGCCGAGCAGGAGGAACATGCCGGGCTTGCTCGTCGAGGACGACATCACGACGAACGCGATCCCGATCACGAGGAACAGCACGCCCACGAAAAGGTCCAGGCCGCCGCGTCCGTTCGGGCGATCGTTCGAGGAAGGGGTATTCATCGGCGGGACCTTCGGCCAGCGGTGGGACGGGCGGGGCGTTCGGATGAGCTATGGGCCGGGCGGATGGGGAGCGTGCATGGAACGCCCACGAGATCAATCGCCCCGGCGGGGTGATCGAGCAGAGAAACCGACGTCGTCCCGAGCGTGACCGGCGCCGTCGGCGCAGGCGCCTGACCGTAGCGCTCGCCCTCGGCGACCGGATCGAAGTAGTCGCCGCTCATCGCGCGCGCCTCTCAGCCGCGAGGATCTCCACGGCGCACTCGCCGAGGGCGCTGGCCTCGCGCTCCAACTCGGCGAGCGTCGCGACGGTGGCGCGTACGCTGCGGCGCGAGTGGACCAGCGTCCTCGTCACGTCGGCGAGCGCCAGCTCGACCAGCGCGCGATTGTTCGCGGCACGCTCGGCGCGCGCCAGCTCGTGGCGGAGTCGCAGGAGAGCCGGTCGCACGGCACCGAGCCGCGCTCGTAGCCGGACGAGCCGGTCGTCGAGATGCTCGTCGGGATCGAGGGCTTCGCTCGCGCGAGGCGGCGGCGGCAACGGCGCCGGCTCGTCGGCGATCCGAACCTCGAAGCAACGCTCGGGCGTCGGCGCGGGGACGGCCGCGGGGCGTGTCGGCTCGTCGTCGTCAAGATCGATCGTGTCGGCGCCGGGGCCGTGGACGCGCAGCCCGAGCGGGATGGCGGGCGACGTCGTGCGCGTGCGCGCCGCCGCGCCGAGGCGCAGCGACGCCAGCGCGTACCGGCGATTGGTCACGACGAAGGCTCCATGGCGCTCACGCGAACGCGCTCGCGGTCGATCACGTCGAGTTGCTCCTCGATGGCGCCGACGAGGATGAACACGCGCTCGACGGCGCGCTCGACGGTCGGCTCTCCCGTGTTGCCCGACAGGTCGGCGGCGATGCGCGCGACCTGTCGCAAGCGGCGCGACGCCGCCGCGCGACACGCCTCGACGTACCAGGCCGGCGGCGGTCGCCCATGGAGAGCGCGCGAGGTGCGGTCGAGCCAGTCGGAGATCGCCGCATCGGCACGTTCGAGCGCGCCACGTGCCATGAGCATCGCGAACGTTGCCGCACTGGTCGCGATGTCGCGCGGGTCGGGAATCCAGATCCCCAGCATCGCTACACCTCTGTCCCTTGCCGGCGTCGAGCTTCGGCGGTGCGGTTCTCCAGGGCGGCGGCCAGCTCGAGGAAGCCCTCGCGCCCGAGCGACGCGCCCAACACGGACATGGGGAAGTCTCGCTCGTAGCGCCCGAAGCCGCTGCGGATCTCGATCCAAGGCTTCGAGGCGGGGCCCCAGACGGTCGCGGTGACGTCGGCCAGGTCGATCGCGACGACCTCTCGCGACCAGCTCGACCGCGGCACGATCACCTGTGTGTCGGTGACGCGAATGCCTTGCCGGAGGAGGGCCGCCTTGAGGAAGGCTGCGAGGCCGCTGCACGCGAGCGCCACGGCACACAGGCCGATCAGCGCGCCGAGCTGCGTGGCCCTCCAGCTCGGCGATACGAGCAGGAGGGCGCACACGCTCAGCGCCCCGAGCACGACGGCCGCCGCCAGCGCGCGCGGCCGGAGCGGGTACTCGCGATCGCCTGCCGGTGGCGGCGTGCCGGCGATCGTGTCCTTCCATGCGTTGTCGCGGGCCTCGTCACGCGCAGCGCTCCTCGCCGCGAGGAGCCGGAGCACGCCGAGGCTGACCACGAACGTGAGGGCGGTGCCTCCGATCGTGATGGCCAGCGACGGGCCGATCGCCCATGCGACGAGCCCCACGGCGAGCGAGACCGCGAGCGCCTGGAGCAAGCGCCTGCGCTCCCTGCGTGCCGCGACGGCGGCCGGCGGCAGCGTCTGGTCTTTCATCAGTCCACCTCCCGATCGCAGTCGTCGTCCAGGTCGTTACAGTCGTCGAGCGGTCCCGAAGGGGCCGGGGCCGGCTCAGTCTCGGGCTCAGGGAGCGCGCACTCCTCAGGACCGTCGAACGCGCCGAGCTTGATCGCCGTGAGCACGTCTTCCATCTGCTGGCGCCGCGCGAGAACTTCGATGCGCTTCCTCTGGAGCGCTTCGAGGTCTTCGCGCCGCTGCGCCTCCGGGATCGCCTTGGCGAGCTTCCCCAGCTCGGCATCCGTCGCGAAGATCTCGTCCGCGAGTTGCTTCGCCGCCGGGTATCCCGCGGGGTGGTCTTTGCGGTGCAACCCGGCGAACCCGCCCGCGGCGCCGTACGCGGTCGTGAGGCCACCGGCGCCGATCGCCCCGCCGTCGGCGATGAGATCGACGAGCCCGCGCCCGACCGTGGAGCCGAGCTTCCCGCCGATCATCGACCCGATGATCGACGCCACGATCACGACGCCCGTGCCGGCCCCGGGCACGATAGAGGCAAGGAAGATCACCCCCGCTTCGCCGCCGAGGACACCGCCCAGGAACCCCGCGGCCTCACCGGCCGCCGCGTGCCAGTTGCGGGCCTCGACGTCGTTGTAGATGTCCCAGATCGCATCCGCGGCGCCGATGACGCCAAGCCCCTTGAGAGCCGGGCCGCCGTACTTCGCCGCGCGCGTCACCCACCGATTCGGCGCCCCGGCGCTCTTGATGATCGAGCGCGAGACCGCCGGGCTCTCGCCCAGATCCCGAAGCGCGTCACGCAACACGTCCTCGCCAGCGTCCATCGCCGCCGCGTACTTCGCCCACACCGCGGAGTCCGCGTCGAGGAGTGCGCGGGTCTCGGCCGTCAGGTCTGGCTTGCGGATCCCGCGGTACTCGTCGAGGTTGTCCCGAACCTTCTTCTCCGTCATCTCCGCGACGGTCTTGCCTCGCCGCTTGATGGCCTCGGACACCTTCCGCCCCGCGGGCGAGAGGCGCTCGCGTGACTTGTCGAGGAGCGCGTTGCGGCCCTCGACCGCCTGCGCGCGCGCGTCGAGGTGATTGACCTTGCCCGCCGCGACGTCCGCCGCGAGCTGCTCGGCCAGCTCTCGCGCGGGTCGGACGTAGTCGTTCATCCGGATGCGCGCGTTCCTCGCCGCGAGGAACGCCCCGCCGGGATTCCAGTTGTCCGGGTCGGCCGCATCGGCCGCGAGGTCGACCGCGCCATCGAGCGCCCGTTGCCACGGCGCGCGCCCGAACGCCTCTTGCTTGACGACGGAGTCCGGATCCCGCACGGCGTCGGCGCCGTCGGCCTGGCTACCTTCGACGTGCGCGCTCCCCGGTAGCAACCCGCTCGCTGCGCCGGCATACATCTCCGCCGCCGCCGCGAAGGCGTCCACGCTCTCGGGACCGACGACCCACTCATTCTGACCGCGCTCCTTGTGGAAGGCGATGTAGTAGACGAGCTGGTCCTCCTTGGTGTGTCCATACAGCCTGTAGGGTCCCGCCTCGCCCGGCCCCACGTGCCGGTAGTCGCGCGTCGCCGTCGCCAGGCCGCGGATCTCGTCCTGAGTAACCAGGTAGAGCCGGGTCCCGGTGAGTGCCTCCGACGAGTGCGGGCCGTCGACTGCGCACACGTCGTCGCGCAGCGGCGCGGGCGTCGCGTTGGCCCACGCCGCTGCCTCCTCGGCGCCGAGCACGTCGTTCCACTCGTGCTCCTTCTGCGCCTCGGCATCCTCCCAGGACGTGAAGACGTCGGGCTCCCAAGCTGCCTCGAACGGGATCGATGCGGCCTCCGGCGGCGCCAGTCGGAGCGCCTCGTCGACGGCGGGGCGCATCGCCGCGATGTCGGCGTCGAGCGCATCGATCTCCACGAGGAGCCGGTCGCGCTCGGAGGCCGCGTCGACCTTGCTCGCCGCGCCGCGCGCGGTCTGGGCTTCGGACTCGGCGCGCGCGAACGTCCACCGGATCGTGCTGGCGAGCGCGCGCGACCGCTCGAACTCGCGACCGGAGCGGGCCGCCGCCGCGTCGGGGAGGTGCTCGCCGAGATCGGCGAGCGCGCACCGCGCGACCTTGAGCGCCTCGTCCGCCTTGTCCTCGGGCGCCTTGCTGGGCGGCGCGGAAAGGCCGCGCGTCGTGCGCGGCAGCGCGCCGCCCGTGGTCGTGCGCTTGCCGGCGTGGAGCCCACCTCCGGCGCGGCTGTCGTCGGAAGCGCCGCGCGAGCGCGGCCGGGTCATGCGTCCGCCGCTCACCGCTCCCCCTTGGCGCCGGGTTGCGATGCCGAGCCCTGCGATTGCTCGTGCATGTCGACCGCTTCTCCTTCCGAGACCAGCGCGCCGACGGCGAGATCCGGGGACGTCGGCGCGTCCGCGTCGAAGTCCTCGGTGCTGCTGGCCTCGATGCCGTTGCAGACGCGCAAGCCGAGCGACGTCGCTGGGGACGAGGCGCGCGCCCGGGCGGCGACCGCGAGGCTCACGAGCGCGTCGCGACGATCGGTCATAGCCACAGGATCCCCGCGCGGAGGGCGCGCCGCGCGACCCGAGAAAGGCCGCAGACCGGCGCGAGCGCGAGCCTCTCCGCGAGGCGCGCGGTGCTGCGCGCGAGCTGCGAGAGCAGCTCCACGGCGCGGGGATTGTTCACGGTCCAGATCATTTTCTGCTTGCTTATACGCCGGGGAATGGCGAAACCTCCCTGGGAAACGCCATTGTTCCAGACACTTCGCGCGCCGGATGCCATCGCCTCAGATCGTTTTTTCCGCCGGACGATCCGCCGGATGCCCTCCGGTGGATCCCGCTGTTGTCGATGAGAACGCCCATGCTCATGACCACCCCCAAAACCCATCGCCGATCGGCTAACTCGATCGGGATCCCCGACCGCCGGACGGCCGAAAAAGAGCGCGATCCACAGCCATGAGCACCCCGCGAACCCCGCTCGCCGGGGGCCACGAGCGCCCCGGCTGGTCACCCTCCGCCGGGCCGATCATCGGCCTCCGCTTCGTCCAGACCGGCTCGGTCCATCGCATCCCGCCGAGCGGGACCTTCGACCTCGGCAACGAGTTGGACCGCTACATCGCGATCGTCCACGACGTCAGCGTCTCGCGGCGACACTGCCGCTTCGAGTGGCGGCAGAACGAAGGGGGCGAGCCCGAACTTTGGATCATCAACACCAGCAAGACGAACGGCACGTTCGTCAACGACCTCAAGATCGAGTCGCTGCGCCTCGACGATGGAGCGGTGATCCGCGTCGGCCGCACCTGCCTCGTGGCGTTCTCCGAGGCCAGCAAGAGCCGCCGCGTCCGCGACGAGTGGCTCGTCGGCACGAGCCCGCGCTTTCGCTCGGCCATCGATCGCGCGTTCGCCGCCCTGAACGAGTGGAAGCGCCTCCTCCTCGACGGCGAGCGCGGAACCGGCCGGCGCGCGGTGGTGCGCGCGCTGCACGAGATCGTCTGCGGCCCGGCGGCGCCGTTCTCGGAGACCCTGTGCATCCACGACGATCCGCCACGGGGGCCCACCGACCTCACTTGGAAGAAGCTGGCGACGCTTCGCGCCGAGGCCGGCGGCGGCTTGCTCTACCTCCACGAGCTAGACGCGCAGCCGCACGATCTCCAGACGCGCCTGGCGCGCCAGGCCGCCCGGCTCGCCGCCGCGCGCGAGCTGCGGTTCGTGATCTCGGCGAGCGGCCCGTGCGCGTCCGGCGCGCTCCCCGACGATATCGTCACGGTCACGTTGCCCACCCTGCGCGAGCGCGGGCCCGCGGACCTCTCGGCCCTCATCGATCACTTCCTCGGCCGATGCCTTCGCGACAAGCGCGTAGCGATGCCGAGTGACGTCGCGCGCGCGCTCGTCGCCTACGCCTGGCCCGGCAACGTCGCCGAGCTGGCGAAGACGGTCGAGCGGGTCGCCGCGCTCTTGCGGCGTGACTGGAACCTCCACGCTGCCGCGCGCGACCTCGACATCGCGCCCGGCACGCTCGATCAGTGGCTCCGGCGCCGCGGGATCCCGATGCGCTCGAACGAGGAGCCGCAGACATGAGCCCCCGCCGCACGACAACGGCCCGGAACGTACGATCAAGTCACCGCCGCCCAACGCGGGCTGTGACACAGTAGGACGAGGGGAGACGGGTGGCCACGCTTCAGCTCATCAGCGACTTCGCCGGCAAGACGATCGGTAACTGGTACGTCGACGAGAAGATCGGCGAAGGCGGATACGGCGTCGTCTATCGCGCGCGGCACCTGACGCTCGACGATCGCATCGCCGCGATCAAGCTCCTCAAGCCCGAGGCGCTCCACGACCCCACGCAGATCGAGCGCTTCCGCAACGAGGCCCGCGCCGCCGCGCGGATCCGGCATCCCGGCATCGTGCGGATCGATGACATCGGCGAGCACGCCGAGACCGGCGCGCAGTACATCATCATGGAGTACCTGCGCGGCATGGACCTCCAGCGACGGCTCGCGCCGCATCGCGAGGGCCTGCCGCTGCACGAGGTGCTCGATTACGTCGTCGGCGTCGCCGACGTCCTCGACGCCGTCCACGCGCAGGGCATCATCCACCGCGACATCAAGCCGGAGAACGTCTTCCTGACGCTGGACGGGCTCATCAAGCTCCTCGACCTCGGGATCGCCAAGCTGACGCCGGACCTCGTCGGCTCGTTCCGCACGTCGGCGGGGCTCGTTCTCGGCTCGCCGGGGTACTTCGCGCCCGAGCTTGCCGATCCGAAGCGCAACGCCTCGATCGACCACCGGAGCGACGTCTTCTCGCTCGCCGCGGTGACGTACGAGCTGATCACGCACGCTCGCCCCTGGCACTTCAAGGACCCGTGGCACTACGTCGCGCTCATCCAGAAGGCCGACCAGCATCGCCCGCGTGACCTCCGCGTGCTCCGCCCCGAGGCCCCGGCCGGGTGGGGCCGCACGATCATGGCCGGGCTCTCGAAGAACCCGGATGACCGCACGGACTCGGCCGGCGAGTTTGCCCGCGCGCTCGCCGCCGACTTCCCCGGCGGCGAGCAGATCGCCGAGCGGCGACTCGACGCGATCCGCGTCGCGGGCGGAGCGGCGCCGGTGTCGCGCGCGAGGACGTCGCCGGCCGCGTCGCCGGCCCCGGTGGAGCCGGTCGACGAGCGATCCGAGCGGCGCTCGCGAACGTCGGTGCTCGACTCCCCGCCGCGCGGCGCGAGCGCAAGCTCGGCCTCGCCGCCCGCCGCGCCGGAGACCGCGATCACCCCGACGCTCCGCGAGACGGCTGCGGCGGCCTCGGGACCCGATGACCCTTCCCGGATCCCGACGCTCACGCCGGAGCGCGTCCCGACGTTGGTCGCGCACGTGCCGATCACGCCGGGACTCGCTTCGCCGGTAGTCGCTCCACCGGAAGGCCCCGACCGCGTCCCGACCCTCGTCGCGTCGCCGCGCGTGCCGACGGGTTCCGTCCCCGAGCTAGTCGCGGAGCCGGGGCTCGCCGTCTTGGAGACGGGACCGACGAGGACCCTCGTTTCGGCGGCGCTCGACGAGGCACGCCCGGCCCCGATCGTGGCCTCGGGGATCGTCGCCACGCGCGCGCGCCCGGCGGGCGACGTCGACCAGGGCGCCGTGCTGCTGGATCCCGGCCTGGCGGCGCCAGCGCGCTCGGCGCCGATCGGGACCCCCAGGCCGATCTCGATAAGGGAATCGGGCCCGACGACGCTCGGCGGTGCGGTCGGCGTCATGCGCGTGGCGCCGACG
Organism: uncultured delta proteobacterium; assembly: GCA_900696455.1. Lineage (GTDB taxonomy): Bacteria > Myxococcota_A > Polyangia > Haliangiales > Haliangiaceae > UBA2376. The sequence goes on from CAADGB010000337.1 coordinate 20,421, forward strand.
GCCCAGACACGCGGGCGCCGCGGACTCGTCGCCGCGATCGTCGGGGTCGCCGTGGTGGTCGCCGCTGTGGTGGTCCTGGTGGTGCGCCCGCGCGGCGGCGACGGCGCGACCCGGCCTGACGAGTCGGTCGCGGCGCGCTCGCCGGACGCCGCGGTCGTCGCGGCGGCGTTCCCACTCGACGCCGCGCCGGCCCCGCCGCCGCCGGACGCGGCGCCTCAGCTTGCCGCGTTCGCGGTCGACGCGGGCGCCGAGCCGCTTGCGGCGCCGGTCGACGCCGCGCCCGTGGAGCGCCACTCGCGCTCCACGTCGCGCACCAGCTCCGCCCCGCGAGCGCCGGGCACCTTGATCATCACCGCGAGCCCCTTCGCCGAGATCGAGATCGATGGGCGCCATCGCGGCACCACCCCCCTGACCCTGGACCTTCCTCCGAAGCGGTATCGTGTCACCTTGACCGGCCCGGCAGGGGAGGTGAAGGTCTTCCGCGTCGAGGTCGCCAGCGGCCGCGAGAAGAAGCTCTCCCATCGATGGACCCAGCCATGACCCCCCGCCTTCGCCTCAGCCTCCCGATCGCCGTCGTCGCCCTCCTCGTGGCGTTCGCGCCGACCCGCGCCGCCGCCGAGCGCGCGGTGATCGTCGTCGGCAACAGCAAGGGGAAGGAGCTCCAGGCGGTCACCACGGCGGCGGGCGAGGCTGTCGAGCAGGCGGGTTGGACAGTGGTTGCGCACAAGCTGCCGCCCGAGCGGATCGCGAGCGTCCTCCAGTGCAGCACCGACGCGGATAGCCGGTGCGTCGGCAAGGTGCTCGATGATGTGGGCGCCGTCCGGCTCATCACGCTGAAGCTGGTAGACGAGACCTACCAGAAGCAACCGGTGCGCGTGGTGTACGGGGCGATCCTCCGTCGCGGCGCGGACGTCCTGTCCTCCGGACAGCGCTATTGCGAGGGCTGCCGGGACGATCTCCTCGCCGACCACGTGCGCAGCCTGATCACGGATCTCGTGAAGGACGCGCGCCGGAAGGCGAACCCGTCGACGCTCATCGTCCGGTCGGTCCCGTCGGCGGCGCGGGTTGCGATCGACGGCGCCGCGCTCGGTCCCGCCGACCTGGAGCTACCGATCGATCCGGGCGTTCACACGCTTGCGGTCACGGCGAAGGGGCACCATCCGCACGTCGAGGAGATCACGGTCGACGATGGCCAGCGGCTCGAGATCGAGGTCAAGCTCGTTCCGCTCGACGGCGCCAAGCCCAACGGCACCAACGGCCACGACGGCTCGAAGGTCGCGCCGCGCGGCCGACGCTCGCTAGCGCCCTGGTTGGTAGTGGCCGGCGGCGGGGCGCTCGTGGCTGGCGGGGTCGTGCTGATGGTGATCGACGAGGACGAGGTCGAGGGCGGGACCGTAGTGCCGTCCTATCGCGACTCGGGAACCGCCGGTCTCGCGCTCGCGGTGGCCGGCGGTGCCGCAGTGGTGGGTGGCCTTCTCTGGTGGCGCGCGAACGGCAAGTCCTCGACGGTCGCGCCGTCCGTCACCCTTCAAGATGGCGGCGCCAAGATCGGCATCGCCGGGCGCTTCTGAGGAGCGAGGTCTGTCCATGAGAACCGTTCGACACGTTCCACTCGCGCTCGCCGTCATCACCGTGGCGCTCCTCGCGGCCTGCGAGAAGCGCCCTGATCGCTTCTGCTGCACGTCGGCCGATAGCTGTGCCGAGTTCCCCGGGCAGGAGATCACCCCCTGCACCGATCCGGCGAAGCCGTACTGTGACGACACCGGCGAGTACGGTCCGCGTCACGACTGCATCCCCGACCCGATGGCTACCGCCTGCGAAGGCCCCGCGGACTGCACGAACCCCGCGCGGCCGTACTGCGTGAACGAGGCGTGCGTGGCGTGCAGAGGGCCGGGCAACGAGGATTGCGAGCCCGCCGCGCCCGTCTGCTCCGAGGACACGCACCTTTGCGGCGCGTGCAGCGGCGATCCGGACTGCGCCGATCGCGCGGACACGCCGCGGTGCCTCGTCGCAAGCGGCGCTTGCGTGGCCTGTCTTGACGGGGGCGATTGCGCGAACCCGACGCCGGTATGTGAGACCGCCACGAACGAGTGCCGGAGCTGCGAGGCGCACGCCGAGTGTGGGAGCGAGGTCTGCAACCGAGAGAGCGGCGCGTGCCTCGCCGAAGCGGACGTAATCTACCTGTCGCCGACGGGCCAGGCGAGCGGGACTTGCACGCGGACTTCGCCGTGTAACTCGTTCGCGCTCGGGCTCGCGCAGGTGACGGGAAGCCGCAACACCATCAAGGCCGCGCCGGGTACGTACACCGGGCAGATCGTGATCGACGGCGTCACGGTAACCGTTTTTGCGGACGGGGCTAGTATCACACCCGGTGGCTTGCTTGCGGAGTTGGTCGTGGTGACGAATGGTGCCGACGCATCGATCGAAGGCGCAACGATCGACGGTGCCGGGGGATCAACGAACCAGATCGGCGTTAGCTGCCGCTTGTCGTCTACGCTCCGGCTGAAGCGCTCCACCGTCGTACGCAACGGTGGCGGAGGCGTGTCCGTTTCCGCGTGTCAGTACTCGATCGTCAACAACATCATCGCTCTCAACGGCGGAACGACGAGCACATTCGGCGGCATGCAGATCGGGAACATCGCCGTTGCTGGTTCGCACGAGTTCCAGTTCAACACGATCACCGCGAACACGGGCGCCACCAATGCTACGACCGGCGTCGAGTGCGCGTCGATCCTGATCCCGCTCGCGTTCACGAATAGCATCATCTACGGCAACGGCGTCGCGACCGGCACGCCGATCCAGGCCGGCGGCGACAGCGATTGCTCGTGGTCCTACTCGAACATCGGTCCCCAGGCGGTCGCGGGCACGGACAACATCAACTCGGCGCCCACCTTCGTAAACCCGGCGAGCCGTAACTTCAGGCTCCTCGCCGGATCGGCCGGGATCGACGTAGCGGACCCCGCCGCGACGCTCGCCAACGACATCGATCTGGACGATCGCCCCTGCGGCGGTGGCCGTGACATGGGCGCCGACGAGGTGTGTCCCTGACGTGCGAGGGCCACGGCGGTACGAAGCTCGCATCCTGACGGCGCTGGCAGTCGCGGCGGGCGCGGTCGGCGCGCCGCGCGTCGCGCATGGCGAGGACTGCACCATCGTCGAGGCGCACCCCGGCGAGCGCCCGGCGGACGCCGACGAGATCCTCGCCCCGTTCAAGCAACCGCTCTTGGACCAGGGTTGCCGCGACGCTGCGGACGTGGTGTCCGAATGGGAGGGCGTCTCCCGGCCGGGTACCGACGCCGACCCGGCGGTCTGGAAGACGTACGAGCAGGACGTCCGCTCCGGATATCAGAAGCACGTCGACGGCGATCACGAGGAGGCCATCAAGGTGCTTGGTCCGCTCGCGCAGCTCGCCGAGGGGAACCCGCAGGTACTGACCGAGCAGCCGAGCATCCGGACCGCGCAGCGCCTCGCGCTCGTCGGCCTCGCGATGGCGCACTTCAAGCTCGCGCAGCGGGCGACCCAGGAGGCCGACGCCGCGGACGCCGACGCCAAGCGCAAGCGCAAGGCGAAGAAGCTGGACGAGGCCGCGCGGCGCGAGGCGGAAGCCGAGGCCGCCCGCGGGCTCGCCGAGCAGGAGGAGGTGAAGGCGCGTGAGGCGATGATCGACGTCGTGCGGTTCTTCGAGACGCGCGAGATCCAGCGCTCCGAATTCGGTGGCGAGACCTTCGTCTTCTACGAGGAGGTGAAGGAGCAGCGCGCGCGCCAGAAGCGCGCCGAGCTGACGGTCGAGCTCGATGATCCGAGCGGCGTGCTCTACCTGAACGGCGAATACGCCGACGTCGGCCGTCTTGATGCGAAGGTGGCGCAGGGTTGGAGCACGATCGTCGTACGCTGGGGGGCCGGGGAGGATGCGATCGTGCGGCAGTTCCGCCGCGAGCTGAGGAACGGCTACTACGGCATCCGCGCCTCGCGGCGCTTCGAGGAGGATCTGCACACCGGGCCCGATTGGTGCTGCTTCCGCTACGCCGACGCCGCGGACCGCGACGAGCATCTCGCCAGCGACATCGATCAGATCATGCAGGTCGGTCATAAGATCGTCGTGATCGGCGTCGAGACCGGCTCGCGCGGCGCGGTTGTCGGCGCGGTCTACGCGCGCGGGGCAGACGGCGCGCTCGCCGAAACGCGGCGAATGCGCGTTCCGCTCTCGTCGAAGCCGGACCCGGAGCGGGCCAAGGAGGTGGGGGAATTCTGGGCGGGGCTGCGCGACGAGATCGACGGCGCCGACAGCGCGCCGCGTTCCGGCTCGCGCCGCTCCGGCCGCACGCTCACGTACGCGCTCGGCGGCGCCGGCCTCGCCGCCCTGGTGGCCGGCGGCACGCTCGTGTGGCTCGACGGGCGACCGACCTGCGACGCGCCGGAGGCGACCTGCCCGCGCGAGTACGACACGAAGGTGACCGGCGCGGTCCTCGTCGGGACCGGCATCGTCGTCGTTGGCGTCGCTGCCCTCCTGGAGCTGCACCGTTGGCGGCAGGGTTCCGGTGGGAGCGGCGGCGTCTCGGTTGCGGTCACGTCCGACGGGTTCGCCGTCGGCTGGGCGGGACGGTTCTAACGTGTCTCCATGCACCACGAACCAGAAGGGCCGAGGTACGATCGGCGTCACGGAAGGAGACCCAATCCCATGCTAGCGGTCGTCCATCACGTCAAGAGGACGCCGTGAGCCGTGCGCGGTTGAAGCGCAACGAGCCGAGGCTCACTGGTCAGCGCGTCGAGTTGCTTGCCACGTCTGCGGCCGACTGCGAGCTGACCGCGATCGACGAGGCGATTGGATGCGTCGACTTCGACGACGCCGCCGCGCGGGTGCTCGCGCGTGCCCTTCGAGGCGAGCCAGTGCCGATCGCGTCCTCGGCGGCCGTATTCCCGCACGTCGTGTCCGGTGTCGCCATCGCGCTCATGGGGATCGGGGTGGGTGATCGACTTCGAGCGTTCTGGAGCCTTCTGGAGCGCGACAACTTCCCAGAGACCGAGGAGGGCGCTTTCGTACGTGCGTTGACGTTGCTCGCCGCCTGGAAGCTGGACCGCGGCGAGCTTCGCACGTGCCTGCTCGGCCATGCCCGTGTGCTGGCGATCGTGCATCAGAGCGATCGCTCGCTGGCGCGAGCGGCGAGTGTCCTCCGGGCGTTCGCGGAGGAAGCAAGGGACCCGGTGTTGCTGGACGTGGTGGCGGAGTCTCCGGCCGGCCGTCTGGATGTCGAAGTGCTCGCGCTGGAGCATGTCGCGCGCGGGATCGACGCAAGGGTCATCGCGCGAGGGACCGTGGAGGGCCTCGATCGGGCGGGACCGCAGGCGTCCCCGATCAGCGATGTCCGCTGGGCGCGCTTGAGCCTCGAACCCGGGGACCTCACGATGGACGAGGCGCGCGTGATGGCCCTGCATGAGCTTGCGGCGCTTCCCGTGCAGGCACTCGGGGTCGACGCCTTGATCGCGATGTTCGAGCGCTTCTTGTTGTGCTCGCTTTGGGAGCGCGCCGAGCACGCACTCAATGAGTTGGCGCATCGTCACGCCGTGCCCGCGCCGAACTGCGACGTTCTCCGTCTCACGCTGATGGAGCGAGCGATTGTCGGACGCCGTCCCGATGTGGCGGCCCGCCATGCCGACGCGATTACGACGCCCGAGATCGCTGCGCTCGTGCCGACTCTGACAGCGTGCGCGGCGGTGCAGTCGCGATCCGCCGATGCATTGGACCGCCTGATCGCAGTCACCGATCGTGCGTTCGCGGACGACTCGGGCCGGCTGGCGATCAACCTCGCCACGGGCCTGGGACACGCGGCGCCGTCGTTGGCTGCGCTGATCGCACGTGGCGCCCTGTATGGCGATCGGTCGTGGGAGTCCGAGAGGCTGCTTGGTGTCGTCGAGGCATCACGAGGTCGGCTAGGTTTGTCGCCCGGCGATCGCGCGTGGGACCTGTACGCATCGCTGCGATCGAACCGCGGGGAGGCAACCGCGGAGCCGTCGCGCGAGCTGGGAGACGCCTTGCGAGACGCAGGCGATCACGCGCGGCAAATGGAGACGCGCGTGAGGGAGCTCGAGGCCGAGGTGGAGCGCCGCGAACTGGCGCGCGGAGCGGCTGCGACGGCTGAGGTCCGCGAGCTGCGCGCGCGGGTGGCGGATCTCAAGGCGATGATCCAGGAGCGCAATGCCGAACGCGCGGAGCTGCGGAAGCGCCTGGCCGATGCGGAGGTCAGAGCGCAAGGGCGCGCGGAGCGCACGACGCCCGACCCAGAGCGCGAGGACGACGAAGGCGACGACGTGGACGCGCCGGATCGTCGCATCCGCGTTCCGACGTGGCAGCGGCGCGCTGCGGACGCACTCCGCATCGTACCCGCGCACGTCGCACGCGAGGCCCTGCGCACTGTGGCGGATCTCGCCAGCGGTGATGCGGCGTCGTGGCGCGCGGTCAAGCGGCCGAAGGGAATGGGATGGTCCGTGCTCATGACGCGGATCGGGATCCACCACCGTCTGATGTTTCACGTCGAGGGTGGCGGGTTGGATGTGCTTGACCTCGTCACCCGCGAGAGCCTCGATGCGGCGCTCAAGCGACTCCGCGACTAGGCCGATGGAAGTCGCCGTGCGCTTGATCCTCTACATCGTCGACAACGCGCCCGCTTGCGAGTCCGGTCGGCGGGTCGTTGAACGCGCAGTGCAACGGTACGACGCTCGCCGCGTCGAGGGGGTGCTTCCGTGACCGCGGCAGACGGAGCGATGACGGTCTCTCAGCAGTTCCAACGGCTGTGCGACGAGTACATCGAGCACTCGACCATCGGCTACTGGATCGGGCTGCTCTCGCCGACGGCGCGCGTCGAGTCAGGCGCCGCGCTCGCGATGGCGTCGGCGATGGCGTTCCAGTACGACATCGAGGAGCAGGCTCATCGAACGGGGTACGTGTTCCCTCGTGATGCCGACTGGCGCCAGGACTTCGAGCCGATCGCGCCTATCCAACTAACGAACGGCTGGCAGCCGATCGAGCCGGCAATCGGCCGGCTTGGATCCCCAGCGTTCGCCGACGTCGCGGCCGATGCTGAGGTGCGACGAGTAGCGGCCGTGCTGGCGTGGCCGGGAGAGCAGATCGGTGACGCTGTGCCACGAAGAGAGCGCATCGCGGTAGGCGATCCGCGCCGATTCTCCGGTCTCGCCGACGTGGCGCTGATGCGCGCCAAGAAGCGGGGGCGCGGCGTCCTGCTCGTCGTGCGGCCCGGCTGGAGCTACGACAACGCGCTCGCTCCGTCCGAAGCGTTGCGCGCCACGTGGTCGCGGGCAGGGTTCGCAGCGCTTGATCGCCGACCTGCCGGAACCTCTGGCCCTGACGCACTCGGGGGTGCCTAGTGCCCCGGCAGGACGCGGCGCGCGCTTGGGGCGACGGAAAATCGCACGCGCGGAAATCGTTGCGATTTCCGCGCGCGCTGGTGCCCCTACCGATGGCGAGCGTTCTCGTGGGGCCAGAACCCCGAAAAGTCCTTGCAAACCAAGGAGATAGAGGTATCGATAGAGCCCCCGCTACGTAAAATGCTTTCCCCCGTCGGAATTCCTGAATTCCGACGGGGGTTTGCGCCTTCGGCGACGATCGCCAGGGTGTCGACCGAGCCGCGTACCTCACAGCCTCCCGAGCTGTGACGGCTGACCTTGATCTCGCCGTCTTTGAGCCAGCGGCGCAGCCGCAGGCGCGCCTGGTCGACGTCGCCCGCGAGCAAGCGATCCAGGTCGAAGACGCTGCGGGTGATCTCTCCGAGGCTCGGCAGGCGGAGCGGCTCGCGCGCGGCGCGCTGGAGGCGATCGATCGCCGCCTGGTCGGACTTCGCCTGCACTTCGAGATCACGCAGGTGCGCGAGGCGGGCACGTGGAAGACCACCTACCTGCTGTCCGGCGTCGTGACCTGCGCCGAGTGCGGCTTCCCGCTGACCGGGCGGTGCGCGCGATCGTCTCGGCCTGGGAGCACGGCTTCGTCGACTGCGACGACGTGCTCGCGTTCGCCGGGCTGTCCGAGAGCGCGTACCGCGCTGCTCTGAAACGAATCCGCCGCCTCGCGCGACGGCTGCCGCCCGACTTGCGCGAGGCGGCGCTCGACCTACTCAGGAGTGCCTCATGAGAGATGATTGGTCTACGCCTACCGACGAGTTCGACTTCGCGCGACGCTTCTCCGAGCCGGCCACCTCGCCGCTCCCGGAGCAGCTCGCGGCCAACGACGACAACGATCCGATGCTCGGCGTCACCTCCGGAGAGTTGCGCATCGTGGACTGTAAGTTGCGCATCGTGGACGCCTTCTTCCACAAGCTGGCGCTGGAGGCCGCGGAGGATGCGAGCCCGCCGACCGCGGCGGAGCAGCTCGCGATCGACGACCTCCGCGAGCGCTTCGAGCGGCTCCAGCGGATGACGCCCGAGGAGGAGGAAGCCGAGCGCCAGCGGCTCTTGGCGATCGATCGCCGGTTGGGCATGCGCTGATCGACGTATCCCACCGCCGGGACGTGGGGATCAGTCGATCTCGAGTCTCCGCGAGCGGCTCGAGCGGCATGTCGACGCGCGGATTCAGCGCGTTCGCGAGCTGGTGTTCGCGCTCGCGACGAGTTGCCCGACGGCGAGCGCATCGTGCGCGCCGTGGCGGGCGACCCCTGCCAGCGCGCCCCGCCGGTCGACGCCACGCGGAGGAACATGAGCGACCGTCCGCCGACGGCCGTCCTGACCGTCGGGCCGCCGCCGCCCGCGCCGCCGCTCACGGGCGCGCACGGGACCACGACACACGGCGCGGCGGCCGGCGCGATCGAGGCGCGCGGCGGGCAGGCGGCTCCACTGGCGCGCCGCTGTGGCGTGGACTTCGCGGCGGTCGGCGCCGCCGTGGTCGACGGAAGCGGCTGTCGACAGCCGTCGTCCCGAGGGGGTACGCTCGTGCGCCATGCCGGAGGGGGACGTTGACTGGCTCGCCCGGGACCGGGACTTCACCGAAGGAATCGATCACCTCGGTGTCCAGGTCGTCTCGACGAACATCTACGCGCGCCTGCTTCCGGGCATCTCGAACCTCACCGATCGCGCCCGCTATTTTAGCTTCTACCCCTGGGTGCTCGACTCGTTCGCACGCAAGTCGCCCGGCAAGTCTCCCGACGATTGGCGGATCTGGATCCGCCGCCACGAGTTCACGTTCAGCGCGGCCAGTATCGCGGCGGAGGTAGCTGACAAGATCGATGAGGACGCTGCCGGCGGGGTGATCGGCGCGCGGGCCGCGCGACGCATCGTGAACAAGAAGGGCGCCGCGACGGTCGATATCCACGACGCTACGCGCATCGAGAACGGGAAGGCGGCGAAGGGGACCTACTTCAAGAACCGGGAGGGTGGCTACGGCCAGTACTACAAGAACCAGATGACGGTGCTGGGGTTGATGCGCCACGATGAGGACCGCAAGGCGCCCGATCGTCAGCTCACGAAGTACGCGGGGGAGAAGCTCAGCGTCGTCGTCGAGCAAGCCAAGGCATTTCGCGACCTGCGCGAGATCGCTGCGATCGGCGGCGCCGTGTCGCTCGCGGATCTGGTGACTCTCGGTCAAGCGGTACATCCGGGCGTGCTCGATCCAGATGGTGGCGAGGCGGACCACCTTCGGAAGATCGTGCTCGGGACCGACGATGACTTGTGCCGGGGGCAGACCGCGGAGGAGCGGGGTCGGCGCCGACGGACGCTCGCGCTCGCGCTCGACTACCTGGCGAAGGACGATGACGAGTGGGACGGCGACGCAGTCCTCGGATTCCGGTGGGGTGTGCTCGAAGAGAGCCTCGGCGACGGAACGCGATGGAAAGTCCCCGCGCATCTCGAAGCGACACGTCTCGGTTGGGCTGCGTACGCACAGAACGAGCTGCTGAACTACGCGCTCGAATGCCTGATGTGGTCCGTGGTGCAGATGATCGATGCCATGCCGATGACGCCTCGCGAGTACGCGGCGACGCTGGCCGCTGCGGCCTGCAGCGCTCGCCACGCGACGGCGCCGCTACCCGGCCGCGTGGACGCGGCGCTCTCGGCGTTTGCGCCGCCGACCAGCAGCAGCCCGTGGGGCGACGGCAGCACGTGGGCGTTGCTCGATGAGCTTCAGGACACTACCGAGCCGTTGCAATGCGCCGCTTCGGCGGTCCGGGTGCTGCTACGAGTCGCAGCGGATCGCAGTCGGTATGGCGGACGGCATCCGTTCGCCGCGATTCCTGACGGCGACGACATCGCTCGGCGAGATATCCATCTTCAGGCGTGGTGGGATCGCACCGACGCAGCGCGATTAGAGAGCACCGAGGCGTTCTTCGCCCAGCTCGTGATCGACTGGATCATCTATCGCCACCTGCGCGTGGCCACGCGGAAGCTCGCATCGCAGGGTGACTACACGTACCGGTTCCGCCCGGAGGAGGGTGTCCTCGTAAGTTGCGGGGAGATCAAGCCGACCTTCACGAACCCTCGCCTGCGGCAGGGCATGCGGATGCTCGCCGACATCGGCCTGATCGAGCACGGCTTCGGCAGCGTCACCAAGCATGGCCGCGCCTTGATGGCGGTGACCACGTGATCGATGTCCTCGACGAGCTTGCGGACCCGGATCTCGAGGCCCACACGAGCATCGTGCTCGCATACAACGTCGACCTGCTGTTCTACGACAAGCTCGTGAGGCGGCGGCTGGCGTCTTCCGGTGCGATGAGTCAGCTCGTGTTCTGCGATGCCACGCCCTACGCAGCAGGACTCGACGGCGTGGATCCCGGTTCCCGGATCGGTCGTGCCTACTCGGTCACGCCAGTCCGGATGAGCGGGGCGTTTCATCCGAAGGCGTACATGCTGCTCGGGCGCCGCAAGGCTCGCCTGATCGTCGGGTCCGGGAACAGCTCCATCGGCGGCCTGGTGCGCAACGCGGAGGCGTTCGGTCGTTTCGATTTCGACGAGGCCAAGGGCTTGCCCGCCCATCCAGCGTTCAGCGCGATCCTGGACCTTGCGAAACGCCTCGCTACGCGGGCGGTGCCCGCGGTGACGAGTCAGCTCGCGCGTGCGGAGGCGTGGTCCCCGTGGATTCGCACCGTAGGCCCCCTGCCGGACGCGCGCGTCGTGCATGTCGGCGGGGAGGGCGGGGCGGGTCTCATGTCGGTGTTGCGTAATGCAGTGAGCGGGGGGCACTTGAAGCGCGTCGTCGCCGTAAGCGCGTCGTTCGACCGGAAGCTCGACGCAGTCCGCGAGCTGGCGCAGCTCGGGAACGGCGATCACGAGACCATCGTGATCGTCTAGGCGGATCGATCCAATGTCGATGGCGCGGCGGTTGGCCACCTGCCGACGAACGTGCGGTGGAGCGAGTTCGATGATCCGCGCCCATCGAAGAAGCACGATCCAGCCGACAGCTACGCGCACGCGAAGCTATACATCTTAGAGAACGAAGACAGGGACCACCTGTTCTTCGGCTCCGCGAATCTGTCCCGTCCGGCACTGATCAGCGGAACCAACTTGGAGCTGCTCGTGCAGGCGGGCCCCGAGCCTCCCGGGACCTGGCTCGAGCGTCTTGGGCTCGCCAGGTCGTTGGTCGTCGATGTCCGACACAAGCTGCTCGTTCGCACGTGGCAACCGGAGGACGAGCTGGACGCGGGCTTGATCCATCTCGCCGGTGTCGAGTGGTCGCCAGGTCGTGGATGGATCGTTGCGCTGGTCTCTGCTCCGATGCCCGGAGCCAAGCTCGCCCTCGGCGAACGAGCGCTTCGTGCGGTGCAGGCGCTGCCACTCGAAAACGACGATCGGTTCCTCGTCGCGAGATCGTCACACGCCCTTGAAGGTGTGCGACTTGCCTGGATTGTCGACCCCAACGGCAAGCAGCTCAGCTCCACGGTGACTGTGACCTGGCCCGAAGCGTCGCGCGTTCGAGTCGGCGGCTGGTTTGGATCCCGGGTGGAAGATGCGATCCTCAGCATGAAGCACGGCGACGTGCTCGGGCCAGTACTGTTTGAGTTCCTCGATCGTATCCCGGACCTGAACGCTCTCGCGGTCGGGTCCATGCTCAAGCGAGACAAGCCGGAATCCGAAAAGCCCGCCGACGAGGGTAATCGCTCAACGGAGTCGTTCTACACCGACGTGGTGGCAGAGGCCGACGACTCCTCGCGACTCGCGCTCGGTGACCGCAGTGATCTCGACCTGCTCGCTTCCTTGGTCCAGCCGATCACGGTGCAGAAGGCATCGCACCGTGACGCGAAGGACGATGACGACGAAGAGGAGGATGATGCATCGCTGGCGGAAGAGGCGGAGCGGCGTGCGCTCGACACCAAGCAGGCACCAGCGGACGGATCTGAGCGAGTACCATCGTCGAAGCTGCCGAGCGCAGCGCGCATGCGAAAGGCGGGGCGACGGTTCGCGAGGCGCGTCGTCCGCGCTGCCGATTCCCTCGACGAGACGCAAGGGGCGATCGCAAAGCAGCGCCTCGTCCTGCCGCCCGGGCTGATCGCTCGGCAGGTCTGGATGGCCTACATCGCGGCGTTCGTGGCCGGCCGGCCCGTCGAGACGTCCGATAGCGGCGAGCAGATCGTCGTCGAGAGCGATGTGCTCGCGCACTACGTGCTACGATGCGCGGGTGCGCTGGCCGGCGACGCGAGTGGGGGCCTCTTGCGCGCGATCTCGCCCGCCGCCTGGAAGAGTCGGGACGGTGCGACGCTCTCCTGTCAGTGGTCGCGTGAATCCGCGGAAATCTGGACCGGGTGACCATCGCCAAGAACTGGCCCTGGCCGCCGCTGCCCGATAGAACGCTCGACCCGTAGCCGAAAAAGAGCGAAGGCCCGAGGCAC
>CAADGB010000338.1 GCA_900696455.1 uncultured delta proteobacterium
CCGACCCGACCCGACCCGACCCAACCGAACCCGAACCCGAACTTCAACGTCGAACCGACCGAACGCTCGAGGAGAGATCACCGACCATGGACGCCAAGGCCCTCAAGGACTACGCCGCCAAGCACGGCGCCAGGATGATCGACTGCAAGTTCGTCGACTTCCTCGGCACCTGGCAGCACATCACCTACCCGATCGAGCGCCTCGAGGACGGCCTCGAGGAGGGCTTCGGGTTCGATGGCTCCTCGATCCGCGGCTGGAAGGCGATCAACTCCTCGGACATGCTGATGATGCCCGAGGCCTCCACCGGCGTGATGGACCCCTTCCTGCAGACGCCGACCCTGTCGCTCATCTGTGACGCCGTCGATCCCATCACCCGCGAGCCGTACTCGCGCTGCCCGCGCAGCCTCGCCAAGCGCGCCGTCAAGTACCTCGAGTCGACCGGGCTGGCCGACAAGGCGTACTTCGGTCCCGGGGCCGAGTTCTTCGTCTTCGACGAGGTCCGCTACGAGGAGCGGATGCACACCGCCTCGTACCTGGTCGACTCGGTCGAGGGACAGTGGAACACCAACCGCGCCGAGGCCGGTGGCAACCTCGGCTACAAGCCGAGGGTCAAGGGCGGCTACTTCCCCGCCGCGCCGGTCGACACCCTCACCGACATCCGCACGCTCATGGTGATGACCATGCAGGCGGTCGGGATCGAGGTCGAGACCCACCACCACGAGGTCGCGACCGCCGGTCAGTGCGAGATCGACATGAAGTACGACGAGCTGGTGCCGATGGCCGATCAGCTCATGTGGTACAAGTACATCGTCAAGAACGTCGCCAAGCAGCACGGCAAGACCGCGACGTTCATGCCCAAGCCGCTCTACGGCGACAACGGCAGCGGCATGCACACCCACCAGTCGCTGTGGCGGGCGGGGCAGCCGCTGTTCGCCGGCGATGGCTACGCCGGGCTGTCGGACACCGCGCTCTTCTACATCGGCGGCCTCCTCAAGCACGCCGGCGCGATCTGCGCCTTCGCCAACCCGACCACCAACAGCTACCGCCGGCTGGTCCCGGGCTACGAGGCGCCGGTCAACCTGGCCTACTCGGCGCGCAACCGCTCGGCGTCGATCCGCATCCCGATGTACTCGCCGTCGCCCAAGGCCAAGCGCCTGGAGCTGCGCTCGCCCGACCCGAGCTGCAACCCCTACCTGGCGTTCGCCGCGATGCTCATGGCCGGGCTCGACGGCGTCGAGAACCGGATCCACCCCGGCGAGCCGCTCGACAAGGACATCTACTCGCTGTCGCCCGAGGAGCTGGCGCTGGTCCCGACCGTGCCCGGCTCGCTCGATCGCGCCCTCGACGCGCTGCGCGAGGACCACGCCTTCCTCCTCAAGGGCGACGTGTTCTCGACCGACCTGCTCGACGCCTGGCAGGCGTACAAGTCGGAGAACGAGGTCGACCACATCCGCCTGCGCCCCTGCCCGTCGGAGTTCTACCTCTACTACGACTGCTGAGGGCGAGGGTCGGCGGCGGGCCCCGGATGGCGCTCCACGGGCGTCTCCGGGGCCTTCTCTCGTCGCCGGGCCTCGTCGGGCGTCGTCGAACGTCCTCGGGCGTTCACCTGGCCTTGTGCGCTCGCTCGCACATGGCCTATACTCTTGAGGTTTCCGGGGGAACGCCCACCCCGGGCGATCCATTCGCGTGAACCTCACCGAGCTCGCCGAACGCCTGACCGTCGGCTCCTTTCGCCGGGCGCCTACCGGTCTGTACTCCGCGTTCCTGGGGGCCTGCTCCCGGGCGCCGGTGCCGAGGCCCCTGCGCGCGCCGTTCTACGGCACCTTCGCCCGCGCCGTGAAGGCGCGGGTCGACGAGGCCGCGGAGCCGCTCGACGCGTACCGCAGCCTGGGCGAGTTCTTCGCGCGTCACCTGCGCGACGGCGCGCGCCCCCTGGCGGCGGCGCCGGTGGTCGCGCCCTGCGATGGCGTGGTCGCCGCCGGCGGGGCCATCGTCGACGGGCTGCTGGTGCAGGCCAAGGGCCGGACCTACTCGCTGGCCGAGCTGGTCACCGTCCCCAGCCTGGCCGCGGCGCTCGCCGGCGGGTCGTTCCTCACCGTCTACCTGTCGCCGCGCGACTACCACCGCGTGCACAGCCCCGTCGACGGCACCCTGGTCGGCTACCACTACGTCCCGGGCGCGCGCTGGCCCGTGAGCGGGCCGTTCAGCCGCCACGTCGATCGCTTGCTCGCCGTCAACGAGCGGGTCGTCATCGAGCTGGCCACCGCGTGGGGGCCGGCGGCCGTGGTGATGGTGGCCGCCGCCGGCGTCGGCAACGTCTGGCTCACCCACCGCGACGCCGACACCCGGGCCTGGCACGCCAGCGGCGAGCCCCGCCACGTCGCGATGCCGCCCCACGACCTCGCGGCCGGCGACGAGCTGGGCGCGTTCCTCCTCGGCTCGACCGTGGTGATGCTCCTGCCCGCCGCCGCCCCGGCGCCCGGGCCGCGCGCGCCGGGCGCGGCGATGCGCTGCGGCGAGGCGCTGGCAGGGGGCGCGTCGTGAGCAAGGGCGCCGACGACGAGACCTCGGAGATGGAGGAGGGGATGACCACCTCCGAGCGCCGCCGCCGCCGGCGCCGGGGCGGCGGCCTCCGCATCCCGTCGGACAACGTGCCGCGGCGGAGCGGCGCCACGCCGGTGCCCGAGGATCCGGCGCTCGCCATGTCGATCGCCTACGCCTTCTCCGACGAGCCCTCGGGGGTGCGCGAGGTCCCCAGCGAGCTCGGCGACCTCGACGACGCGACCAGCATCGCGCGGCCGCCCGAGCTGGCGCCCGACGGTTCGGTGCCAGGCGCGGGAGCCGCCCCCGCCGCCTCCGGCCCGGCCGCGGACATCCCCCGGGAGATCGTCGACGACGTGGTCCCCGACGGCCGGACCCGGCCGATGGCGGCGGTCAGCCTCGAGGCCCTGGGCCTGACGGAGATCGAGGCCGAGGCCGAGGCCGCCGGCAACGGCGCCGCGCCGCCCGAGACCGTCGACATCGACATCGACGGGATCGAGGACGACCCGGTCGACGACGACTTCGAGGAGCGCGAGGTGGTGCCGATCATCCGCCGGCCGGCGACGATCCCGCCGCCGCTGCCGGCGCGGGACGAGCTCGCGGCCCGGGCCGAGGAGGCCCGGGAGCGGGCGCGCACCGACGTCGTCGAGCGCGAGCCGGACGACGGGGTGGTGGCGACCCGCATGCCGCGGGCGGCGACCGTGGCCCTGTCCGAGGACGATCTCGAGGAGCTGCTCGAGGCGACGCCGCCGCCGCGGCGGGCGCCGGCCGCCCCCCCGGCCGCGGCCCCGGTCGCGGCGGCCCGCGAGGTGGCGCCGGGCGTCGGCGCCGCGGTGCCCACCGCGCCCGCGGTCGGCACCACCACCGGCGAGGCGGTGGCGCTGGCCGAGGACGACCTGCACGAGGTCGCCGTCCCCGCCGACGCCAGCGACTCCGGCGAGATCCTCGCCGACGAGATCGTCGAGGTCGAGCAGGACGCGCGGGCGCCGGTCGCGCCCACGGTCCCGGTCGCCATCGGGCCACAGGCCTCGGGGCCGACCCAGGCCGCGCCGCCCGCGCC
>CAADGB010000339.1 GCA_900696455.1 uncultured delta proteobacterium
GGCCCAGCGCGCCCGCCCCGCCCGCCGCGTCCGCCCCGCCCGCCGCGTCCGCCCCGCCCATCGCGCCCGCCGCGCCCGCGCCGCCGATCGACGCCGTCGAGGATCCCGACGCGCTCCTCGCCGAGGCCCGCGCCGCCTACCGCGCCGGCGATCACGCCCGCGCCATCCCGCGCCTGGCCGCGCTGGTCGATCGCTTCCCCGACCACGCGACCGCGCAGCACGCCGCCGACCTCTGGCTGGCCGCCCTCGACCACGCGCGCCGGTACGACGAGCTCGAGCGCGCGGTCGTCGCGCTGCGCCGCAACCCGCGCCTCGCCCTCGACCGCGATCACCGCCAGCGGCTCGACGACCTCCACGCCCAGCTCCTGTTCCGCCGCGCCACCCTCGACGCCGAGGCCCTGGTCTGGCCCGCCTGCGCGATTGGCTTCGAGCGCGTCGTCCACGACCACCCGCGCAGCCGCCTCGGCCCGATGGCGCTCCACAACGCCGCGCGCTGCTGGTGGTCCGCCGGCGAGCGCGCCCGCGCCGAGCAGGCCCTCTACGCCCTCCTCGCCCGCTACCCGCGCGACCCGCTCGCCGCCCACGCCCGCGAGTCGCTGGTCCAGCTCCAGGGCGGCGGCCCGCTCCGGCCCTCCGATTGACCCGCTCTCCCCACGATGCCAGCCTCGCGGCATGAGGGCGTTCCTCAGGTGCGTCGCGATCCTCGGCGTCGGCCTCGCCGCCTGCCGCTGCCCGGCACCCGGGGCGCCGGGCACGGACACGACGCCGATCTTCTCGACCATCACGGTGAAGTGCGGCAGCTCGCAGTACACGCTGACGACAGGCGACGACGGCGGCAAGTGCCGGACGACCTCGGACGCGAGCGGCAACACGACCGGCGGCACCTGCCTCGACACCAACGGCAACGGCGCGCACGCCACCTGTCAGGGGACGGCGGCGACGGGCGCTGCGTCTCCTCGGCCGGCTCCGGGTCGTGCTCGCAGACCGCGCGCACCCGCACGCCCGCGCCGAGCGCGCCGCCACCGGGCGCGGTCGACGACGCCGCGCCCGGCCCGTAGCCGGCGAGGCGATCAGTCGTCGCGGCCCCAGGCGGTCGGCGCGTCGGTCAGCTCGAACTCGAGGCGGGCGGCGGTGGTGAGCTGGGCGTGGTCGAGGTGCGGCGCGGTCAGCGGCGCGCCGTCGAGGCTCAGCGCCTGCACGTAGCGGCGGCGCGACGAGGCGCCGGGCGCGGCGATCACCAGCTCGCGGCCGCCGACGACGATCCGGGCCTGATCGAAGATGGGCGCGCTCACGACGTACGCGGTGCTGCCCGGCACCGGGTACAGGCCGAGGGCGGCGAAGACGTACCAGGCGCCGAGGGTGCCGCCGTCGTCGTTGCCGGCCAGCCCCTCCGGCGTGTCGCGGTAGAGCGTGTCGATGATCCAGCGCGCCCACTCCTGGGTCAGGTCGGGGCGCCCGGCCTGGGCGAACAGGAACGCGGCGTTGATGTCGGGCTCGTTGCCGTGCCAGTAGTAGGGGCGCGGGAAGTTGGCGGCCGACGGATCGGCGGTCTCCCAGTCGCGCCGCGCCTCGACGAAGAACGTCGTCAGCTTCGCGATGAAGCCGACGCGTCCGCCGAGCAGCTCGACGAGGCCGTCGAGGTCGTGGGCGCCGGCCATCCACAGCGAGTGCCAGGCGTTGGCCTCGGCGTAGTCCTCCGACAGGGTCAGGGGGTCGAACCGACCCGGGAAGCTGCCGTCGGCGGCGCGGGCGCGCAGGAAGCCGACCGCCGGATCGTAGAGGGCGCGCCAGCCGTGGCTGCGCGCGCGCAGCGCGGCGGCGTCGGCGTCGTGGCCGAGCGCGGCGGCGAGGTTGGCCAGGGCGAGGTCGTCGTGGGCGTACTCGGTGGTGTGGCTGACCGAGCGCCCGACCGAGGCCGGCACGTAGCCGTGCTGCATGTAGACCTCGACGTGATCGCGGCCGCCGCGGCCGAGCGGCGGCACCGTCGGTGACATCGCGGCCTCGCGCAGGAGCGTCCACGCCCGGTCCTCGAAGGCCGGCTCGCCGCGGGCGATGCCCTTGACCATGGCGTCGGCGACGGCGACGTCGCAGCTCGCGCCCAGCATCGTCCGGCTCTCGCCGACGAGGATCGGCCAGCGCGGACAGCCGCCGAGGACCTCGCCCATGCGCACCAGCGAGTGGGTCGAGTCGTGGGCGCTGTCGGGCGCCAGCCAGGCGTAGAGCGGGTGGACCGTGCGGTAGGTGTCCCACAGCGAGAAGTCCGAGAGCTGCACGTAGCCGGCGGCGACCTCGGGCGCGGCCATCGCGTGCAGGCGGAAGCTGCCGTCGGCGTCGCCGATCACCGTCGGCATGAGGAAGGCGTGGTAGAGGCTGGTGTAGAACGTCCGGCGCTCGGCCACGGTGCCGCCGGTGACCTTCACGACCTCGAGCCGCCGCCGCCACGCCGCCTCGGCGGCCGCCCGGGTCGCGGCCACGTCCCACGCCGGCAGCTCGGCGGCGAGGTTGGCGACCGCGCCTTCGGCCGAGACCAGCGACACCGCCACCTGCAGCTCGACCGGCTCGCCGCCGGGGAGGTCGACCGCGGCGCCGACGCCGGTGCCGCTGGCGTCGGTGCCGGCGGCCGCCGGCCCGCCGTTCGACCACACCACGCTGCCGGTCCAGGCCTGGCGGGTGCGGGCCACGAACCACAGCGTGTAGCCGCCGTAGCTGCGGCTCATCCCGCCGCGGTGGTGGAGGCGACCGGTGATCGTCCGGGTCGCCGGATCGAGGTGGAGCTCGGCGTCGGTGACCTCGCCGCCGCCCAGGGCCTTGGCCAGGTCGAAGACCAGCGTGCCGGCGCTGCCGCCGAAGTCGTAGACGTGGTGGGCGCCCCGGGCGGTCGCCACCAGCTCGACCGCGGTGCCGTCCTCGAGGCGGACCGCGTAGCTGCCGGGGCGGGCGCGCTCGTCGGCCTTGGCGAACCGGGCCTCGTAGTCGACGACGCTGGTCTGGTCGGCCTGGAAGCTGCGCGTCGGCATGACCGCGAGCACGCCCAGGTCGCTGGCGCCGGCGCCGTGGAGGTGGAGATGAGTGAACGCCTGGATGATGTCGTCGCCGGACCAGTAGCCGGAGAAGTGCTGGAACGCGAGCGTGCCGAACGGCCCCCGGGTGTCGGGGCCGAGCTTGACGAGGCCGTGGGGTACGGCGGCGCCGACGAAGCTCGAGCCGTAGGCGAAGCCGAGGCCGCCGGTGCCGATCGTCGGATCGACGTGCTCGAGCGGGTCGGTGACCTCGGGCAGGGGCGGCCCCGGATCGTCGTCACCGCCGCACGCGGCGACGGCCGGGGCGAGCGCGAGCGCGAGGGCCCAGGCGAGCGCGCGGAGCGGAAGCGAGGCCACCATCTCCGGGAGGCTACCGCAGGCACCCGCCGGCCCGGACGCCATCGCGCGCCGCGACAGCGGATGTCACTCGCGGCGCGCGCGATCTGTATCCGTCCGTCCGTCCGTCAAGGACGGCTGGTCCGCTGGGTCGGGCCCTACGATCGGCGCCCCGGCGGCCGCGGACCGGGCGGCTGGTGGTTCGCGACCGAGGTCGAGATCGAGCTCGCCGACACCCACGTCCTCCGGCCCGACGTCGCCGGCTGGCGTCGCACGCGCCTCGCCGCCCTGCCCGCCGAGGTCCCGGTCCGGGTGCGGCCCGACTGGGTGTGCGAGGTGCTGTCGCAGAACCGGCGCAACGACCTGATCAAGAAGAAGCGCGCCTACCACGCCCACGAGGTCGGCCACTCCTGGCTGGTCGATCCACTCGACGAGACGCTCGCGGTGTACCGCTGGCACCCGGACGGCTTCGTCGAGGTGCTGGTGGCCGAGCGCGGCGAGACCGTCCACGCCGAGCCGTTCGAGGAGGTGCCGCTCGCCGTCGGCGTGCTCTTCGGCGACGACGACCGACCGCCGCGGCGCCGCGCGCGGGGAGGGATCAGTCCATGCGGTAGGGCTCGGGGATCTGGTCGGGGTGCTCGACGTGCAGGTCGAGATCGCGCAGGAGGCCGTCGCCGAGCGCGTAGACCCAGCCGTGGATGGCGAGCGCCTGGCCGCGCCGCCAGGCGTCCTGGACGATCGTGGTGTGGCAGAGGTTGGCGACCTGGGCCTTGACGTTGAGCTCGGCCAGGCGATCGGTCCGCGCCACCGGGTCGGCGATGGCCGCCAGCTCCTGCTCGTGCGCCATGTGGACGTCGCGGACGTGGCGCAGCCAGTTGTCGATGAGCCCGTGCGGCTTGCGCTCGAGCGCGGTCTGGATGCCGCCGCAGCCGTAGTGCCCGCAGACCACGATGCTGGGGACGCCCAGGACCTCGACCGCGTACTGCAGGACCGAGAGGCAGTTCAGATCGGAGTGCACGACCAGGTTCGCGACGTTCCGGTGCACGAACAGCTCGCCGGGCTGGCGACCGATGACCTCGTTGGGCGGGAGCCGGGCGTCGGAGCAGCCGATCCACAGCATCTCGGGGCGATGGACGTGCTGCAGCCGGTGGAAGTACTCGGGGTCCTCTCGGACCTTGTCGCCGGCCCACACCCGGTTGGCGTCGAAGTATTCGTGGAGGGATCGCACGGCGGGTTTCTACCACGCCCGCGCGGCGCCCCCCTGACGTACGATGACGCCATGGCCCGCGCCCAGAACCCGGTTCGGTCGAGCGACGCCGCCCTCCGCGCGCTCCGCGCCGCCGGGCTCCGCTACCCCGGCGCCCACACCAAGAGTCCGTGGCCCGGACACCTCGACCTGGCGGTCGACGACAAGACCTTCGCCTACCTCAGCCTCGAGGGCGAGCCCCTGAGCGTCTCGTGCAAGCTGCCGCGCTCGAGCGAGGTCGCGCTGATGCTGCCGTGCTGCAAGCCCACCGCCTACGGCCTGGGCAAGAGCGGCTGGGTCACCGCGACCTTCGGCGACGAGCCGGTGCCGGTCGACATGCTGCTCGACTGGCTCGACGAGAGCTACCGCGCCCAGGCCCCGCGCCGGCTGGTCGCGCAGCTCGACGGCAGGCCCCCGCGCGCGAAGCCGGCCGCGCCCCGCGCGAAGCCGGCCGCGCCCCGCGCGAAGCCGGCCGTGCCCCGCGCGA
>CAADGB010000340.1 GCA_900696455.1 uncultured delta proteobacterium
CTGCTGGCGCTGGCGGCGCGGCGGTGCGCGGTCAGCGAGGCGGCGCGGGCGCGCGTCGCGGCCTGCCACGATCCGGCGCGCTTGCTGCGGCTGGTGGTCGAGGTCGGCGTCGCGCCCGACGCCGCCGTGGTCGAGCGCCTGCTGGCCGAGCTCTGAGCGGCGCCCGCGCCGGCCCTCCTCCGACGCGGGTCGGCACCGGCGTCGCTCGCCACGCCCGACCGCCGCGCCGGCGGGGCGTCAGGGCACGGCGGCGGCGGCTTCGTCGCCGGCCGTCGCGCCGGCCGGCCCGCCCGCGCCGCGGGCGACGAGGAGGCCGGCGGCGCCGGCGGCGAGGTAGACCACACCGCCGAGCACGAAGGTCGCCGAGAAGCCGCCGTAGATCGCGACCACGGTCGACACCACCGAGCCCAGCACGCTGGTGGCGCCGTTGACGCCCCAGCCCCACGGCACCAGCAGGCTCTGACGCGCGGCCAGCACCCGGATGGCGTCGGGGATCATCGTGCCCATCAGCAGGCCGGCCGGCGCGATCAGCGCGAGCGCCAGGCCCACCCGCACCGGCAGCGACTGGGCGATGAAGCCGTGGATCACGCCGGTGAGCGCGAAGGCGTAGAACCCGGCCAGCACCGCCAGGCCGGCGCCGCCGCCGAGCATGGCCAGGCCCAGCCGCGGCGTCGGCACCCGCTCGGCGAGGAACGCGCCCACCGCGGTCGTGAGCAGGATGCCGAACAGCACCACCACCAGCGAGTACGACGGGTGGCCGAGGAAGAGCGTCATGCGCTGGAGCAGGCCGATCTCGATCGCCATGAACGCGAAGCCGACCAGGCCGAAGTAGACGAGCGTCAGCACCTTGAGCCCGGTCGGCTCGGGCGAGCGCGGGCCGCCGCCGCGCACGGCGCGGGTCACCAGCGGCAGGACGATGAAGACGATCGACAGCGCCAGCACCGAGCCCAGCGACACCATGATCCACAGCGCCGGGTCGCTCATCTTCGTCGACGGCTTGAACAGGTCGCCGAGGCGCTTGAAGTAGAAGAAGAACGGGCGGGCGTCGGTGGGTGGCGACAGGTCCTCCCGCTGCTGGGCCACCAGCGCGCTGTACGGACCGGCGTCGAGCATCTGCTCCAGGCGGGTGGCGCCGCTGGTGCGCGGCGACACCACCACGGTCCACCCCTGCTGCGCGCTGGCGTCCTCGAGCAGCCGCAGCTCGTCCTCGCCCAGCGGCGTGCGCTTGGCCACCATCGTGCCCAGCCCCAGCTTGGGGGCCACGGCGTAGAACAGGTGCTGGCGGGCCGCGCCGCGCGCTCCGCCCACCCGCTCGAGCCCGGCCGCGGGCAGGAGCAGGAGGCGGGCGGTCTCGTTGCCGTCGCCGGTGTGCCAGCGGGTCATCGTCACCACGCCCTGCTCGGTGAGGTGCTCGAAGTAGTTGGTGAAGGCCTCGACGGTGTAGAGCGTGTTCTCCGACAGGGCGAAGGCGCCGGCGGCGGTGGCGGCGAAGGTGTCGACCAGCGACGCCTGCAGCACGTCGAACCTCTCGGTCGAGCGCCGCACGTAGCTGCGGCCGTCATCGACGACGATCCGCACCCGCGGGTCGTGGTACAGGCGCCCGGCCTGGTCGGCGAAGCGCTCGCGCATGATCGTCTGCGCGATGATCGGGTTGATCTCGACGCCGGTGACGTGGCGGGCGCCGGCGGCCAGCGCGTGCAGGACGTCGCGGCCGCCGCCGGGGCCGATGACGAGCACGCGCTCGGCGCCGCCGGGGAACTTGGCGTGGGCCAGCGCCGTCACCTCGCGCGTCTGCATGCCCGGGCTCAGGCTGGCCAGGCTGTGGATCTGGGTCGCCGCCGAGGCATCGATCTTGACGTTGAGGCCCTTGTCGACGGTGATGCGCGAGAAGATGTTCCACTGCTCGAACGCCACCTTCTCCGACGCCACGCCCTTGGTCGACGGCACGGTGATGAACCGGGCCTGCTGGTTGACCGCGATGACCGCGAGCACGACCACCGCCGGCGCCCAGCCCAGCCGCCGCGGCGCCAGCAGGTGGCCGCCGGCGAAGGCCAGGGCGCAGATGAGGAGCACGGCGTCGGGCCCGCCCAGGAGCCGCAGGGTGAGGCCGGCCACCAGCGCCGCCGCCGCCGCGCCCGCCAGGTCGGCGAAGTAGACGCGGTTGACGTTGGCCTTGTAGAGGGTGAGGCACAGCGACACCACCACGCCCGAGAAGAAGAACGGCGCCGCGGTCACCGCCACCAGCAGGACGAGCTGCCAGAACTGGCGGGCCTGGAAGTCCGGGACCCGGCTGGTGCCGTAGTAGAAGAGGACGTCGATGGGGTTGGCCAGGGCGTAGATGAGGGCCACCGCGGTCGTCAGGCCGAACCAGGTGCAGGCCCAGCCCAGGGCCCGCTCGGGCGCCTTCGCCAGCCGCTCCTCGTGCTGGAACACGTACACGCCCGAGGCCGCCACGCCGAACATCGCCAGCGCGACCGCCAGGAACGTGAAGTGGTAGAACATCGTCGCCGAGAAGATCCGCGTCAGCAGCACCGACAGCAGCAGGTTGGCGAAGCAGACGACGGCGAGGCCGGCGAGGGTGCGGCGGGAGGCGACCATGGCGGGGGGGAGGTTGCTCCCCGACCGGGGGGGCACGTCAAGTGATCCCGGACGCTTGCGCGCCCCGGCCGCCCGGGCCGGGCGATGAGCGAGGACAAGCCCTTTCGTCCGGGCGCCGGGGCGTGCTAGATCGCGCCTCCCAACTTCCCACGGCTCTCTGAGGCCGGCGACCGTGGCCCGCGCTGTGCGGGTTCTCGCCGGCCGATGACGGAGCCGGAGGCCCAACGGAGACAAGCACATGGAGACGATGCAAGAGGCGACGGGCCAGAACCCGATCGCGATGCGCCAGTTGCTCGAGGCCGGCGTCCACTTCGGCCACAACACCGGCCGCTGGAACCCGAAGATGAAGCAGTTCATCTTCGGCGCCCGCAACGGCATCCACATCATCGACCTGACCCACACGGTCAAGCTGTTCAGGCAGGCGTTCAACGCCGTGGTCGACGCCACCTCGCGCGGCGAGCTGGTGCTGTTCGTCGGCACCAAGAAGCAGGCCCAGGACGTCATCCAGGAGGAGGCGACCCGCTCCGGCCAGCTCTACGTCACCCAGCGCTGGCTGGGCGGCACCCTCACCAACTTCAAGACCGTCAAGGGCTCGCTCGAGCGCCTCAAGACGCTCGAGAAGATGGAGGAGGACGGGACGATGCTGGCGCTGACCAAGCGCGAGCAGATCGAGGTCCGCCGCGACCGCGCCAAGCTGATGAAGTCGCTGGGCGGCATCAAGGGCATGACCAAGCTGCCCGGCATGGTGTTCGTGGTCGATCCGGCCAAGGAGCACATCGCCGTCGACGAGGCCCGCAAGCTCGAGATCCCGGTGGTCGGCGTGACCGACACCAACTGCGATCCGGACATGATGGACTACGTCATCCCGGGCAACGACGACGCCATCCGCGCGATCAAGCTGTTCACGGCCCGCATCGCCGACGCCTGCGTCATCGGCACCAAGGTCTACAAGGAGCGCGCCCACACCCGCGGCGCCAAGGACGAGGACGAGCGCGTGATCCACGTGTCGTCCGGCGGCGACGGCCCGCGCGTCGAGATGGCGGCGGGCGGCCGCACCTACGGTGACTCCGAGGCCTCGGCGTCGCCCACCCCGCAGGAGTGAGAGTCATGGCCGAAGTCACCGCGAACCTCATCAAGGATCTGCGCGAGCGCACCGGCGCCGGCATGGCCGACTGCAAGAAGGCCCTGGTCGAGTGCGACGCCGACATCGAGAAGGCCATCGACTACCTGCGCAAGAAGGGCCTGGCCAAGGCCGCCAAGAAGGCCGGCCGCGAGGCCACCGAGGGCCTGGTCAGCTCGTACATCCACGGCGGCGGCCGCATCGGCGTGCTGGTCGAGGTCAACTGCGAGACCGACTTCGTCGCCCGCAACGAGGACTTCGTCGGCTTCACCCGCGACGTCGCGATGCAGAGCGCCGCGATGAACCCGACCTTCGTGCGCAAGGAGGACGTCACCGACGAGGTCGTCGCCCGCGAGCGCGACGTGCTCCTGGCCAAGGCCAAGGAGAGCGGCAAGCCGGAGCAGGTCGTGACCAAGATGGTCGAGGGTCAGATCTCGAAGTGGCTCAAGGAGATCTGCCTCCTCGATCAGCCCTTCGTGAAGAACCCCGACAAGACCATCGATCAGCTCCAGCAGGAGCTGATCGCCAAGATCGGCGAGAACATCCGGATCCGCCGCTTCGTCCGCTTCGAGCTGGGCGAGGGCCTCGAGAAGAAGAAGGACGACTTCGCCGCCGAGGTCGCCAAGCAGGCCGGCCTGGCCTGATCTTCGGCGGCGGCCGCGCTGGCCAAGCGGGGCGGCGGCGAGTACGTTCGCCCCCCGCATGGTCCCCGACGCGCCCTCGACGCGCCCGGCCTACAGGCGGGTGCTGCTCAAGATCTCTGGTGAGGCCCTCATGGGCGACCAGGGCTACGGCATCAGCCCCGACGTCATCAACCACGTCGCGATGGAGATCGCCGAGGTCGCCCGCCTCGGCGTGCAGCTCGCCGTCGTCGTCGGCGGCGGCAACATCTTCCGCGGCCTGTCGGAGTCGTCCAAGGGCATGGACCGGGCCTCGGCCGACTACGTCGGCATGCTGGCCACGGTCATGAACGCGGTCTCGCTCCAGGACGCCATCGAGCGCCAGGGCGTGGTCACCCGCGTCCAGTCGGCGATCCCGATGTCGCAGCTCGCCGAGCCCTACATCCGCCGCCGCGCCATGCGCCACCTCGAGAAGGAGCACATCGTCATCTTCGGCGCCGGCACCGGCAACCCGTTCTTCACCACCGACACTGCGGCGGCGCTGCGGGCGATGGAGATCGGCGCCGAGATCCTGCTCAAGGCCACCAAGGTCGACGGCGTCTACGATCGCGACCCGCGCAAGCACGCCGACGCCCGTCGCTACCAGCAGGTGACCTTCACCGACGCCCTCAAGCAGGACCTCGGGGTGATGGACGCCACCGCGTTCGCCCTGTGCCGGGACAACGAGCTGCCGATCTGCGTGTTCGACATGACCCGCCGTGGCAACATCCAGCGCGTGGTCTGCGGCGAGCCGGTGGGCACCCGCATCGTCAAGGACAACCAAGGGTCGCGATTCGCAGAGGACTAGTCATGGTCGACGACATCAGCAAGGACGCCGAGGAAGGCATGAAGAAGGCCATCGAGGCCTTCAAGCGCGAGCTGGCCAAGGTCCGGACCGGCCGCGCCACCACCGCGATGCTCGACGGCATCAAGGTCGACTACTACGGCACGCCGACGCCGGTGAACCAGGTCGCGACCGTCACCGTGGTCGACGCCCGGCTGATCTCGGTCAAGCCGTGGGAGAAGAACATGGTCGCGGTCATCGACAAGGCGATCCGCGCCAGCGACCTCGGCATCAACCCGGTCGCCGACAGCGACCTGGTCCGTCTGCCCATCCCGCCGCTGACCCAGGAGCGGCGCAAGGATCTGGTCAAGGGCGTCAAGAAGATGACCGAGGAGGCCAAGGTGGCGGTGCGGGCGGCGCGGCGCGACGCGATGGATCTCCTGAAGGACGCCGAGAAGGACAAGGAGATCACGGAGGACGAGCGCAAGAACGGCGAGAAGCGCGTCCAGGATCTCACCGACCGCTACGTGGGCTCGGTCGACGAGCTGGCCACCACCAAAGAGAAAGAGATCATGGAGATCTGAGGCGCCGGGCCGCCGGGCCCGTCGCTGGTCGGACCGTGCGCCGAAACGGCGCACGAACCTACGTTCTCGCCGCCGGTGGCGTATGATCCGGGGGCATGGCGAGCCTCCCGAGCGGCGCCGGTGCGCTCGTCGGCAAGCGCCTGGGCCAGTACGAGATGCTGGCGCTCCTGGCGCTCGGCGGGACCGCCGAGATCTACCTGGCGCGGGTGGGGGGCACCGCCGGGTTCGAGAAGTACGTGGTGGTCAAGTGCCTGCACGACCACCTGGCGTACGATCCCGAGTTCGTCCAGATGTTCCTGGACGAGGCCCGCCTGGGCGCCCAGCTCGGCCACTCCAACATCGTGCAGACCCTGGGGCTGGGCGAGCAGGACGGCCGCTACTACCTGGTGATGGAGTACGTCGTCGGCATGTCGCTGGCGCTGATGGCGCGCCGGGCGGTGGAGCGCGTGCCCCGCGGCTACATCCCGGTGCCGCTGGTCCTGGGCATCGCGGTCCAGGCCTGCGACGGGCTGCACTACGCCCACGAGCTGCAGTCGGGCGGCCGGCCGCTCAACCTCGTCCACCGCGACATCTCCCCGCAGAACCTGGTGGTGACCTTCGAGGGCGTGGTCAAGGTCGTCGACTTCGGCATCGCCAAGGCCGAGGAGCGCGAGACCGCGACCCGCAGCGGCACGATCAAGGGCAAGTTCGCGTACATGTCACCGGAGCAGTGCCAGGCCCGGGACATCGACCGGCGCACCGACGTGTTCGCGCTGGGGGTCGTGCTCCACGAGCTGCTCACCGGCCGCCGCCTGTTCAAGCGCGGCTCGGCGTACGACACCTACCAGGCCATCCTCGAGTGCAAGGTGCCGGCGCCGTCGGCGCAGAACCACGAGCTCGATCCGGCGCTCGATCCGCTCCTGCTCAAGGCCCTGGCCAAGAACCCGGCCCAGCGCTACCCGTCGTGCGAGGCCTTCGGCGAGGCCCTCACCAACTACCTGCACACCCGCGGCAAGTCGGCCCAGGCCGGCGACATCTCCCAGTTCATCGACCAGTACTACGGCCCCGAGCTCGGCGACCAGGCCGCGCGCATGCGCGAGCTGCTCGCCGGGCGGACCACCGCCGCCGCCGGGTGGGACGACGAGGACGGCGGCTCGGACGCGGCGATGGTGTCGGAGGTCCAGGAGCTGTCGCAGTTCGAGGTCATCGACGAGCTCGACGGCGGCGGCGGCGGCGGCGGCCGCGGCGGGGAGGACGACGGCGACGAGGACGCCGGCGGCGAGGAGGGCGGCGAGTCGACCCGGATCGAGATGAACCCGCTGGCCAAGCTGGCCGAGCTCGACGAGCGCGTGCGCCGGCAGAGCGCGCAGCAGCCGGCGGTGCAGCCCCCCGCGGCCGCCGCCCCGGCGCCCGCGGCGCCGGCATCGTCGACAGCGCCCGCGGCCGGGCCGCCGACCGTGGCCATGACGCCCGCCGGGCGGCAGCCGCCCGGACCGGAGCCGGCGCCC
>CAADGB010000341.1 GCA_900696455.1 uncultured delta proteobacterium
ACGACGACGCGGGCAGCAAGCGCGGCAAGCGCGAGCGAGAGTGACGTGTACGCCTCGGTTGCCGACCTGCGCGCCGAAGGCGTGACGGCGGCCGAGGCGAGCGACGCCCGCCTCGAGCTGCTGCTCGTCGAAGCCTCGAGCCTGATCGACCGCGTGACGGGCTGGTTCTTCGAGCCGCGCCTGCTGACGCTGACCCTCTCGGGGCGCGGCGCGGCGAGTCTCGAGCTGCCCGTGCCGCCGATCCGCGTGGACCGGCTCCTGCGCGGCAGCGTGGAACTGTCGCTCGACCCGAGCGAGCTGCTCGTCGTCGGCGCGCCCGTCCAGCCCGGCTGCGACGGCCCGCGCTTCACGCGCCGCCACGGGCGCGTGTTCCCGCGCGGCCACGGCAACGTCGTGGCAGAGGGGCTCTGGGGCTTCACCGAGGACGACGGCACGCTCACGGGGCGCACGCCGCCCGCGATCCGCCGCGCGACGATGCTCCTCGTCCTGCGCTCGATGGCGCCGCTCGCCGACGACGCCTCGTTCGAGGCGCGCAGCCGCTGGCGCATCATCGAGGAGCGGACGCGCGACCAGAGCTACAGGCTAGACCCCTCAAAGGCTTCGGCGTCGGCGAGCCTCACCGGGGACCCGGAGGTCGACGCGCTCCTCGCGCTCTACGTGCGGCCGACGCCCATCGGAGCGGCGTGATGCGCGGGCGCCTCATCTTCCCGTTCATCGCGGAGCTGCACCGGCTCGACACGCAGGCGATGGCGCTCGGTGATGCGGGTGCGGGCGTTCCGCCCGGCTACGACGACGACTTCAAGGAGTCGATCCTCGTCGACTCCGACGACGACGGCGTCGCGGAGCCCTTTCGCCGCGAGCACCAACCGGTGCGCGTCCCCTGCCAGGTGGAGCCGGAGGCTTTTGAAGCCTTGCGCATGGCGACGTCCGGGAACACGCCCAGGTCGAGCTTCGATCTGGTCTTCCACTTCAGGGACCTCGAGCGGCTCGGCCTCGTCGACGCTGCCTCGGGCGACGCCCTGATTCGTCCGAGCGACAGGCTGGGCGCGCTCTACGCGCGCGACGGCCAGCTCGTTCAGGCCGTGCGCACGCGGCCCGGTCTTTACGTGACCGAGGCGCGTCCCATCGGCTTCGGGCTCCATCGGCGTCGGCCCAGCCGCAACCTGCTGCTCGTCTCCTTCCAGGACCGCGCAGCCGCACGGAGTGGATCATGATGCGAGCCCTCACTTTCAGCGCCCTGGCCGCCCTCTGCCTCGGCGCGCACTGCCGACCCATCGACGGCTGCGTCCGGGGCGCAACGCGCTGCACCAGCAACACGGCCGAGATCTGCGACGCGGACGGCAGCTACCACGAGCTCGCCGACTGCGACGACGTGAGCCAGCGGAGCGGTGCGCCCTTCGTCTGCGCGTACGTCGACGAGGCGACCGAGGACGGTCACATCACCGGGCACACCTGCGTGCCCGCGAGCGACGCGGACGCGGCGGCGGGAGGTGGGCGATGAAGGGCTACCTCCAGTCGCTGCCGGTCGTCGGCAAGATCTTCCTCGACGTGAAGCCCGAGGAGGTTTGGGCCTTCTGGCGCTTCATGCAGGACCACTTCCGCACGAGCGTCATCAACAAGTCGAGCGCGCTCGAGATGCAGCTCGTCGCGCGCGGGCTCGAAGCGCTCGGCGTCCAGAGCAAGGAGCGCTTCCTCAAGAACTTCACGACCACCATCGGCCGGCGCATCTACACGCCGTTCGAGGTCGGCTCGCCCAAGGGCGGCTGGGACCTCTGGCACCAGGTCGTCATCTGCGTGCACGAGCACCAACACGTCGTGCAGCACGATCGTGAGGGGCTCTCCTACGAGGTCAGCTACCTCGCGGACCGCGCGGCGCGCGCCCGCTGGGAAGCCGAGGCCTACCGCTCGAACCTGGAGCTGCAGTTCTGGCGCACGGGCACGACGCCCTCGGCACAGCGCACGGCCTCCGTCCTCAAGGACTACGGCTGCCGCGACGCGGACATCGAGGTCACGGCCAAGTCGCTCGCGCTCTCGGCCATCAGCGTGAGGAAGGGCGCGGTCATCAACGAGGCGACGCACGTTGCGCTCGGCTGGCTCGACGAGCACGTGCCGCGCCTTCGCTTCAAGCAGGGGTAAGCGATGGCGGTCTCGCGCACCGGAGATTGGGCACGGGCGCGGCGGCTCCTCACCGCTGCGCCACAGCGCCTGCAAGCGGCGATCGGCACCGCCGTACGCCAGGAGGCTCACGCCCTGCGCAACGACATTGTCCAGGGGCTCACGAGCCAAGCGCCGGGTGGCGAGCCACTGAAGCCGCCGTCGCCGCTGACCATCGCCGCCCGCCAGCTCGAGGGCTTCGGCGGGAGCAAGGCGCTCATCGTCCGCGGCGACCTCCGCAACTCTATCACCGTGATCGTGCAGGGCGACGAGGCCTTCATCGGCGTCTCGCGTTCGGCACGCTCGAGGGATGGTGCCTCGATGGTGGACCTCGCGAAGCTCCACGAATTCGGCGGTCCGCCGGTCATCATCCCCATCACGCCGAAGATGCGGCGCTTCCTGTTCGCGCTGCTCCGCAAGGCAGGCAAGGAGCCC
This sequence comes from uncultured delta proteobacterium, assembly GCA_900696455.1. GTDB lineage: Bacteria > Myxococcota_A > Polyangia > Haliangiales > Haliangiaceae > UBA2376. The sequence goes on from CAADGB010000341.1 coordinate 2,590, forward strand.
ACGGGAGGCGGCGGGCGCGGCGTCATCGTCGTGCAGGTCCCGGCGCGCCCCTTCCTCCGGCCCGCGTTCGACAATTTCCGGGAGGGCGCCAGCAGGCGGTTCCTCGAGCGCGTCGCCAGGGAGCTTGGCCTCGCGCCCTGATGTGAAGGGGCGCGTCCCCTGAGCACCAGGTCCCGTGGCTTTGCCTCCGCGTGGCCCTCCCGACTCTCAGCTCCGTGCAGCCTGCCGCTGGGCCGTCCAGCGGCGGCGACCTAGTGCGGCTCGTCGGAGCCGACCTCGCCAACCGGGTCCGGGTGCTGTTCGGCGGTGTGCTCGCCGAGGCGCTGTCCGTCCGTGACGAGGCCGGGCAGCGGATCGTCGACCTCCGCACGCCGGTCCACGCGGTCGGCGTCGTCGACGTCGAACTGCAGAACCTCGACGCGGCGGGCGACCCGATCCCCGGCGAGTCCGTGGTGCTCGCAAGCGCCTACCGGTTCTCGCGTCCGACCGTTGCGCGCGAGGCCGATCTCACTCGCGTCATCCGGCAGATGCTGCGCGAGCTGAAGCGCCAGGTGCTCGCCAACGTCAGCGCCACGGTCAGCGTCGACTACGACGACACGACGCTCGACGGGCTGAACGTCATCGCGATGGCGAAGGTACCGTCGCTGGTGCTCTCCGGGCCGACGCTGCGCCCGAACCGCTTCTACTCGGCGAACGTCGCCCACGAGGACGTGGTGGGTGGCGTCTCTGGGCCCGAGCTCGTTCGGCGCAAGCCACCGTACACCGTCGACCTCGTCTTCTCGCTCACCGCCGCGTCGGAGCGGACCGCCGAGCTGTTCAACCTGATGGCGGCGGTCGCGACATTCCTGAACCGCAACCGCTGGCTCGAGCTGCAGCGCGATCCCGCCGACGCGTCGCGAGGCACCGTCCGCTGGGAGCTCGACGCCGATGGCGAGTTCCGTACGCAGCTTGCGGGCAAGGACGACGTGC
>CAADGB010000342.1 GCA_900696455.1 uncultured delta proteobacterium
GCCGCGCCAGCGGCCGGAGGTCCGCTCGCCCCCGGCGCCGGGCCCGGCCCGCTCCCGGGCGACGAGCCCACACCGAGCCGGCCGAGCTCGGCGGCGAGCTCGGCCGCCGACGCCACCCGCTCGGCCGGCGCCTTGGCCAGCAGCCGCGCCACCAGCGCCTCGACCTCGACCGGCGCGTCGGGGGCCACCGCGCGCAGCGCCGGCGGCGGGGTCATGATGTGGGCGGCGATGATCGCGCCGGCGCCGCCGTCCGCGAACGGCGGCCGCCCGCTCACCATCTCGAACAGCATGCAGCCCAGGGCGTAGAGGTCGGTGCGGTGATCGACCTCGCGCGAGCCCTCACACTGCTCGGGTGACATGTACGTGGGCGTGCCCATGACCGTCCCGGTCCGGGTCCGCGCGGTGTCGCCGCCGAGGCCGCCCGTCAGCTTGGCGATCCCGAAGTCGAGCAGCTTGACCCGCTCGCCGCCGGCGACCTCGACGTCGGGGACCAGGAAGACGTTGTCGGGCTTGAGATCGCGGTGGACGATGCCGGCGCCGTGGGCGGCCGCCAGCGCGTTGGCGATCTGGCGACCGAGGTGGAGCGCGGTCGCCACCGGCACGCGACCGACGCGGTGCAGGCGCGAGGCCAGCGGCTCGCCGTCCATCAGCTCCATGACGATGTAGGCCCGACCGTCGTCGGCCCAGCCGAAGTCGTAGATCTCGACGATGCTCGGGTGCTTGATCGAGGTCGCCGCCCGGGCCTCGTTGAAGAAGCGCTGCACGATCTGCTCGTTCTTCGACAGCTCGGCCAGCAGCACCTTGATCGCGGCGCGCCGGCCCAGCAGGGTGTGGGCGGCGGCGTAGACCGCACCCATGCCGCCGCGGCCCAGCTCGCGCTCGACGCGATACGCCCCCAGGGTCTCGCCGATCACGACCCGACGATACAACGCCCCGCCGCCACCGGGCCCGCCGTCGCCGGCCTTCAGGGCGTCGGGATCGAGATCACCACGGGGAGGTGATCGGACACGTTGGGGTCGTAGCGCGGGAGCTGGGCGTCGAGGGGCGGGATGACGGCGCGGGCGGCGCCCAGCTCGTCGGCGAGGCCGGCGCTGGTGACGACGTGATCGATCACCCGGCCGCCGGGGAGGAACGTGGCCTCGCCAGCGGCGGCCGCCTCCGCGGTGCGGAAGCGGTAGCGCTCGGGGGCGCCGAGCATCGGCGCCAGCACCGCCATCCCGGCGCTGGTGGTCAGCACCTCGTTGAAATCGCCGAGCACGATCACCTCGTCCTCGCCGCCGCCGTCGACCTGGGCGCGGACGTGGGCCTCGAGCTGGCGCATCGCCGCCGCCCGGCGCTCGCCGTCGTCGCTGGCGGTCCCGGCCTTGAGGTGGACGCCGATGGCGTCGAACGCGAGCGCGCCGGCGGTGACCCGGACCTTGAGCGGCGGGCGGGGGAAGGCGTAGGTCTCGCCGGTGAACAGGAGCTCGGGCGCGCCGAGGACGACCCGATCGGGGCGGTAGAGGACGCCGAGCTTCTGGTACTCGGTGGGCGTGTAGCGGTGCGACGACAGCACGCCGTCGTGATCGGGCAGCCGCTCGACCAGCTCGTTCCAGGCGACGACCGAGGCCACCTCCTGGACCACCACGACGTCGAGGTCGAGGCTCGTGATGAGATCGGCGACCAGCCCGATCGTGCGCACGTCCTTGGGGAAGTTCTCCAGGTTCCAGCAGGCGACGTCGAGGCTGGTCGCGCTGCCCACCGCCGGCACCAGGTCGGCGCGTGGCGCCGGCCAGCCGTCGATCCCGGCGTCGACCGGGGCGGCGTCGGTGCCGAGATCGCAGGCGCCGGCCTGGACGGCGAGGCCGACGAGGACGAGGGCGCGACGCACGTCTCCCGGGTAGCACGGGCCACGACCCATGTCACCGCCGTTCGCGGGCGGAGCCGGGCTCGACACGCGAGGCCCGAGGGCTCGAGGCCCTGCGACGTCGTCCCTTCGGGGCTTCGCTCAGGGTGTGCGGGGGGAGGTCGAGCCCGGGTCCGAGGCCGAGGCCGAGTCCGGATCCGGACCCGAGGCCGAGGCCGAATCCGAATCCGGATCCGAACCCGAGTCCCGGATCCGAACCCGAGCCCGAGTCCGGATCCGAACCCGAGCCCGAGTCCGGATCCGAGCCCGCTCACGCCACCGGTGGCAGTCCCCGCGCGCGCACGATCGCCCGCGCCAGCCGCACGCCGCCCATCGCCGCCGACACGATCCCCCCGGCGTAGCCCGCGCCCTCCCCGCCCGGGTAGAGCCCGGCCAGGTCGGGGCTCTCCAGCGTCGACGGATCGCGCGGCACCCGGACCGGGCTCGAGGTCCGCGACTCGACGCCGACCAGCACGCCCTCCTCGGAGCCGAAGCCGCGGATCGTGCCCGCGAACGCGCGCAGCGCGGCGCGCAGCCGCGCGGCCAGGTCGAGGCCGCTGGCGTCGAGCACCTCCGCGACGTCGCCGGCGGCCAGGCCGGGCTGGTAGCTCGAGCGCGGGACCGTCGACGAGGCGCGCCCGGCGACGAAGTCGGTGACCCGGGTGGCCGGCGCCGCCAGCGCGCCGCCGCCGGCCGCGGCCGCCGCCTCCTCGAGGCGGCGCTGCAGCGTGACCCCGGCCAGCGGCCCGGCGAGACCGAGCCGCGCCAGGTCGGCGAGCTCGACGCCGACCACCAGGCCGGAGTTGGCGAACGGCGAGTCGCGGCGCGACAGGCTCATGCCGTTGACCACCACCCCCTCGGGCTCGGTCGCCGCCGGCACGATCCACCCGCCCGGGCACATGCAGAACGAGAACACGCCGCGCCGTCCTCCGTCGCCGGCGCTCTGGTGGACCAGCTTGTAGGCCGCGGCCCGCAGCCGCGGGTGGCCGGCGTGGCGGCCGTACTGGGCCTGATCGATGAGCGGCTGCGGGTGCTCGACCCGGACCCCGACCGCGAACGGCTTGGCCTCGAGCCCGACGCCGGCCGCCGCCAGCCAGCCCCAGACGTCGCGCGCCGAGTGTCCGGTCGCCACCACCACCTCGCGCGCCGCCAGCTCCCGGCCGTCCGCCAGCCGGACACCGGCCACCACCGGGCGGCCGCCGCGGCTCGCCACCAGCAGGCCCTCGGCCCGCGCCGGCAGCTCGAAGCCGACCCCGCACCCGGTCAGGCGCTCGCGCAGCGAGGTGATCACCCGCGGCAGCTTGTTGGAGCCGATGTGAGGCCGGGCGTCGACCAGGATGTCGGCGGGCGCGCCGTGCACCACCAGCAGCTCGATCACGTCGCGGACGTCGCCGCGCTTGTGGGCCCGGGTGTAGAGCTTGCCGTCGCTGTACGTGCCGGCGCCGCCCTCGCCGAAGCAGTAGTTGCTGTCGCGGTCGACGGCGCCGTGCTGGGTCAGGCCCTTGAGGGCGCGCCGCCGCGCCTGCACCAGCTTGCCGCGGTCGAGGACGATCGAGGCCACGCCGTGGCGCGCCAGCTCGTGGGCGCAGAACAGCCCGGCCGGGCCGGCGCCGACGATGATCACCGGCGCGCCCGCGACCTCGCGCGGCGGCGGTCCGCCCAGCGCCGGCGCCACCGCCGGCCGCGGCCCGACGGTGAGGTGGAGCCGGACCCGATGGCGTCGGGCGTCGATCGCGCGGCGCCGGATCTCGAGCGGCGGCAGCGCCGCCGGCGCCACCCCCAGGCGCGCCCCCACGGCCGCCGCCAGCGCGGCGTCGTCGAGCGCGGCGTCGAGGTCGAGATCCAGCTCGAGCTCGTCGTCGGGAGACATCATCCCGGGCCCCATCATCCTGGGGACCGGGTCGCTGGCATGGTTCCGCGCGGCAAGGTCGCCGATAGTGCCACGCGTCCCGGCGACGGAGGGCCCGAGGGGGCTCCCCGGCGCGCCCGGCCGAGCGAGCGAGCCCGGCGCGGGCCGCGGGCCAGCCGCGGGCGGGGGCGAGCGACCCGCCCCGCGGGCCGCGCCGCGGCGGATCGCGGGCGGCGGTGGCGCGCTCAGGGCAAGCGCAGCTCGCCGCGCGCGACCAGCACGCCGTGACCGCCGAGGCGCACGCGGTCGCCGGCCACGGTGACCGCCAGCTCGCCGCCGCGGCGGCTGACCTGGCGCGCCGCCAGCGTGGTCCGCCCCAGCCGCGCCGCCCAGTACGGCCCCAGGGTGCAGTGGGCGGAGCCGGTGACCGGATCCTCGTCGACGCCGTGCTGGGGAGAGAAGTAGCGCGACACCAGGTCGACGTCGCCGTCGCGATCGCCGGCGCCGGGCGCGGTGACGATCAGGCCCTCGGTCGGCAGCGCGCCGACCCGCCGCAGCTCGGGGGCGAGGGCGCGGACGGCGGCGGCGTCGGCGACCACCGCCATCAGGTTGCGCGACCGCCACAGCTCGACCACCGGCGCGCCGATCGCCTCCGCCACCGCCGCCACCAGCGCCGGGTCCGCGACCGGCTCGGCGACCCGCGCCGGCAGATCGAGCACCAGCCGCTCGCCGTCGCGCTCGACCTCGAGCGGGCCGCTGCGGGTCGCGAACCGGACGCGAGCGGCGCCGGGCTCGACCTCGTCCATCCACACCAGGGCGCTGGCCAGGGTGGCGTGGCCGCACAGGTCGACCTCGGTGGTGGGGGTGAGCCAGCGCAGGCGGAGGCCGTCGGCCTCGCGCACGACGAACGCGGTCTCCGACAGCGCCAGCTCGCCGGCGATCTGCTGCAGGAGCTCGTCGGGCAACCAGCCCGCGAGCGGGATGACCGCCGCCGGGTTGCCGGCGAACGGGCGGGTGGTGAAGGCGTCGACGACGTAGTACGGCAGCGTGCGGGGCAAGGGATCCTCGAGGTGGGCGCGCGGGCGGAGCGCGGCGGCGGCGCCCCGCGCTCGCGGGGGTCAGGCGCTGGCGCGGGCGGCGCGCGGGCCGCGGGCGAGCTGATCGTGGGCGAGGTGGGCGAGCAGGTCGAGGGCGCCCGCCACCCGCGGCGTCAACGGCGCGCCGCACGACAGGCGCACGCAGCTCGCGAAGCGCTGCTGGCGGGCCGAGAAGATGGGGCCAGGGGCGATCGCGACGCCGCGGGCCAGCGCCCGCTCCTGCAGGGTCAGGGCGTCGACCGCCGGCGGCAGCTCGACCCACAGGACGAAGCCGCCGCGCGGCGCCGACACCCGCGTGCCCTCGGGGAAGCGGGCGAGGACCGCGTCGCGGTACGTGGCGACCTGGCCGGCGACGGCGTGGCGCAGCCGGCGGAGGTGGCGATCGTAGCCGCCCGAGGCCAGCATCTCGGCCACCGCCATGCACGGCAGGGTCGGGCATGCCAGCGACTGCGAGAACTTGAGGCGCTCGACCGCGTCCTGCCAGCGCCCGGCGGCGATCCAGCCCACCCGGTAGCCGGGCGCCAGGGTCTTGGAGACCGAGCCGCACAGGAGCACCCGCCCGTCGCGGTCGAAGGCCTTCAGCGGGCGCGGCCGGGTGCCGTCGAAGCACAGGTCGCCGTAGACGTCGTCCTCGATGATCGGCAGGTCGTGGCGCACCGCCAGATCGTAGAGGCGGGCGCGGGCGTCGTCGGGCATGACCGAGCCCAGCGGGTTGGCGGCGGTCGGCATGCACACGATGGCGCGGACCGGCGTGGCGCGCAGGGTCGCCGCCAGGGCGTCGAGATCGAAGCCGGTGCGGGGGTGGGCCGGGACCTCGACGACCTTCATCCCCAGGCCCTCGATCGCCTGCAGGATGCCGAAGTAGGTCGGCGACTCGACCAGGATGGCGTCGCCCGGCCGCGCCACCGCGCGCAGGCCGAGGGTGATGGCCTCGGTCGCGCCGATCGTGGTCACGAAGTCGTCCTCGGTGAGCGGGCTGCCCCATGCCACCGACCGCCGCGCCAGCGCCCGGCGCAGGGTCGGCAGGCCGGGCGGCGCGTCGTCGCGCGCGCCCAGCGTCGAGACCTCACGCGCCAGCGCCGCCGCGATCCGGTTGAGCGCCGCCACCCGCAGGGTCGCCGGGTCGAGGTAGGCCGCGGCCAGCGGCACGACGCCGGGATCGCGCAAGGCGGCGATCAGCCGCCCGACGCCGTCGGACACCGCCGGCCGGGTCGCGGTCATCGCCTTGCGCGGCGGCCGCGGCGTCGCCCCCTCCGCCGCCTTGCGGCGGACGAAGAACCCCGACTTCGGCCGCGCCTCGACCAGCCCGGCGCCCTCGAGCACGCCGTAGGCCTGGACCACGGTCGCGACGCTGACGTCGCGATCCTCGGCCAGCCGCCGCACCGACGGCATGCGCTCGCCGGGCCTGAGCGCGCCGCGCGCGATCGCGTCGCCGAGCTCGGCGGCGAGCTGCTCGTAGAGAAAGTCGCTGGCGGCGGCGGGCACGGCGGGACGAATTGTACCTGTCGCCTGGCAGTTCGACCATCACAGTTGCGTGGTCGGCGGACGGTTCACTGTACTGGCTCATGTTTCCACTCCCCTCTTCTGTGCTGGTCAGGGTCGTTCGCTCTGTCGCTGGGCGACGGGCGGCGGCGTGCCAAGCTTGCTCGCCGTGCCACCCGCCGCCGCCGGTCCGCTGCCCGTCGAGACCTCGCCCGTGCCCGCCCTCGGCGACCGCCGCCTGGCGCTGTTCGCCGCCCTGGCCGCGGTCTACGTGATCTGGGGCTCGACCTACCTGGTCATGCGGATCGCGGTCGAGACCCTGCCGCCGCTGCTCATGGGCGCGGTCCGGTTCTCGATCGCGGGCGCGATCCTCCTGGTGATCGCCGCGGCCCGCGGCGCCGCGTGGCCGACGGCGCGGCAGTGGCTGCTCGCGCTGCCGGTGGGCGCGCTCCTCTTCGTCGGCGGCAACGGCCTGGGGGCGATCGCCGAGACCGAGGTCAGCTCGGGGGCGGCGGCGCTGGTGTGCGCGACGATGCCGCTGTGGATGGCGGTGTTCGCGGCGATCGCCGGCGAGCGCCCCACCGCCCGCGAGTGGCTGGGCGTCGCCGTCGGCATCGCCGGCGTCGCCGTGCTGGTGTCGGGCGCCGAGCTGTCGGCGGCGCCGGCGGCGGCGGCGGTCCTGGCCGGGGCGCCGGTGGCGTGGGCGCTGGGCTCGCTGCTCGCCCGCCGCCTGCCGCTGGCCACCGGGCTGATGGCGGCCGCCAGCCAGCAGCTCGCCGGCGGGGTCGCCCTCGCCGCCGTCGGCCTGGTCCGCGGGGAGCGCCTGCCCACGACCTGGACCTTCGACGCGATGTGGTCGGTGGCGTACCTCATCGTCCTCGGCTCGCTGGTGGCCTTCACCGCGTACTCGTGGTTGCTCCGCAACGCGCGGCCGGCGGTGGCCACCAGCTACTCGTTCGTCAACCCGCCGCTGGCGGTGCTGCTGGGCGCGCTGCTCGGCGCCGAGCAGGTCGGGGCCGCCACGCTGATCGCGACCCCGCTGGTGATCGCGGCGGTGGCGCTGGTGGTCAGCGGGAAGCGCTGACGGGCGCGGGTCAGGCCGGAGGGCCGGGGGGCGCGGCGCGGGCGACCTCGGCGCGGGCGGCCTCGGCGCGGGCGAGGAGCTCGCCGGCGAGGTGGTAGTTGTCGTTGCGGTCGGGGTGGAAGTCGCGGCGCAGGTACTCGCGGATGCCGCGCGCGAACACGCGCTGGAAGACGGGCCGCGGCGTGCGGACCCCGGCGGCGGCCGCGGCCTGGCGCATCGCGCGCAGCCGGCGCACCGCCTCGACGGGGCCGATCCCGTCCTGGCGCAGCAGCATGAGCGCGGCCACCGCCCACCACGTCGACAGCATCACCGTCGCCACCGCCAGGCCGGCGACGCGCCGCGCGTACGACGGGTCGACCGCCTGCAGCACGTCGAACGCCACCGACTTGTGCTCGAGCTCCTCGGCGGCGTGCCACAGGAGCAGCTCGCGCATCGCCGGGTGGACGAGGTCGTACGGCATCTCGGTGGCCGCGCCCTCGGCCATGATCGCCGTGAAGTGCTCGGCGGCGGCGGTGGCGGCCAGGCGCAGCTCCGGCGACTGCAGCTTCTCGAGCCGCGACGTCACCCCGGCGTACGCCTTCAGGAAGCGATCGATCTCGTAGCCGTGGGCGCGCAGGGTGTCGAAGTAGTCCTCGTGGGCGCGGGCGTGGCGTCCCTCCTGGTGGCCGAAGCCCTTGATGGCGGCGCGCAGCTCCGGGTCCTCGATGCGATCGAGGAAGTGGTAGACCGAGCGCACGAAGAAGCGCTCGCCGTGGGGGAACAGCAGGTTCACCCCGTTGGCGATCTGGGTGGGGACCGGCAGGCCGCCGAACCAGTGGCGCGGCACCTGCTCGAAGCCGAGGGGTGGCTTGCGCGGGGTGATGGCGGGGCGGGTCATGGGGTTGCCTCCATGACCTCCAGCGTGGATCCGTATTGACCTGAAGTCAATAGCTGATCGGTCAATAGCCGAAAGTTCCTTCGATCGTGGACACTTCCCTGTTCCCTTGCATGGGGCGCGAGGAACGCGGTATCGGTTCGGGATGGCCGTGATCCGCGGGCTCCGTCGCCGCCGCCGCGCCGCCGCCAGCGGCGACGAGCCGGCGCGCCCGCGCCGCCCGCGCCGCCGGATCCGGCTCGAGAACGACCAGCGCAAGGCCCAGCTCCTGGCGCTGGGCCAGCAGGCGTTCTCGGAGCGCACCTACGACGAGGTGTCGATCGACGACATCGCGCGCGCCGCCGGCATCTCCAAGGGCCTCCTCTACCACTACTTCCCGACCAAGCGCGACCTCTACCTCGCCGGCCTGCGCGCCACCGCCGCCGATCTGATCGAGCGCACGACCGCGGCGGCCTCCCCCGAGCTGCCGCCGCTCGATCGCATGCGGGCCGGCCTCGACGCCTACCTCGACCACGTGTCGCGCCAGGCCCGCCCGTTCGTCGCGCTGATGCGCGGCGGCATCGGCTCCGATCCGGAGGTCGTCGGGGTCATCGAGGGGGTGCGGGCGACGTACGTCGAGCGCTTCCTCGACAACGCCGAGGGCACGCCGCTGGCCGGCCTGGCGCTGGCCAACCGGCCGCTGCTGCGGATCGCGGTGCGCGGGTGGATCGGCTTCGTCGAGGCCGCCAGCCTGGAGTGGCTGTCGCGCAAGGACGTCGAGCGGACGACCTTGCGCGACCTCCTGGTCGACGCGCTGCTGGCCTCGCTGCGGCTGGGCGCGGCGGCTGGCCCCGCGCCGAGCTGAGCCGCGCTGCGCCGAGGCGCCGCGACGGTCAGCGGCGCTCGTAGGTGAGGAGCAGGCCGGGCTCGCCGCGATGGCGGGTCTGGATGCAGGAGATCCGGGTGAAGCCGGCGCGCTCGGCGACGCGGAGGGAGGCGGTGTTCTGGCCCTCCATCACCGCGATCACGCGGGCGAGCCGGCGCGGGCCCAGGAGCCAGTGGCAGATGCCGTCGACGGCGGCGGTGGCCAGCCCCTGGCGCTGGTGGGCGGGGGCGATCGTGTAGCCGATCTCGGCGGAGGCGGCGTCCACCAGGCGCACACCGAGGTCGCCGACCAGCGCGCCGTCGGCGGCGCGCTCGATCGCGAGCTGGAACCAGGGGCCGGGCGCGTCGCACGGCTCGCGCGCGGTCATCGCCTGCAGGTCGCGCTCGATCTCGCCCGGATCGACCACGCCCCAGCCCTGGTAGCGGGCCACCTCCGGCAGGCGGCGGTAGGCGACCACCGCCGGGACCTCCGCCATCGCCAGCCGTCGCAGTCGCACCGGCCCGGCTGCCAGGGGGTCGCTCCAGGTCATGGCTGATGGTCGGCCGCCGGGGACCCGACCGCAACCCGGGAGCGCCGCGCGGGCGGCCGCCCGGGTCCGTGGCCCGGCAACGGACTGTTGCGCCGCCACGCCCTTCCCTGGCGACGACCGCGGACGCACCATCGCTCCATCATGTCCACGCCGCTCACGATCCGCCGCGCCAGCGAGCGCGGCCACGCCGACCACGGCTGGCTCGACAGCCATCACACCTTCTCGTTCGCGGACTATCACGATCCGCGGCACATGGGCTTCCGCGCCCTCCGCGTCATCAACGACGACCGGGTCGCGCCCGGCAAGGGCTTCGGCACCCACGGCCACCGCGACATGGAGATCATCTCCTACGTGCTCGACGGCGAGCTCGGCCACCGCGACTCCATGGGCAACGGCTCGGTGATCCGCCCGGGCGAGGTCCAGCGCATGTCGGCCGGGACCGGGGTCCAGCACAGCGAGATGAACCCGTCGCCGACCCGGCCGGTCCACTTCCTCCAGATCTGGATCCTGCCCGATCGCCCGGGCCACGCGCCCGGCTACGAGCAGACCGCCTTCCCCGAGGCCGAGCGCCGCGGCCGGCTGCGGCTGGTGGCCTCGCCCGACGGCGCCGCCGGCTCGGTCACGATCCACCAGGACGCGCGCATGTACGCCGGCCTGTTCGACGCCGGCGAGCACGCCGTGCACGAGGTCGCGCCGGGCCGCCACGCCTGGCTCCACGTCGCCCGCGGCGCCGCCACCGTCAACGGCGTCGAGCTCGCGGCCGGCGACGCGGTGTCGACCAGCACCCCGGGCGAGCTCGCGATCCGCGGCGTGGGCGCCGAGGTGCTGGTGTTCGACCTGCCCTGACGGGACGCGATCGGACGCGATCGGACGCGATCGGACGCGCGAGGCCGAGGCATCGCCGGCGCGGCCGCGCGTCACCCCGGTCGGGTGATCGTCGCGCGCCGCGGCCCATCACCCGGACGCTAGTACGTCGCCGCTCGCCGCGACCTTCCCTGCGCGGCCGCACGATCCGGATCGATCGCGCGCGTCGCCCGCTCTCCGGCGAAAAGTGCGCGCGCGTCCGGTCCAGATCGCCGCGCTCGTCGTACGCGGCGCCATGCACCTCCCACGCTGCTCCTCCCTGGTCGCGGTGCTCGTCACCGCGCTCACGTTCTCCGCCTGCGCCGATCGGCCACCGGGCGCCGAGCCCGACGCCGACGCCGGTGACGGCGCCGCGTCGCCGTCCGCCGCCGCGACCGCGACCGATCCCGCGCTCGCGGCGGTCGGCCACCACTTCGCCCCCGGCCAGGTCATCGTCAAGCTGACGCGGCCGATCGATCCGGCCGCGCCGCTCGACCTCGCCGGCCTCACGCTGCGGCCGCTGAAGCCGCTGCCGTCCGGCACCTGGCTCATGCAGCTCGACGCCGGCCACCTCGCCCGTCGCGCCGACGTGGCGGCCGCCACCCTCGACGCCCTCGATCAGCTCCGCGCCGATCCCGCCGTCGAGTACGCGCACGAGAACGCCGCCTTCGCGCTCTCGCTCGCCCCCAGCGATCCCGAGGCCCACCCGGTGAGCGGCCGCCAGGCCTGGGCCCTCCACCAGGCCAACCTGTACGCCGCCTGGGACGTGACCCAGGGCTCGACCGGCGTGCGCATCGCCCTCATCGACTCCGGCCGGCGCGAGCACCCCGACCTCGTCGGCCGCTGGGCCCCGGGCTACGACTTCATCTGGGACGACGCCGATCCCACCGACGATCCGGCCACCCACCCCGGGGGCTTCGACTGGGCCCACGGCGTCCACGTCGCCGGGATCGCCGGCGCCCGCGCCAACAACGCCACTGGCGGCGCCGGCGTGTGCTGGAACTGTCCGCTCGTCCCGCTGCGCGTGACCCCGTCGTTCAGCACCGCGCTCAACCCGATCGGGATCGCCTACGTCGCCGAGCTCGAGCTGGCCGTGGCCTGGGCCGCCGGGCCCGACGGCGGTCCGCGCCGGGCCGAGGTCATCAACTTCAGCCTCAACCACCAGGCCCTCACCGACTGCCACGACCCGCTGTTCACCGGCTTCCGCCAGCAGGTCGAGCGCGCGATCGCCCGCGGCGTGGTGGTCGTGAGCTCGGCCGGCAACCTGCCCACGCAGAACGGCGTCACCGCGCCGCGGGTGCCTGCGACCTGCCCCGGCGTGATCGCGGTGATCGCCAGCGCTCCCGGCGGCACGATCCCGGCGTACTCGGCGCGCGGCGCCGGCACCGACCTGGTGGCGCCCGGCGGCGGCCTCGACCTGGAGATGCACTACGGCGCGGGCGTGGGCTGCCCGACCTCGATCTACGGCGACGGCACCCAGGGCGTGTTCGCGCCGTGGTCGTACCGGGACGGCGGCCCGGACCTGCACTGCTACCGCCACCTGTCGGGGACGTCGATGGCCGCTCCCCACGTCAGCGGCGTGGTGGCGCTGATGCGGTCGGTCAACGCGACCCTGACCCCGGCCCAGATCGAGCAGTACCTCCTGGCCACCGCCCGCCTCGATCGGGTTACCTGTCCGGCTCCCGGACAGTGCGGCGCCGGCATGATCGACGCCCACGCCGCGGTGCTGGCCGCCCGCGACGGGCTCGGCGCCGATCTCGTGATCACGCCGACCGCGCTCGCCTTCCCGCCGACGCGCCTGACCACGACCTCGGCGCCGCTCGCGCTCACCGTGCGCAACGCCGCCGCCGGCACCCTCACCGCCCAGCTCGGCGCCCCGCCCCAGCGCCTCCTGGCCTGCGCCGGCGGCCCCTGCTCGTGCAGCTCGGCGGCGGCCTGCACCGTGTCGGCCGGCGGCGGCCAGCAGGCGACCCTGCACGTGCGCTACGCCCCCACCGCCGCCGGCCCGTTCGCGGCCAACCTCACCGTGCAGTCGAACGATCCCGGCGAGCCGTCGGTGGTGGTCCCGGTCACCGGCATCGGCACCGTCAGCGTCGCCAGCATCTCGCCGGACGTCATGCACTTCGGCTACGTCCCGGTCGGCACCACCGCCCCGGCGCAGACCGTGACCCTGGTCAACGCCGGCACCGCGCCGCTGACGCTCACCGCGCTGTCGCCGACCGGCCACGTCGGGGACTACGTGATCACGCCGGTGACGCCGGTGCCGACCACGGTCGCGCCCGGCGGCTCGGCCTCGGTCGCCGTCCGCTGCGCGCCGACCTCGGCCGGCCGCAAGACGATCATGCTCGCGCTGGTCAACGACGCCAACGTCCCGGGCCAGCCGGTCGACATCCGCTGCGAGGCGGTCGCCCCCGAGGCCCGGCTGATCGTCGCCGCCCCCGGCCCGCACTTCGGCGGCGTCCCGGTCGGGACGGCCGCGAGCCGCGCCGTGCACGTCCTCAACGTCTCGCCGGGCACCACGACGCTGGCGTTCACCCTGAGCCGACCGGCCGCGCCGTTCCGCCTCACCTGCACCTCGGGCTGCGCGTGCACGACCACCGCGTGCGCCGGCACGGTCACCAGCGGCCAGGGCGGGGCGAGCCTGACCCTGGAGTACGCGCCGACCGCGATCACCAGCCACGCCGCGACCCTGGCCTTCACCTCGACCGCCCCCACCCTGCCCACCGCGTCGATCGCGACGACCGGCGCTGGCGTCGCTGGGCGGCTCGAGGTGCTCCAGCCGACGAGCGGCGCCCTCGAGCTCACCGACGGGGCGCTCACGGGATCCGTGATCGTGCGCAACCCCGGCGCCCTGCCGGTCGCGCTCGGGGGCTGGGCCGTCGAGCCGGCGACGAAGGCGGACGACGTCTTCACGGTGTCCGGTCCCAAGCTCGCCTCGCTGGCGCCGGGCGCCGTGACGAGCTGGAGCGTCACCTGCGCGCCGACCCTCCGCACCGGCGTCCACCGGGGGCGGCTCCTCCTCGTGGTCGACAGCACCAAGTACAACCTCGTCGAGCTGGTCTGCCGGGTGGGCCCGTCCTGACGCGCCGCCGCGCCGCCGCCGCCCCGGACCGCCGCGCCGCCGTCAGTGCGCGGCCGACGGATCGGCGGCGGCGCCGGCGTCGACCACGCGCCAGTCGACGACCATCGACGGCTCGCGCAGGAACTCGTCGGGGCTGGCCACCGCCAGCGCCACTCGCAGCACCTCGTCCATGTGCTTGACCGGGACGATCGTGAGCTGCTCGAGCACCGCCTCGGGGATGTCCTTCAGGTCCTTGCGGTTCTCCTCGGGGATGATCACGGTCGTCACCCCGGCGCGGTGGGCGGCCAGGATCTTCTCCTTGAGGCCGCCGATCGCCAGCACCCGGCCGCGGAGCGTGACCTCGCCGGTCATCGCGATGTGCTGCCGCACCGGCACCCGCATCAGCGCCGAGGCCATGGCGGTGGCCATCGTGATCCCGGCCGACGGCCCGTCCTTGGGGATGGCGCCCTCGGGGAAGTGGACGTGGATGTCGACCTTGGTCTGGAAGTCACGGGCCAGGCCGAAGCTCTCCGAGCGCGAGCGCAGGTAGCTGGTCGCCGCCTGCGCGCTCTCCTGCATGACCTCGCCCAGCTTGCCGGTGAGGGTCAGCTTGCCCTTGCCCGGCACCACCGTCACCTCGGTCGGCAGCAGGTCGCCGCCGAAGATCGTCACCGCCAGGCCGTTGCACAGGCCGATCTCGTCGGCCTGCTCGCGCCGGTTCTCGCGGTATTTCTCGACGCCCAGGTAGCGAGGCAGGGTCTCGGGGGTCACCTCGTAGCGGGCGTCGGCCTGCTTGCCGGCGGCCAGCCAGTCCTTGGCGATCTTGCGGCACACCGTCGCCACCTCGCGCTCGAGCGCGCGCACCCCGGCCTCCTTGGTGTAGCGGTGGACGATCGTGGTCAGGGCCTCGTCGCTCCAGCTCACCGCCAGGTCCTTGCCCCCGTTGGACTCGCTCTGCTTGGGGATGAGGTACTGGCGGGCGATCGCGATCTTCTCCCACTCGGTGTAGCCGGGCAGCTCGATGATCTCGAGCCGGTCCTGCAGCGGCAGCGGGAGCGAGTGCTGGTTGTTGGCCGTCGTGATGAACATGACGTCCGACAGGTCGTAGTCGAGATCGAGGTAGTGATCGTTGAAGGTGTGGTTCTGCTCGGGATCGAGGACCTCGAGCAGCGCCGCCGCCGGGTCGCCGCGGAAGTCCATCGACATCTTGTCGATCTCGTCGAGCAGGAACACCGGGTTGTTCGACCCGACCTTCTTGAGCGACTGGATGAGCTTGCCCGGCAGCGCGCCGATGTAGGTGCGGCGGTGGCCGCGGATCTCGGCCTCGTCGCGCACGCCGCCCAGCGACTGGCGCACGAAGCGGCGGCCGGTGGCGTTGGCGATCGATCGCGCCAGCGAGGTCTTGCCGACGCCGGGCGGGCCGACCAGGCACAGGATGGGGCCCTTGAGCCGCTCGACCAGGCTCTGCACCGCCAGGTACTCGAGGATGCGTTCCTTGACCTTCTTGAGCCCGTAGTGCTCGGCCTCGAGGATGCGCTCGGCCTCGCCGATGTCGTGGCGGTCCTCGGTCTTGTCCTCCCACGGCAGGGCCACGATCCAGTCGATGTAGTTGCGGACCACCGTCGCCTCGGCCGACATCGGCGACATCATCTTCAGCTTCTTGAGCTCCTTGAGGCAGCGCTCCTTGGCCTCCTTGCTCATCCGCTTCGACTTGATCTTCTGCTCGAGCTCGGACAGCTCGTTCTTGAACTCGTCGCGGTCACCCAGCTCCTTCTGGATGGCCTGCATCTGCTCGTTCAGGTAGTACTCCTTCTGCGACTTCTCCATCTGCTTCTTGACGCGGGTCCGGATCTTCTTCTCCACCTGGAGGATCTCGATCTCGGCCTGCATCAGCTCGTAGAGACGCTCCAGCCGGCGCTGCGGCGACGGCTGCTCGAGGAGCTCCTGCTTGTCTTTGATCTTGAGGTTGACGTGGGCGACGATCGTGTCGGCCAGCCGGCCCGGCTCCTCGATGGTCTGCACGCTCATCAGGAGCTCGGGCGGGATGCGCTTGTTGAGCTTCACGTAGGTCTCGAACACGCCCTGCACGCTGCGCATGAGCGCGGCCAGCTCCAGCGACCGCTCGTCGGGCTCGGCCACGTCCTCGACCTCGACCGAGAAGAACGGCGTGCTCTGCTCGAAGGCGACGACCTTGGCCCGGCTGCGGCCCTCGACCAGCACCTTCACCGTGCCGTCGGGCAGGCGCAGCATCTGGATGATGTGGCCGACGGTGCCGACCGGGAAGATGTCCTCCTCGCGCGGGTCGTTGGTCTTGGCCTTCTTCTGGGCGGCGAGGATGAGCTCCTTGTCTCCCGCCATCGCCTCCTCGAGCGCGCTGATCGACTTCTCGCGCCCCACGAAGAGCGGCACCACCATGTAGGGGAAGACGATGATGTCCCGCAGCGGCAGGAGGGGCATCGTCCGGGTCCCCGCCCGGGAGTCATGCTTGCCGAACATGCGGCTACTCTATGCCCACCCCCCGGGGAAGCAAGTTCCGGGCAAGCGCTGGAGGCCCCGGTAGGTGGTCCGCGCAGCTCCGGATCCGGAGCGGATCTGGTTGGAGACTCAGGGGTTTTGTCGTGGTGGTTCTGCCATACCCACCGTGGTATCTGCACCATATCGCCCGATCGGGGTGGAACGGCTAACGCCGCGCGGCGGCCCAGATCCGCACCGGACCCGTGTGAGGCTCCGTACGGTCGGCTGGGACGGTATGGCTGGTGCTCCATCTGACGGCGCCCCCCATGGTCACCCACGCACCCGAGGTCTATCTCGTCGTCGACAACGCCCGGGCGCAGGCGCTGACCCGCGCGTGGGACCGCTACGACGATCCCTCGATCGCGGCGGTCGACGTCTACTTCCGCCCCACCACCGACGTCGCGCTGGTCGCCGTCCACCTCCACAGCGGGCGTGACCGCGGGCGCTGGATCGGCCAGGTGGTGGCGAGCGGCGTGGCGGTGATCGATCCCGCGCGCATGGGCGATGGCGATCGACGCGCGTTCTTCGCGACCTACCTGCAGTCGTACGAGGTCGTCGCGCGCGGGTGCCCCGGCGTGGCGCGGGCGATGAGCGCGCTGCGCGCTCGCACCGGCGCGCGCGGCACCGGGCCCGCCCTGGCGATCCCCGACGTGCCGGGGCCGCGCCGCCTGGGATCGGAGCCGCCGCCGGCGCGGCCGGCGACCGAGCCACCGGCGCTGCCGCCGATCCCGCCGGGCCCGGCGAGCCGGCGCGCCACCCCCCTCGGCCTGGGCGCGATCCGCGAGCCGGCGC
Source organism: uncultured delta proteobacterium (assembly GCA_900696455.1). GTDB lineage: Bacteria > Myxococcota_A > Polyangia > Haliangiales > Haliangiaceae > UBA2376. The sequence continues at coordinate 16,876 of CAADGB010000342.1, forward strand.
AGGCGACCGCCGACGACGCCGGGCGGCCCGAGCGCTGGCCGGGCGCGAGCGAGCCCCGGCCCGACGACGAGGGCGAGGACGCGGCCCAGGCCCGGGAGCGGGCGCCCACCGTCGAGTACCGCGGCCGCGACACCGAGCCGCTCGCGCCGCCGCCGGCGACCGAGCCGACGGAGCCGGTCACCGTGCGCTTCCTGCGCGGCGGCTCGTGGGCGCCGGCGCGCCTGCGCTCGCTGTCGGCGCGCGGCGCCTACCTGGTCACCGGCGCGCCGCCGCGGCTCGGCGACGAGGTCCACATCGCCCTCGACCTCGCCGAGGTCTCGGCGGTCGTGAAGGGCACCGTCTACCACGTGACCACGGCCCGCGACGCCGCCGAGACCGGCTCGAGCGGCTTCGCGGTCCGCTTCGCCACCGAGCCCGGGCCCGCGCGCGATCGGCTCGTCGAGCTCCTGCAGCGCGCGCGGGGCGCGGGCATCGTGATCCGGCCGCCGCCGTCGCGGACGTCGGTGCGCTTCCCGGTGCGCTGCCCGGTGGCGCTGCGCGGCGGCGACGGCATCGCGGGCGACGTCCTCGACGTCTCGCTGGGCGGCCTGTTCATCAGCCCGCGCCGGCCGCTGCGCGATCCGGTGGTGACCGCGGTCGTGCCCATCGACGTCGGCGATCCGCCGATCGAGCTGCGGGCGCGGGTGGCGCGCGCGATCAGCTCGGCCGACGCGGTCAAGCGCGGCCTCACCGCCGGCTACGGCCTCGAGATCGTCGACATGAGCGAGGGCGACCGCGTGCGCTGGAGCCGCTTCCTGTCGCGGGTGGAGCGCCGCGCCGGCAAGTCGGTGCTGGTGGGGGCGGCGCCGCGCCGGCTCGAGGCCATCGCCCGCGCCCTCACCGACGCCGGCTACGCCGTGACCTCGAGCGCCGACGCCGGCGCCCTGGTCCGCCTCGCCGACGGCCCCAGCCTCCCCGACGTCGCGGTCATCGACGAGAGCCTGCTCGACCAGGGGGTGAGCGCGGTCTGGCTCGAGCAGATGTTCACGCAGCGCCAGGTGCCGTGCATCACGGTGCGCGGCGACGCCGCCCGCGCCCGCATGGTCGTCGATCGGCTGCTGGCGGTCGCGGCGAGCTGACGCGGGCCCGGGGCCCGCGGGGAGGGGCCCTTCGACGCGGCCCCTTCGGGTCCTTGCTCCTGACGAACGGCGCCGGCAAGCGCCCGACATCACTCGCGCGGCCCCATCTTTCCGGTCGGCCTGAGCTCTTCACCGACCGCGGTCGGAGATCGCGGGAAACGAACGGCGAGCTGCATCTCTCCGGTCGGCCTGAGCTCTTCACCGACCGCGGTCGGTGAAGAGCTCAGGGCGAACGGGGAGGACGGGCGAGGCCGAGGCCGGGTCCGGGTCCGAGGCCGAGTGTCCGGGGCCGAGCCCGAGGCCGAGGCCGAGGCCGGGTCCGAGGCCGAGCCCGGGGCCGAGCCCGGGTCCGAGCCCGGGTCCGAGCCCGGGTCCGTCCCGCTGACCGAGGCGCAGCCACCTCGCGTGGCCGCCACGCTCGCCACGCTTTGCCACTCCCCGCCGCCCGCGGCGGGCAACCGCGGCGGCTACGATGGGTCTCCCTCGCAGCCGACCTCCCCTTCCCTCCGGCTGCGCGCGCGTCGCGCGAGGTGATGGCATGAACCGACGACTCCTCCTCGTCCTGGGGCTAGCCGCGCTCGCGGCCGCGCTCGCGATCTACGTCCTGCGCGGCGATCGCGGCCGCCGCGACCGCGCGGCCTCCACGACCGCGAGCGGTCCCGCCGCCGGCGGCGCGACGGCGGGGCGCGGCGGCGCCCGCGCCGGGACCGGCGTCGTCGATCCGCGCACGCAGACGCCGGCGTCGATCGCGGGCACGATCCGCACCGACGGCGGCGGGCCGCTCGCCGGCGCGCGGGTGTGCACGTCCTGGTTCGCCGAGGGCGCCACCGACGACGACCGGCGCGAGCCCACCTGCACCAGCAGCGGCGGCGATGGCGCGTACCTCCTGCGCGCCGTCGTCCCCGGCACCCACCGCGTCTTCGCCTTCGCCGACGGCCACCTGCCGGCGGCGTGGCGCGACCCCGATCCCGAGCGCGACCGGGCGTGGTTCGAGCTCGCCCCCGGCCAGGCGCGCACCGGCGTCGACCTCGCGCTGGCGCTGGGCGGCGCGGCGGTGAGCGGCGTGGTCGAGGACGTGAGCGGCGGGCCGGTGGCCGACGCCGTGGTGGAGATCCGGGCCGACCGCGGGTGGTGGTCGCGGGGCGAGGCGCGGACGATCACCCGCAGCGACGAGCACGGGCGCTTCACGACCTGGACCCGCGCCGGGCAGATCACGGTCTCGGCGGCGGCCGACGGCTACGCCCCGGGCCACGCCAGCGCGGTGGCGCCGTCGGCCCAGATCGTCGTCCTGCTCACGCCGGAGTCGGTGCTGGCCGGGCGGGTGATCGAGGCCGGCAGCGGCGCCCCGGTGCCCGACGCCATCGTCAGCGTCGGCGACTGGCGCGCCGGCGACGAGAGCAGCGACGCCAGCACCCGCACCGACGACGACGGACGCTTCCGCCTGACCCGCCTCAGCCCCGGCCGCTACAAGCCGGGCGCGACCGCGCGCGGCCGCTTCGGCGAGCCGGCCGAGAGCGTGCTGCTGGGGCTGGGGCAGACCGTCGAGGACGTGGTGATCGAGGTCCACGCCGCCGCCGCGGTCCGCGGCCGGGTCGTGATCGAGGACGGCGCCGCCACCCGGCCGTGCGCCGACGCCTGGGTCAACCTCCGCGACGCCACCGCCGACCGCTGGCAGGGTGACGGCGCCGACGACGACGGCCGGGTCGAGCTGATCTCGGTGCTGCCCGGCCGCTACGAGGTGAGCATCTACTGCGAGGGCTACCTGGCGCGCGACCGCTACGACGCCGTGGTGGTGGCGTCCGCCGACGTCGACGGCCTGGTGTGGACGGTCGGCCCCGGCGGTCGCATCCGCGGCACGGTCCGCACCGCCGGCGGCGAGCCGGTCGCCGACGCCAGCGTGTCGGCGCGGGTCGCGGGCGGCGCCGCCCGCGCCCAGCGGAGCTGGGGACACGACACCAGCCGCGCCGACGGCACGTTCCGCATGAAGGGCCTCGCCGCCGGCGACTACGCCGTCGAGGTCCATGCCAGCGGTCAGCGCGGGCCCGACGAGGCGCCGCGGGTGACGGTGCCGCCCGGCGGCGAGGGGTCGCTCGACGTGGTCCTGCCCGCCGGCGGCACGATCGCCGGCGCCGTCGTCGACACCGACGGCAAGCCGGTGAGCGGCGCCCGGGTCCGGGTCGCCAACGACGGCTGGAGCTGGGGCGCCGGCGAGGGCCGCACCGACGACGACGGCCGCTTCGCGATCGAGGGCGTGCGCCCGGGCGAGCGCCGGGTGGTCGCCAGCCGCGGCTGGTCGCAGACGATGCGCCGGCCCGGCTCGAGCGACGACGACGTGCAGGGCGAGCGGGTGACCGTGGCCGCCGGCGCCACCGCCACGGTGCGGCTGGTGGTCGAGGCCCGCGCCGGCGTCATCCGCGGCGCGGTCACCGACGAGCGCGGCCAGCCGGTGGGCGACGCCTGGGTGATCGCGTCGCGGGTGTCGGAGGCCAGCGGTCGCCTCGCCAGCAGCGCCGCCCGCGACACGCGGTGGAGCTGGGGCCGCGACGACCGCCCGGTCATCACCGGCCCCGACGGCCGCTTCGCCGTGCGCGAGCTGGCGCCCGGCCGCTACGCCGTACGCGCCTACCGCCGCGGCGGCGGCGAGGCGGTGGCCGAGCAGGTCGAGGTCGGCGCGACGGTGTCCCTGGTGATCCGCGCCACCGGCAGCCTCGCCGGCACCGTCGCCGTCGCCGGCGGCGGCGCGCCGCCCGACGAGCTGCACGTCGCGGTCAGCGACGAGCAGACCGGGTTCTCGCGGCGCGAGCGCTTCTTCCGCACCGGCGGCGCGTTCGCGCTCCACGACCTGCCGGCCGGCACCTTCGTCGTGAGCGTCGACGCCGCCGCCGGGCGCGGCCTGGCCACCGTCGCGCTCGCCACCGGCGAGCGCAAGACCGGGCTGACGCTGGTCCTCGAGCGCAAGGTCCGGGTGCGCGGGCGCATGGTCGAGCTCGGCACCACCACGCCGGTGGCCGGGATGCAGGCGATCGTGCAGCCCGTCCGGGGCGTGAGCACGAGCACCTTCGTCATGAGCGAGAGCGGTGACCGCCAGCACATCAGCGGCGACGACGGCCGCTTCGAGCTCGCCGACGTCCCGACCGGCAAGAGCTGGCTCGTGGCGTGGCCGCTCGCCTGGGACAGCTCGCCGTGGGCCGGCAGCCGCACCTACGTCGAGCTCGACGCCGCGGCCGGCGAGGTGATCGACGTCGGCGACGTCGAGGTCCTGCGCCGGCGCAAGCGGACGAGCGAGCCCGACGGCGATCTGGGGTTCACGCTGGTCCAGCAGCCGCCCGATCAGGATCCACCGCTGACCCGGCTCGAGGTCGCGCTGGTGCGCCCGCAGGGTCCGGCGGCGCGCGCGGGGCTGGCGGTCGGCGACGTGATCGTGTCGGTCGACGGCCACGACGTGCGGGGCGCGCACAGCAGCCGCGCCCGGCCGCTGTGGAACGTGCTCGAGGGCACGGAGGTGACGCTGGGCCTGGCCCGCGGCGCCTCGGTCCGGATCAAGGCCGGACCGCCGCTGTGACCCGGATCGTCCCGCGCGCCGCCCGCGAAGCCGGTGAGGTGAACGCGCGGGCCCCCGACGCGCGCGGCTTGCGCGGTCCCGGGGCCCCTGCGCAACACCCCCAACGGGCGTTCACGCCTGGTGGCCGGACCTCCCGGGTCCGCACCGCTCCAAGCGACTGATCTTGCACACCTCAAGGCCGCCTCACGGATCCGGACCGGAGGATGCAATCGCCAGACGGTGTACGATCAAGCCCAGAGGAACCCCATGAAGCGCAGCCACCTCGTCGCCCTCGCCGCCGTCACCCTCGCCCCGGCCGCCGCCGCCGCTCAGCCGGGCTACGGGGCGCCCCCGCCCCCGCCGCCGCCGCAGGGCTATTACTCGCAGCCGCCGGCGATCCCCGGCGGCTTCCACGACCGCACCGGCCGCATGGCCCTCGGCTTCTCGCTCGGCCTGGGCGGGCTGAACGTGGGCGGCGAGGAGGTGACCTGCCCGTCGTGCGACTACGATCCGCTCGCGGTCGAGTTCGACTTCCACATCGGCGGCATGCTGTCGCCGCGCTTCGCGCTCCTGTTCGAGGTCCAGGCCAACGGCCAGACCATCGCCGAGAACGCGTACGGCGCCGCCAGCCTGGTCCAGGCCACCGCCATGGTCGCCGGCCAGTACTGGCTGACCCCGCAGCTCTGGGTCAAGGGCGGCATCGGCGCCGCCAGCCTGTCGTACAGCTACGACGACGGCTACGCCTCGGACAGCGAGAACATCGGCGAGGGCATGGCGGTCATGGGCGCCATCGGCTACGAGGTGCTGAGCGCGCGCACGTTCTCGATCGACCTGCAGGGCCGCATCATCTCGGGCAGCTACGACTCGTTCGACGAGAACGTCACCGCGGGCTCGATCGGCGTCGGCTTCAACTGGTACTGATGCGACGGCTGGGCGCCGCGCGGCGCCGCGGTGACGACGGCCGGCCTCGCGCCGGCCGCCGCGTTTTCGGCGCCCGCGCCCTCCCGGCGGCCCCGCGGTCCCGCGTTCACGGCGTCGCCGCGGCGATCGACGGCGCGATCGGGTCGGGCACGCGGTTCCTGACCGGCGGGATCGACCGCAGGTAGGCGAACATCGCGCGCAGATCGTCGTCGGTCAGCGTGGCGATCAGCTCGGCCGGCATCGGCGGCAGGAGCGGCCGGCCCTTGCCCATGTGGCGCGCGTTGCGGATCGTGTCGATGAAGGTCTGGGCGTCCCACGTGCCGAGGCCGGTCTCCGGGTCCGGCGTCAGGTTGGCGGTGAAGCTCACGCCCCACGGCCCGCTCCACGCCGTCATGGTGTCGGTCGTCGACACGTTCCACGGCCCCTGCGCGGCGGGCGGCGGCGGGACCACGACGCCCTGCGGATGCCCGGCGAGGAGGTGGGCCTCGTCGCGCTCGGGGCCGTTCGGCCCCAGCTTCATCGGCGTGTGGCAGTCGTTGCACAGCGCGGCGGTGACGAGGTACTTGCCGCGCGCCACGGGATCGTCGGCGGCCGTCGCCGGCTCGCGCGAGCCGCAGGCGGCCAGCGCGCCGGCGGCCAGCGCGAGCACGGCGCCGAGGTAGCGGGGGGAGGGGATCGAGGCAACACGGATCGTCATCGGGGTCTCCTGGTTGGCGGGCGAGCGTTACGAGGGCGGTGGTCCAGCGCGCAGGCGCCGGTCAGTCGAGCTCCGTGATCCAGCGCGCGAGGAGCGCGACGGCGGCGGCGTCGGTCCGCCGCGTGCCGAGCGGCGGCATCTGGTGCTGCGGGTCGCGCGAGCGGACCCGGGCGAGGAGGACGCTGGCGTCGGGGGCGCCGGGCGCGATCCGGACCCGCGCGGCGTCGGGATCGCCGGGCAAGGGCGCGCGGCCGCTGCGACCGAGGGTGGTGCGCAGCGCGGGATCGGTGGCGCCGCCAGGCTCGTCGAGGGCATGGCGCAGGTCGAGGCCGAGCTCGGCCAGCGCGCCGCGGTCGTCGTGGCAGCCGCCGCAGTTGCCGTGCAGGTAGCCGAGGGCGGCCCGCTCGGTGGGCGAGCGGGCCGCGATGCGCGGCGGCGTGACGAGGTACGCCGGCGGCAGGCCGACGAGCTGACCGGAAGCGGCCAGCGCGGGGAGGTCGACGGCGCCGGCCGGCACGGGCTCGGCGTGAGGCGCCGCCGGATCGCGATCCGGCGAGAGCTGGAGCGCCGCGAAGCCGAGCACCGGCGTCGGCCCGTCGTGGCAGAGGCGACAGTCGCCGACCGCCGGCACCTCGTGCGGCGGCCCACCGCCGACGTCGACGGCGGCGCCGCCCGGGACGAGCACCGCGTCGGCGCCGTCGCCGTCCCACAGGTAGGCGGCGAAGCGCCACGAGCCGTCGGCGACCCGCTCGATCATGCGGGTCTCCACCGGCCGGTCGAACGCGAACTCCTTCCACAGCCGCGTGCCGACCGGGAACACCCAGGCGTCCGGATCCGTCGCGTCGATCGCGGCGCCGGGCGGCAGGTAGATCCAGCGGCGCTTGGTGGCGCCGTCGGTCCACAGCGGATACTGGGGCGAGAACGGCCGCACGCCGGGGGCGAGCACGTCGACGGCGCCCGCGGCGTGGAGCCCGGTGTCGGCCAGGCGCACCGGCAGCGGCGCCACGTCGGCGTGGTCGGCGCCGGCGGTGGGCGCGCAGGCCGGGCCCGAGGCCACCAGGCCCGAGGCGAGGACGAGAGCGGAGGCGCGCGGCGTCATGCGCCCACCATGCCCACGATCGCGTCGCCGCGTTGCTAAGGGTTCGCTGTGCCTTCGCTAAATGTTCCCTAAGCGGCACCGATCAGTCGCGCTCGACCAGCTCGAGCGGGCGCACGACGCTGAGGACGAAGCGCCCGCGGCCGGCCGGGATCATCCGGATCTCCTGGCACTTCTCCTCCAGGCGCTTGCGGAGGAGGATGAGCCGGCTCTCGAGGTTGTCGCGCAGCTCGGGCAGCCCGAGCCACGGGTCGAGGCGCAGCTCGCGGTTCGAGAACTGGGTGCGGCCGTCGCGGGTGAAGGCGTTCACCAGCTTCCACAGGATCTTGCCGGGGACGTTGCGCACCAGGTAGTCGTCGCCGACGAAGACGCAATCGTCGCCGCGGTAGAACGTGAGGCGGAGCGGCGCCGCCGCGGCCGCGGTCGCGGCCGCCGCCCCGGGCGCCTCGTCCGGATCGTCGTCGTCGTCCGACAGGTGGTCGATGGCCATCGCCACCTGGGTCGCCACGATCTGCAGGAACGCCTCGTGCCAGTCGTCGAACGCCAGCGGGTCCCGGCTCTCGAGCGCGAGCACGCCGTGCAGCCGGTCCGAGGCCACGAGCGGCAGCGCGAGCTGCGCCGCCGCGTCGGGGAGCCCGGGCAGCGGGATCTCGGGCCGCAGGGTGGCGCCGCCGCCGGCGGCGACCACCCGATCGCGGATGGCGCGGCCGTAGCTGAGGTCGCGGGCGCCGCCGGCGCGCGCCACCTGCCGCCCGGCGGCGACGGCGCCGATCAACCCCTCGCCGAACGCGACCTCGGCGCCGACGCCGGTGCGGCCGTAGCCGCGGCTGGCGATGGTCACCAGGCGGCCCCCGCCGTCGGGGACCAGCACCATGGCGTGGCCGAAGCCGAAGATCGCCTCGAACGCGTCGAGGGTGGCGTCGAGCAGCTCGTCGAGCCGGGTGGCGCGCGAGATGCGCGCCGACAGGCACTGCAGCGCGCGCAGCTCGTTGAGCGGCCCGCCCTCGGGCTCGAGGGTCGCGAGCGCGGGCGGGGCGCCGGCGAGGTAGCCCTCGATCTCCGCGAAGCGCGTGACCTCGCAGACGTCCGCCGACAGCAGCTCGAAGACTCCCGTCATGCCGGTCTGGGAGGCGATCGCCTGGATGCGCACCGCCATCGAGTCGAAGAGCGGACCGCTGGTCTCGGCCCGCAGGAACCGGAGGTCGAGGCGGAAGCACTCGTAGGTGAGCGGATCCCAGAGCTCGACCTGCGCCCACGGGTGCTCGGCCAGGTTGCGCCGCGTCTTGTTGAAGAACTGGCACGACAGCGCGACGTGTCGATCGTCGACGAAGTAGACCTGGCTCACGAAGGTCACGTTGGGCGTGCCGTCGCGCGCGCAGGTGGCGAGGGCCGAGGGCAGGACGCCCTGGAAGCAGCGGGCGAAGCGCGACAGCCGCGGGATCACGACGCCCCCATCGGTCGGCCGGCCCCGGGTCCCGGGGTCTGCTCGAAGACGGCGTCGAGGCGGACCTCGACCGCGGTCGCCGGCCAGGTCACGAGCCGGCGCACCACCGGCAGCGGCAGGCCGATGCCGGCGAGGCTCCCGGTGTAGCCGCCGGCCTGGGTCTCGATCGCGGCGCGCTCGTCGACGCGCGCCGGGCGCACGGCGGTGACCACGCCCTTGAGCTGGACGGTGCGGTGGGTGGCCACCTCGCAGGCGGTCACCGCCAGCGGCGCGTCGGGGGCGAGCACCGCCAGGAGCGCGGCGCCCGCCTGGTCGGCGACGAACACCGTGAACGTCCGACGATCGGCGCCGGGCCGCAGCCCCACCGCCCGCGAGACCCGCGGCCGCAGCTCGGCGTCGCGCCCGGCGGCGATGAACGACATGCCCGCGCTCAGGAACGCGACCAGGTCCGCGGTCAGCTCGTGCACCCTGCCCCATCCTACCGGATCTCGCCGGCGGCGGGCCCGCCCGGGCGGCGCGCGGGGCGCGGCGGCCACCCGGAACTTGCTATGTTCGCGCGCGATGCGAGCGAACCCGCACTTCCAGAAGCTGCCCGCCGGCTACCTGTTCCCCGAGATCGGCCGGCGCGTGCGCGCCTACGCCGCCGCCCACCCCGCGGCCAAGGTCATCCGCCTCGGCATCGGCGACGTCACCGAGCCGCTGGCGCCGGCGATCGTCGCCGCCATGCACGGCGCGGTCGACGAGCTGGCCCGCCGCGAGACCTTCCGCGGCTACGGCCCGGAGCAGGGCTACGACTTCCTCGTCGACGCCATCCGCGCCCACGACTACCAGGCCCACGGGCTCGACGTCGCCGCCGACGAGATCTTCGTCTCCGACGGCAGCAAGTGCGACAGCGGCAACCTGCAGGAGCTGTTCGCCGCCGACGCGGTGATCGCCGTGACCGATCCGGTGTACCCGGTCTACGTCGACTCCAACGTCATGGCCGGCCGCACCGGCGCCCCCGACGCCGACGGCCGCTACCCCGGCCTGGTCTACCTGCCGGCGACCGCGGCCAACGGCTTCTGCCCGCCGCCGCCCGAGGTCATGGACGCCCACGGGATCGACGTCGTCTACCTGTGCTCGCCCAACAACCCGACCGGCGCGGTCATGACCCGCGACCAGCTCGCGGCCTGGGTGGCGTGGGCGCGCGCCCACCAGACCCTCATCGTCTTCGACGCCGCCTACGAGGCCTACATCCAGGATCCGTCCCTGCCCCGCTCGATCTACGAGCTCCCGGGAGCGCGCGAGGTCGCGGTCGAGCTGCGCAGCTTCTCCAAGCGCGCCGGCTTCACCGGCGTGCGCTGCGGCTTCATGGTGGTGCCCCGGGAGCTGCGCGCCACCGGCGCCGGCGGCGAGGAGGTGTCGCTGCACGCGATGTGGTCGCGCCGGCACACCACCAAGTTCACCGGCGCGTCGTACGTGGTCCAGCGCGGCGCCGCCGCGGTCTACACCGCCGACGGCCTGGCCCAGACCGGGGCCCAGATCGCGTTCTACATGGAGAACGCCCGCATCCTGCGCGCCGGCCTCGCCCGCGCCGGCTTCAGCGTGTACGGCGGCGAGCACGCGCCGTACATCTGGCTGGAGACGCCGATCCGGGACGGCCGCCGGCTGACCTCGTGGGAGCTGTTCGATCTGCTCCTCGACAAGGCCCACCTGGTGGGCACGCCGGGCTCGGGCTTCGGGCCCGCCGGCGAGGGCTACTTCCGGCTGTCGGCGTTCAACTCGCGCGACAACGTCGAGGAGGCGGTGGCGCGGCTGGGGCGGGTCTTCGCCTGACGCCGAGGCGCAGCCGAGGCGATCTGCTCCGACTCGGGTCGGCACCGGCGTCCTCGCCGGGACCGACCGACCAGCGCGTGTGAATCCTTCACACGCTCCCGCCGAGGCCGGCGCGGCGGGCCGTGCTACGAAGGCGCCCATGAGCGAGCACCCCACCGACTTCGTCGGCTCCGTCCACGACGCCATCCGGCAGGCCGTCCGCGAGCGCCTGCCCGACGCCGAGGTCGAGGTCACCGGCGGCGGCGGTCACTACACGATCGGGGTGGTGTCGACCGCGTTCGACGGCAAGTCGCTGCTGGAGCGCCAGCGCCTGGTGCTGGGCGCGATCAAGCACCTGCTGTCCGGCGATCGCGCGCCGGTGCACGCGGTCGACTCGCTGACCACGCGCACGCCCTAGCTCGCCCGGGCGCCGTCCGGTTTCCCACGACGCGGCGTCGACGCGCGGCGCGATCGGCCCGCCGCGGGGTAGACTGCGCCGGCGATGCCCGACTTCGAGTTCTCCGAGCTGCTGCCGCTGGCCGACGACGCCACCCCCTACCGCAAGCTGACCGGCGACCACGTCGGCACGTTCTCGGCCGGTGGCCGCACCTTCCTCGAGGTGGCGCCGGCCGCGCTGACCTTGCTCACGCGCGAGGCCATGCGCGACATCGCGCACCTCCTGCGGCCGGGGCACCTCGCGCAGCTGCGCGCGATCCTCGACGACCCCGAGGCCTCGGCCAACGACCGCTTCGTCGCCCTCGATCTGCTGCGCAACGCCAACATCGCCGCCGGCGGCGTCCTGCCGATGTGCCAGGACACCGGCACCGCGATCGTCATGGGCAAGAAGGGCCAGTACGTGGTCACCGGCGGCGGCGACGACGCCGCCATCGCCCGCGGCGTCTTCGACGTCTACCAGACCTCGAACCTGCGCTACTCGCAGCTCGCGCCGCTCGACATGTTCGGCGAGAAGAACACCGGCACCAACCTGCCGGCGCAGATCGAGCTCTACGCCGACGACGGCGACGAGTACCACTTCCTGTTCATGGCCAAGGGCGGCGGCTCGGCCAACAAGAGCTACCTGTTCCAGGAGACCAAGGCGCTGCTCAACGAGGCGTCGCTCACCCGCTGGCTCGACGACAAGCTGCGGGCGCTGGGCACCGCGGCCTGTCCGCCCTACCACCTCGCGGTGGTCATCGGCGGGACCTCGGCCGAGCCCGCGCTCAAGACCGCCAAGCTGGCGTCGGCGCGCTACCTCGACGGCCTGCCCACCGCCGGCAGCGCGCTCGGCCACGGCTACCGCGACCTGGCGTGGGAGGCCAAGGTGACCGCGATCGCGCGCGGCACCGGCATCGGCGCCCAGTTCGGCGGCAAGTACTTCGTCCACGACGTCCGCGTCGTCCGCCTGCCCCGCCACGGCGCGTCGTGCCCGGTGGCGATCGCGGTGTCGTGCTCGGCCGATCGCCAGGCCCTGGGCAAGATCACGCGCGACGGCGTCTTCCTCGAGGCGCTCGAGCGCGAGCCCGCCCACTACCTGCCCGAGCCCACCGACGCCGACCTCGGCGGCGAGGTCGTGACGCTCGATCTGGCGCGGCCGATGTCCGAGATCCGGGCGACCCTGACGCGCCACCCCATCCGCACCCGGCTGTCCCTGACCGGGCCGATGGTGGTGGCGCGCGACATCGCCCACGCCCGGATCAAGGAGCGCCTCGACGCCGGCGGCGGTCTGCCGGCGTACCTGCGCGATCACGCCGTCTACTACGCCGGCCCGGCCAAGACCCCGGCCGGCATGGCCTCGGGCTCGTTCGGGCCGACCACCGCCGGCCGCATGGACGCCTACGTCGACCAGCTCCAGGCCGCCGGCGGCAGCCTGGTCATGCTGGCCAAGGGCAACCGCAGCCAGCAGGTGACCGACGCCTGCCGCGCCCACGGCGGCTTCTACCTGGGCTCGATCGGCGGGCCGGCGGCGCGGCTGGCCCAGGACTGCATCAAGAAGGTCGAGGTCCTCGAGTACCCGGAGCTGGGGATGGAGGCGGTGTGGCGGATCGAGGTGGTCGACTTCCCGGCCTTCATCGTCGTCGACGACAAGGGCAACGACTTCTTCGCCGACCTGGCGCCGGCGCCCGGCGGCAAGCTGCCGGTGGCGAGGTAGGCGGCCGACGAGCGGGCGGCCGCGCGCGGTGGCGGCCCGGCGGGCGACGCGCGCGGTGGCGGCGGCGGGGCGAGCGGCGGGTGGGCGGCGGCGGAGTGGCGGTCGGGAGAGCGACCGCTGAGCGACGGCGGA
>CAADGB010000343.1 GCA_900696455.1 uncultured delta proteobacterium
GGCGCGCTTGAAGCGGGCGTAGTCGAGGTCGACGTCGAACTTGGCGGCGTTCTTCTCGAGCTTGAGGACCTTGGGCTTCTCCCAGGGCCGCGGCTTCTTGCCCTTGTAGCCGCTGTGGGTGGGCACCTGGGGGCCGCCGCAGGCGACGACCAGGGTGACGAGGAGCATGCTCGACGTGAGGAGCACCGCGCGGATCATGCGCGTGAGGCTACCACGTCAGCGCGCGCCGGCGGCGGGCACGCCCACCGGGGCCGACGCGGCGGCGAGGCGGCGCCGGGTGATCGCCATCGTGACGCTGGCCTTGCGGGCGAGGGCGGCGCGGATGCGCTCGACCCGGTGCGGCGGGTGCTGGAAGAAGTTGCGGTCGAGGGCGGGGTCGTGGCCGTAGGCGCGCACGATCTCGGCCTCGTCCCAGCGAGTGGGGAACGGGGTGTAGACCAGCGGCGGCTCGCGCAGCCACCAGCCGGTGAAGCCGAAGCGCGCGTGGTGCTCGCGGTAGAGCTGGGTCCCCGGGTACGGCACGACGACGCCGCGGGCGTTGAAGCCGCCGGCCAGGGGGGCGGCGCGCTCGAGGAAGGCGGTGGTGGCGTCGAGCTCGTCGTCGGTCTCGTCGGGCCAGCCGAACATGAGGTTGACGACGGTGTGGAGGCCGAGGTCCTGGCACCAGCCGAGCACGTCGAGCACGCGCTCGACCGTGACCCCCTTGCCGATGCGCAGCAGCACGCCGGGGTCGGCGCTCTCCATGCCGATGTCGACGCCGCCGCAGCCGCCGCGCTGCATCGCGGCGAGGACGTCGCGGTCGAGGTGCGCGGGGTGGGCGGTGCAGGTCCAGTGCACCGGCCCCGGCAGCCTGGCCAGGGCGTCGCACAGCTCGTGGACGCGGCGGCGGCCGACCGCGAACGAGTCGTCGAAGAACGAGAACGCCGACACGCCGTGGCGCTCGCGCAGGAGCTCGACCTCGGCGGCGACCGAGGCCGCGCTGCGGTAGCGGAAGCGGCGGCCGGTGACGTCGTTGGAGCAGAAGGTGCACGCGGCGGGGCAGCCGCGGCTCGACAGGAGCCCGGCCGGCGCCGGCCCGCCGCCGTCCGACCGCGGCGGGTACCAGGCCGGGTCGAACAGATCGAGGGCCGACAGCGGCGGGGCCAGGCGATCGAGCTCGGTCAGGAACGGGCGGTCGGGGTTGTGGCGGACCAGGCCGCGATCGCGCCACGACAGCCCGGCGATCGTGGCCGGCGCCCGTCGGCCGTCGACGACCTCGGCGAGCTCGACCAGCGCGTCCTCGCCCTCGCCGCGGACGACCCAGGTGAAGCCGTGCGCGAGCGGCTCGTCGGGGACGATCGTGGCGTGGGGGCCACCGGCGACCAGCGTGAACGCGCCGGCGAGCTCGGCGGCCAGGGCGTAGGCCGGCTGCACGTGCAGGGTCTTGAGGTGCAGCCCGACCAGATCGGGCGCGAAGGCGGCGACGCGGGCGGCGATGGCGTCGTGATCGTGGGGCGCGCGCGGCGCCGAGGCGTCGAGGAGGGCGACCTCGTGGCCGGCGGCGCGCAGGGCCGCCGCCAGGTGGCAGAACGACAGGAGCGGCGTCTGCACCGGCTCCGGCGACGGCGGGTTGAGGAGGAAGACGCGCGCCATCCGACGGGAGTCTACGCCAGATCGGGCCCCGGGCTTCCCGCCGAGCGTGGGAAGGAGCCGGCGGCGGTGGGGCGCCGGGCGAGGAGGACGATCGCGTCGGGGGCCGCGGCCAGCCGGCGCTCCTCGACGACGACGAGGCCGGCGTCCTCGAGCCAGGTCCGGATCCGAAACGGGGCGTGGACGTCGCCTTCGTCGGTGTAGATCGCCATGTTGAGCGCGAACAGGAGCCCGGCGAGCGGGCCGCCGCGGTCCTCGTCCACGCGCAGGTCCTTGACCACGACGACGCCGCCCGGGGCCACGGCGCGGGCCGCGGCGGCGCACAGGCCGGCGCAGCCGGAGGGGCCGTGGAGGTGGAGCAGGTTGGACAGCAGCACCGCGCCGTGGCCGGCGCCGACCGGCGCCACCCGCGCGTCGCCGCCGACGAGGCGGACCCGATCGCGGACGGCGGCCAGCTCGACGGCGGCCAGGGCGAGGACGTCGTGGACGTCGACCAGGGTGGCGGTCGCGCCGGGATGGGCGGCGAGGAAGGCCGCGGTGTACGCGCCCGCGCCGCCGCCCAGATCGAGGAGCGAGGGGCCGGCCAGGAGCGGGGCGAGCTCCCGCGCCGCGGCCGCTCCGGCCCGCGCCAGGTGGAGCTGGTAGCGGCGCTCGAGGGCGCCGCCCTCGGGCGGCAGCGGGCGGTCGCGCCGGATGACGTCGGCGAGGAGCCCCCAGCCGGCCCGCGGCACCACCGGCCGCGGCGGGGGCGACGTCGGCGCGGCGAAGCGGGCCTCGCCCGGCGCCACCCGGACCAGCGCGCCGGTGGCGGCCAGGACGTCGCACAGCGCGCCCAGGCGGCGCTGCCCGCGCACCACGTCCGCGGCGGCCGCCAGCTCGGCGAGCGTCGCCGGACCGTCGGCGAGCCGGGCGTAGAGGCCGAGCTCGTGGGCGGCGTCGACCGCGGCCGCGCACAGGAAGTCGCCACCGGCGGCCACGGCGAGCCCGAAGACGTCCACGTGGGCGATACTAGCCCGATGGATCCCGTGCTGGTCTGCCCCGCGTGCCGGACCCGGACCGCCGAGCGCATCGATCTGCGGACGCTCGAGCCGGTGGCGCCCGGCGGCGAGCTCCTGGCCTGCGCGTGCGGTCGCCGCTACCCGGTGGTCGACGGCGTGCCCATCGTGTGCGCGGATCCGGCCGGCCTCCTCCGCGATCCGGTGGTGCTCGAGCGCGATCTCGCGCCCGAGGTGGCGGCCCTCCTCGTCGAGGGCGGGCCCGACGACGCGGTCTACCCGCGCCTGCTCGAGGTCATGAGCGTCTACCTCGACGCCCACTGGGGCGATCGCGCGACGCCGCCGCCCGACGGCATCGTCGGCGCCGGCGCCGGCCCGCTGTTCGAGCGGCTGGCGGCGCGGCGCGCCGCGCCGGTGGCGCGCGCGGTCGAGCTCGGGGCGAGCGTCGGTCGCGGCCTGGCCGAGCTGGCGCGTGGCGCCGAGCACGTCGTCGGCGTCGACCTGAGCTTCGGCGCCCTGCGCCGCGCGCGCCACCTCCTCGCCGGCGAGCTCGTGCGCTACCCGCGGCGCGTGGTCGGGCGACGCTACGCGCCGGCGGCGATCGCGGCCGGCGCGCTGGCGGTCGACCCCGGCCGCGTGACCCTGGTGTGCGCCGACGCGCTCGATCCGCCGCTGGTGCCGGGCTGGTTCGATCGGGTGGTCGCGCTCAACGTGATCGACAACGTCGCCCACCCCGGGCAGCTCCTGGCGGTGATGGACGGCCTGTGCGCGCCCGGCGGCGAGCTCGTCCTGTCGTCGCCCTACACCTGGCAGAGCGGGGTGACCGCCGAGGACGAGCGCCTGGGCGGGGACGATCCCGCCGCCCACGTGCGCGAGGTGCTGGAGACCGGGCGGGGGCTGCGCGCCCGCTACCAGGTCGAGGACGAGGACGAGCTGCCGTGGACCCTGCGGCGCGAGCGGCGATCGAGCGTAAGCTACCGCGTCCATTACCTCCGCGCCCGCAAGCTGGCCGAGGCGCCCGGCCCCGCCCAGGGAAGGTAGCGGCGCCGGCTTTCGTATAAAGTCGTGGAGCACCCATGCCGCCTCAAGGACGACTGATGGACAAGGCCCAGCAGGCCACCCACGATCACTGCTGCGGCGTGCCGCACGCGGTGACCGGCCCGGCGATCCTCGGCTCGCCCGACGTGCTGGTCAACTCCAAGCCGGCCCTGCGCAAGACCGACCTCGGCATCCACGCCGCCTGCTGCGGCGCCAACATGTGGCAGGCCGACGCCGGCAGCGGCACCGTCTTCATCAACGGCAAGGAGGCGTTCCGTCAGGGCGACGCCACCAAGCACTGCGGCAGCTTCAGCGGTCAGCTCATCGAGGGCTCGACCGACGTCCTCACCGGCGGCTGACCGCCCGGTCCGCCCCCACCGGATCCCGAGCCCGAGCCCGAGCCACGACGATGCCACCCATCAACCTCATCAAGCCTGCCGGCCAGGGCGTCTTCTTCTCGTACGGCCTGAAGCTGCCCGCGGAGTGGAGCGACCCCAGCGGCGATCCCGACGCCCAGCACTACAGCGACTCGCTCAAACCGGAGGAGAAGGTCGCGGTCCCCAAGCTCATCCCGCCCTGGTTCATGCCGCGGAACATGAACAAGTACCACCAGCAGTCGTGTGACGAGGTGGGGCAGATCTACAAGGACATCCACGACGGCATGCTCGACGCGTTCGCGTACGCGCACGGGCTGTGGAAGGCGCAGGCCAAGTTCAAGGACCTGATCATCAACGCGGTGACGGCGGTGGGGGCGCCCGGGTGCCTCGACGGCCCCGAGCTCGAGAGCAACATGAAGAACGCGCCCTCGTGCGCGGCGTGGACCGAGGGCAAGGCCAAGCACCGCGACGCCATCGCCAAGGGCGTCTCGAAGTGCTTCAAGGACTGGCAGAGCATGGTCACCGTGCCCGGCCTGCCCTGGTACCCGGCGTTCGCCGCGTTCCCCGGGCCGATGGCGCCGCCGACGCCCAACGTGCCGACGCCGCTCATCGCCTGTCCGTCGGGGCAGATGGCCGCGATGGCCACGCCCAACATGATGAAGTCCGAGATGGACAGCGCGCTCGACGGCAGCATCAAGGACAACGACCCCGAGAAGCACTACGAGGCCCTGCACATGGCGATCGCCACGGTGATCTCGGCCGGCTTCATGATCTGGCTGCCGATGCAGCAGGTGATCGGCGTCCTGGGCAAGGGGCCGATCCCGTCGTTCGCGCCGCCGTACGTGCCGGTCGGTCCCGTGGTCATGGGCGACAACATCGCCACGCCCGGCCACCTCATGACCTGAGCTGGCGGCGGGCGGTCGGCGGCGCGGCCGTCGATCGCGCGCCCGCGCCCGCCCGGTCGGCGCCGGCCGTGGTAGACGACCGACCATGCGCCGCCTGGCCACCGCCCTCGTCGTCGCCGCCGTCGCCGGCACCGTCGCCACCCTGGCCGCGTGCGATCGCACGGTCGCGGGCGGCAGCACGGACGGCGCCACCGTGTTCCGCGCCGCCTGCGCGAGCTGCCACGGCGAGCGCGGCAAGCCGCCCCAGCAGATGGCCGCCCAGCTCGGCGTGCGCGATCTGACCGGCGCCGAGTTCCGGGCCCGCCGCGACCGCGCGACGATCGAGGGCCAGGTGCGCAAGGGCTCGGGCAACGGCCGCATGCCCGGGTTCGAGGGCGCGCTGACCGCCGACCAGATCGAGGCCGTGACCGCGTACGTGCTCACCCTGGGCGACTGAGCCGTACGCGATCACCCGGCGGGGGCGCACGCGGCGACCCGGGCCCGGGCCGCGGCCAGCTCGTCCGTGGCGTCGGCGTCGACCTCCACCCGCGCGGCCTCGGCGAGCGCGACGGCGGCGGCGGCGGCGGCGACCGCGCCGGCCTCGACCAGGGTCGCCACCGCCCACGCCGCGTGGCCGCGGACCAGGGCCTCGGGGTGGGCGAGCAGCGCGAGGGCGGCGGCGGCGGCCCGCGGCTGGCCGCTGTTGCCGAGCGCGACGGCGACGTTGCGGAGCAGGCGGCGGCGATCGACCCGGCGCAGCGCGGTGCGCTTGACGAAGCGGCGGAGCTGGTTGGCGCCGGCGGCGGCCAGCGCGATCAGGTCGGGGTGGGCGTGGTCGGCGTCGCGCGGCGTCAGCTCGATGGCGGGCGGGTGACGCCCGGGGGCGGCCGCGTTGTAGGGGCACACCTCCTGGCACACGTCGCAGCCGAAGATCATCGCGCCCAGGCGCGGGCGCAGCTCGACCGGGATGGGACCGTCGTGCTCGATCGTCAGGTACGAGATGCAGCGACGGGCGTCGAGGACGTAGGCGTCGACGAAGGCGCCGGTCGGGCACGCGTCGAGGCAGGCCCGGCACTGCCCGCAGTCGCGGTCGCGCGCCGGCGCCGCGGTCGGCGCCAGCTCGGCGTCGACCAGGAGCTCGCCCAGGACCACGTACGAGCCCAGGCCGGGGGCGATGATCATCGTGTTCTTGGCGACGAAGCCGACGCCGGCGCGCTCGGCCAGCTCGCGCTCGGCCAGCGGCGCGCTGTCGACGCAGACCCGGCTCGCCACCGGGCGGCCGAGGGCGGCCGCCAGCTCGCCGGCGACGAGCTGCAGGCGATCGCGGACCACCAGGTGGTAGTCGGTGCCGCGGGCGTAGCGGGCGATGACGCCGCGGACGGTGGCCGCGGGCGGCGGCGGCGCGTCCGTGCCGTAGGCGAGGGCGACGACGATCACGGTGCGGGCGGCGGCCAGGAGCGCGCGCGGATCGGCGCGGCCGGCCAGGTGCTCGGGGGTCGCCAGGTACGCCATCTCGCCGTGGTGGCCGGCGGCCAGCCACGCGCGGTGGAGGTCGGCGCGGCGGGTCGGCTCGACCGGCACGATGCCGACGCGGTGGAACCCGTGGCGGCGGGCGGCGGCGACGACGTGGTCGCGCAGCGCCTCGGGGCTCACGACCGGCCAGCCGGCTCCGCCGGCCCGGGCGCGCCGCTCGGCGCCGGCGCGGGGGCGCCGGGCGGGTCGATCGCGCCGACGCCGCCGGCCTCGCCGACCTCGGCCGAGCCCTCGCGATCGTCGTCGTCGGGGACGCCGGCGAAGAAGACGCGGTCGTAGGCCACCGCGCAATCGCCGGCGCGCGCCTCCGGGTACTCGACGAGGTCGCCGCGGTAGGTGCGGACCACGACCGCGTCGGGGCGACGCTCGACGAGGTAGGTGGGGCCGATGGGGAGCTTGCCGCCGCCGCCGGGGGCGTCGATCACCAGGTGGGGCACGGCCATGCCGTTCATCCAGCCGCGCAGGCCGGCGTAGAGCTCGATGGCGGCGTCCACCGGCGTGCGCAGGTGATCGGTGCCGATCACGGTGTCGCCCTGGAACAGGTAGTAGGGCTTGACCCGCATGCGCAGGAGGCCGCGGAACAGCGCCCGCAGCGAGCGCACCGACGAGTTGATGCCGCGCAGGAGCACGGTCTGGTTGCCGACCGGGACGCCGGCGTCGACCAGGCGCTCGCAGCCGGCGCGGGCCTCCGCGGTCAGCTCCTTGGCGTGGTTGAAGTGGGTGTTGACGAACAGCGGGTGGTGGCGGCGCAGGGCGGCCACCAGCTCGTCGTCGATGCGCATCGGGCACACCACCGGGATGCGGGTGCCGATGCGGATGGTCTCGAGGTGGGGGATGGCCCGCAGCTTGCCGAGCAGCTCGTCGAGCCGCGGCGTCGACAGGAGCAGCGGATCGCCGCCCGAGAGGAGGACGTCGCGGATGCGGCGGGTGCGGCGCAGGTAGGCGAGGCCGGCCTCGAGCTCGTCGCGGGTCGGCGGATCGTCGCCGCCGACCAGCCGGCGGCGGTTGCAGTGGCGGCAGTAGATCGCGCAGCGGTCGACGACCAGGAACAGCGCGCGGTCGGGGTACTTGTGGACGACGCACGGCGCCGGCCGGTGGTGATCCTCCCCCAGCGGATCGCGCAGCTCCTCGCCGCGGATCTCGAGCTCGGCGGCGCGCGGGATGGCCTGCATGCGCACCGGGCAGGCCGGATCGTCGCGATCCATGAGGTCGGCGTAGTACGGCGTGAGCCCGGTGCGGAACAGGTGGCGCGACACCGCCAGGCCCTCGCGCTCGGCCGCCGACAGGTTCACCACCGCCGCCAGCTCGTCGGCGGTGGTCAGCATGTGGCGGAGCTGCCAGCGCCAGTCGAGCCACTCGCGCTCGCCGACGTCCTCGCGCCGTACCCGGGGCAGGGCGTGGGCGGGGTCGGGGCAGGGACGCGCGTCGACGACGGGGAGCACGACGCTCGGTTACCCCGGCGGCGCCGGCGTGGCAACGGGAAGGAGCCGGCGAGCGCGGGCGATGACCTCCGCCAGGCCGGCGGTGGTCGGCAGCGCCGCCAGCTCGGCGTCGGTGACGAAGCGGGCGGCGCGCACGTCGGCGCCGGCGGCGAGCTCGCCGCCGACGAGGAAGGCCAGGTGATCGTGGATGACGTGGTGCCAGGTGCCGCCGTCGGCCGGGGCCACGCGCTCGACCACCTCGACCAGCGGACCGCAGGTGACGACGAGGCCGGTCTCCTCGCGGACCTCGCGGGCGACCGCGGCGGCGATGGGCTCGCCGAGCTCGAGCCGGCCGCCGGGGACGCTCCACAGGCCGGCGCCGGGCGGGCGCCCGCGCTCGACGACGAGCACGCGGCCGGCGGCGTCGAAGACGATGGCGGCGACGGCGAGGATGGGGTGGGGGGCCGGGCCGCGGGTCATCGGCGGGGGAGGCGTGGTGGCCTCGAGGCCGGGCTCGGTTTCGGGCTCGGGCTCGGCTTCGGGCTCGGCTTCGGCCTCGGGCTCGGCTTCGGGCTCGGTTTCGGCCTCGGGCTCGGCTTCGGGCTCGGTTTCGGCCTCGGGCTCGGGCTCGGGCTCGGCTTCGGGCTCGGGCTCGGGCTCGGGCTCGGCTTCGGGCTCGGCTTCGGGCTCGGGCTCGGGCTCGGCTTCGGGCTTCGGCGAGACCTGCTCCCCGTTCGCCCTGAGCGAAGCGCCGGAGGCGCGGAGTCGAAGGGCCCGTCCGCCGCCGCCGTCGCCGTCGCCTCCGCCTCCGCCGCCGTCGTCGCCCCCGCCGCCGTCGGGTCGCCAGCCGCCGCCTCGGCGGCGCGGCCGGGGACGTCCGCCGACGGGCACAGCGGCGCCAGGTCGCACAGGCCGCAGGCGGGCTGGCGCGCGAAGCAGACGCGGCGACCGTGCCAGATCAGGCGATCGGCGAACGACCGCCACTGCTCGCGGGGCAGGAGCGCCATGAGGTCGCGCTCGATCTTCACCGGGTCGCTCTCGCCGGTGAGGCCCAGGCGCTGCGACAGGCGGGTGACGTGGGTGTCGACGACCACGCCCCGGTCCGTGCCGAAGGCGGTGCCGAGGATGACGTTGGCGGTCTTGCGGGCGACGCCGGGCAGCGCGCACAGCGCGTCCATGTCGGCCGGCACCTCGCCGCCGTGGCGCTCGACCAGCGCGCGCGCCATGCCGAGGAGGTGGCGCGCCTTCATGCGGAAGAAGCCGGTCGAGTGGATCGCGCGCTCGAGCTCGTCGGGCGGGGCCGCGGCCATGGCGTGGGCGTCGGGCCAGTGGGCGAACAGCGCGGGGGTGACGGTGTTGACCAGGCGATCGGTCGACTGCGCGGCGAGGATGGTCGCGCACAGGAGCTCGAAGGCGTTCCGGTGATCGAGCTCGCAGCGGGCGTCGGGCCAGCGCGTGGCCAGCCGCGCCACCAGCTCCTCGACGGGCGGCCGCCCGGGCCCCTCCGCCGGCGCGTCACCGCGGGCGGCCGGCGGGGGCGCGCGGCGTGTGGTATTCCCTGGGCGGGCCATGGCGCTCCGCATCATGAACGATTTTCCGCTCCGTTTCCTGCCCCGTCGCGCGCTGGTGGCGGCGATCTCCGCCCTCGCGCTCGCCGGTTGTATGAACAAGAAGGAGGTCGCCGAGGCCCGGGCCTCGGTCTACGACGCCGAGTTCGCGGTGGTGTTCTCGGCCGCGGTCGCCGCCGTGCGCGAGCTGTACCCGCGCCTCGACGAGGATGCGGCCACCGGCGTCATCAAGACCGCCTGGCACCAGGTGAAGTTCAGCGATCCGGGCGCCGACGATCCCAAGAGCGTGCAGGCGCGCGACCAGACCGCCGGCGTCGGCACCGCGTCGCCCAACACCGGGCTCGGCTACAACCCGTCGCTGGCGCGTCGGCTCACCTTCATCCGCTTCGACGTCACCGTCGCCGGCGGCCGGCCGTGGCGGATCCGCGTCGTCGGGACGGCATCGCAGCTCGAGCCCGGCAACGCGCTGCCCACCGAGCTGAAGGGCGCGGCCCGGCCGCACTGGCTGGCGGGTCGCACCGACGCCCTGACCGTCGCCATCCACCGCCGCCTCAAGAGCCACGCCCGGCGCGCCCCCACGGTGGTCGACGACGCGCCCGAGGAGGCGCCGCCGGCGACGATCGCCGGCGACATCCCCGACGGCGCGCGGGCGACCGCCCAGGCCATCGTCCGCGCCCTCGAGCATCGCGATCACGCCGGGCTCCGCGCCCAGTGCGCCGACGACGTGGTGTGGAGCCTGGGCGCGGCCCCCGGCGTCGACGGCGCGATGGCGATGTGGCAGGCCGACCCCGGCGTGTTCGCCCAGATGCTGGCCGCGATCGCCGCCGGCTGCGCCAGCGCCGGCGCCGACGTCGTGTGCCCGGCCACCGCGCCCCGCGGCGCGTGGCAGCTCCGCCTGGCCCGCCGCGGCGCGGCGTGGAAGCTGGCGGCGTTCGTCACCGTCGAGTGAGCGCGCGCGCCGGCGGCGCCGGGCGGCGGCGCGATGCGGGCCGGTCGGTCACGGCGCCGGCTCGGCCGCCGGGAACGGGCCGTGCCGGTCGAGGGCGCCCCGGCAGAAGGCCATGCGGTTCGAGCGCACGGCGTCGAAGTCACCGGGATCCTCGAGCCAGCAGGCGAAGACGTGGGTCCCGCCGGGGCGGTCGATCCAGCCCACCAGCCACGCCGTCCACGGTCCGTCGCCGTCGCGCGCGGTCCCGGTCTTCCAGTGGAGCGTGGCGTCGCCGGCGCGCTCGGTCGGCAGCGCGTCGCGGACGGTGGCCTGGGCGCGCGCCGACAGCGGCAGCGCGCCGGCCCGCAGCCGCGCCAGGAACGCGACCTGCTCGACGGCCGAGATCGCCAGCCCGCCGCCCTCCAGCCAGAAGCGGTCGAGGCCCCCGGCGATCGAGCGGTTGCCGTAGCCGAGGGCGTCGAGGCCAGCCTGCATGCGCTCGGCGCCGAGCCGGGTGGCGAGGTGGCGGAACAGCGGCACCGCGGAGATGCGCATCGCCTCGCGCAGCGGCTGGTCGCGGTCCCAGCCCGCCGGCCAGTAGTCCTGGCGCGGGTAGGCGGTGGCGTCGTGGCGCAGGATCGCGTCGGGCCCGTCGACGAGCCCGGCCTCGGCGGCCAGGAGCGCGCTGGGGATCTTGAAGGTCGAGGCCGGGCGCAGGCGCCGGGCGCACGCCGTGGCGTCGGAGGTGCGCTCGGTCCCGTCCGGATACCGGACGACGAGGCAGCCGGGGGCGTCGACCAGGCCGGCGACGTCGAGCGGGGCGGGTGCGGGCGCGGCGCCGGCGGCGGGCGCGGCGCCGGCGGGGCCGGGTGCGGGCGCGGCCCCGCGCGAGTCGCGGCGGTCGCCGCACGCGGCCAGGGCCAGGGTGAGGGCCAGGATCGAGCTCGCGGCGGTGATCGTGGGTGCGCGCATGAGGTCCGGCCCGAACGCCGCGCCCGGCGTGGCTATTCCCCCGGGCATGCAGCCCCGAGCCCGACCCCGAACCCGGATCCGGAGCCGGCCCCGGATCAGGCGCCGTGCACGCGGGTCGCCAGATCCTCGAGGATGCGCGCGGTCGCCCCCCAGATGCGGCGCTCGCCGTGCAGGTACGCGCGGAGCTGGTAGCTCCGGCCCCGCCACATCCGGTCGCCCACGACCTCGGCGCGCGACGGATCGGCGAACAGCGCCAGCGGCACCTCGAACCAGGCCGCGACCTCGGCGGGGTCGGGGACGTAGACGTGCTCGGCGCCGAGCGCGGCGACCACCGGCGTGATCAGGAAGCCGCTCGGCGTCGGCACGTCGTCGAGGGTGCCCAGCACCCGCGGCGCGTCGAACGGCACGCCCAGCTCCTCCATCGCCTCGCGCCGCGCCGTCGCCGCCAGATCGGGATCGCCGGGCTCGGCGCGGCCGCCGGGCAGCGCGATCTGCCCGCCGTGGACCGGCGCGTCGTGGCCGCGCACGATGAGCGGCACGTGGCTGCCACCGCCGCGATCGACCAGCAGCACCGCGACCGCGGCCCGCCGCAGGTCCTCGGGCTCGAGCCGCTGCCCGGGCCGGGCCCGGAGCGAGGCGGCGGCGCGCGCCACCAGCTCCGCGTAGGGAAGGTCGCCGGCTACTCCGAGCACGCCGCCCGTCGCGCCGGCAGCACCTTGCCGGGGTTGAGCAGGTCGTCGGGATCCCACATCGCCTTCCACCGCCGCTGCCAGCCCAGCACCTGCTCGCTCTGCTCGAGGGGCATGTAGTCGCGCTTGACCAGGCCGATGCCGTGCTCGCCCGACAGCGTGCCGCGCAGGGCCACCGCGTCGGCGAACACCCGGCCCACCGCCTGGTCGACCCGGGCCATCACCGCCGGATCGGCGGGGTCGTCGTCGCACAGCGCGTTGACGTGGAGGTTGCCGTCGCCGGCGTGCCCGAACACCGCCATGGCCACGCCGGTCTCGGCGGCGATGCGGTCGACCCGGCCCAGCATCTCGACGATCGCGCTGCGCGGCACGCACACGTCCTCGCCGATCTTGAAGCGGTGGGCCTCCTTGAGCGACGGCGAGATGAGGCGCCGCGCCTCCCACAGCGCCCGGCGCTCGGCCGGATCGTTGGCGGCGAAGATGTCGATCGCGCCGTGGCGATCGCAGTCCTCGCCGATGCGCTCGAGCTGGAGCCCGAGGCTGTCGGCGTCGCCGTCGACCTCGACCAGGACGATGGCGGTGGCGTCGGCGGGGAACTTGTAGCGCGAGCGCGGGCGGACGTGATCGATCGACGCCTTGTCGGCGAGCTCGATCACTCGCGGCCGGATGCCGCGGCCGATGAGCGCGGTGATGGCGGCGCCGGCGTCGGCGACCGCGCGGAAGACGGCGAGCAGCGTGGCCTGGGCCGGCGGCTTCGGCAGGAGCCGCAGCGTCAGCTCGGTGATCACCCCGAACGTGCCCTCGCTGCCGACGAAGCCGGCCACCAGGTCGTAGCCGGTCACGCCCTTGGTGGTGCGGCGACCGACCCGCAGCACCTCGCCGCCCATGAGCCCGACCTCGAGCCCGAGGACGTACTCGCGGGTGACGCCGTACTTGAAGGCGCGCGGCCCGCCGGCGTTGTTGGCGGCGTTGCCGCCGATCGAGCAGTACTCGAGGCTGGCCGGGTCGGGCGGGTAGAACAGGCCCTGCTCCTCGACCGCGTCCTGCAGGCGCTGGGTGATCACGCCGGGCTCGACCACCGCGACCAGATCGTCGGCGGAGATCTCCTTGATCGCCTGCATCGGCTCGACCGAGAGCACGACCCCGCCGCGCACCGGCAGGCAGCCGCCGGTGAGGCCGCTGCCGGCGCCGCGCGGGGTGACCGGCACCCGGTGCTCGCGGCACAGCCGCAGCACCAGCGCCACCTCCGCGGTGGAGCGACACAGCGCGGCCGCGTCGCACGGGTGCGGCGCGAGCGGGCTCTCGTCGCGCTGGTAGGCGTCGAGCCGCTCGTCGCCGCGCAGGATGACCCGGTCGGCGCCGAGCTCGCGGGCCAGCAGGTGGCCGATGTCCATGGCCGCGCGCGGGCTACACCGCGAACGAGCTGCCGCAGCCGCAGGTCGACTTCACGTTGGGGTTGTTGAACTTGAAGCCGGCGCCCTGCAGGCCCTCGACGTAGTCGATCTGGGTACCCACCAGGTACATGAGGCTCATCTCGTCGACGACGACGTTGACACCCTCGACGGTGAACTGCTGATCGACCTCGGTCGGCGCGTCGAAGTAGAGGTCGTAGGAGAAGCCGGCGCAGCCGCCACCGACGACGCGCAGGCGCAGGCCCATCTCGGCCTCGATGTCCTCGGCGGCGCGGATCTCGTTGACCTTGGACGCCGCCAGGGGCGTCAGGCCGACCAGGGTGTCGAGGGAGACGGGCTCGTCGGCGGCCGGCGGTGCGGCGGCCGTGGGGGGGGAGTTCTCGCGGAAGAGCGTGGCCATGGAAGCCTCCGGCCGGGGTAGAACCGGCGATCGACCAACCCTACTCACCGTGACGCGCCTTGGCAACGGAGGTGGTCGGCTCGCGACTCGGCTCGCGACGCGCACCTCCGCGGGATCGCACGCGCGCCGGGGCGCGCATTGCCCCCGGCGGGGGGGATGTAGGCGCGAAGGATCCGTGCAAGTTTCTGTTGTTCCTGGATTATTTGTTCGCTCCTCACGCAGGAACCGCTGGCCTGACGCCGGGCGTTCGAGTGAAATAAACGCAAGGGGGGCTACAGGACGAGATGCACACCGAACACGCCGAGATCGAGAAGATGACGCTGGTGCAGCTCGCCGACCTGCTCGAGGACCTGGACGGGCGGCGCACCCCGGTCGGCTGGGTCCCCGAGGACGCGGTCGAGCGGGCGACGGTCGAGCGCTGCATCCTGGCGCTGGTCGCCGCCGAGCGCACCGACGAGCGGCCGCTGCCGTGCGACCTCGAGGTCAAGCTCCGCTCCAAGGAGCAGCTCGTGACCGCGCGGGTGGTGGGGATCGGCGCCGGCGGCGTGCGGATCACCGGGCCCGGCCGCTGGGTGGTGGGGACCCACGTCGAGATGCAGGTGCGGGCGACCGAGTCGGACGAGCTCGGCCTGCGGGTGCGCGGCGTGATCCGCGAGGGCGAGGGTGACCGTCTGCGGATCTCGGTGGCCGAGCAGCCGAGCGAGGGGCACGAGCGGCGGCTGCGGCGCTTCGTCGTCGAGCTGATCCGGCGCCGCAACGCGAGCTGATCGATCGCCCCGGTCGGCCCGGGCGCGCCGCGCGCGGTGGCGTCGCCGCGGGCGCGTCGAACCGCTCGGTGCTCTAGGATGGCGGGGTGAGGCTCACCTCCGCGATCGCGTTGCTGGCGCTCCTGGCGCTGGCGGGCTGTCCGGCGCCGCGGGCGGCCCCGCCGGCGACGCCGTCGCCGCGCCCGGACGCGCCGCCCGCGCCGCCCGACGCGCCGCCCCCGCCTCCCGGCGCGCCGTCGGCGCCGGCGATCGCGTGGACGCGGGTCGAGACCGCGGCCGATCTCCCCGGCGCGCCACCGGCCGCGGGCACCTGGCGGATCCACCTGATCGACGTCGGCACCGGCCTCGCGATCCTGGTGGAGGGCGCCGACTTCACCCTGCTCTACGACGCCGGCACCAACGATCCCGACGAGAAGCCGGCCCGGGTCCTGGCCTACCTGGGCGCCGCGCTCGGCCCGTCGGGGCCGGCGCCGGGCGGCGGCGCCGCCGCGGCCGCGGATCCGACCTGCGCGGCCACCGGCGCCGCGGCCGGGGCCCGGCGTCGCATCGACCACGTCGTCCTCAGCCACCCGCACCTCGATCACGCCTCGGCCCTCGACGAGGTCGTGCACTGCTACCAGGTGGGCACGCTGTGGGACGCCGGTCGCATCAACCACGCCGTCTTCTACCGCGACCTCCTCCTGACCGTCGCCGCGACCACCGGCACCCGCTACCGCACCGCGGCGCCGCCGCCGGCCGATCGCACCCTGACCGTCAAGGGCGTCGCCGTCACGATCCCGCCGGCGGTGCCGTGGCAGAGCTTCAGCGAGGGCGACGAGGTGGCGCTGGGCGCCGGCGCGCGCTTGACGATCCTGCACGCCGAGCCCAAGGGTCACGCCGATCCCAACGGCAACTCGATCGTGATCGCGGTCGACCTCGGCGCCGCCCGGCTGCTCCTGACCGGGGACGCCGAGTCGGGGCCGCGCGCCGATCCGTCGGCGCCGCTGGGCGACGTCGAGCAGCACCTGGTCGAGCGCTTCGCCCCGCAGCTCGACGCCGACATCCTGCAGGTCGGCCACCACGGCTCGAAGACCTCGAGCCGGCGCGCCTTCCTGGCGGCGGTCACGCCGAGCCTGGCGCTCGTCAGCGCCGGCCCCCGCAGCTACAAGGGCACGCGCCTGCCCGATCCCGAGGTCCTGGCCGCGCTCGAGGACGTGGGCGCCACGGTCCTGCGCACCGACCTCCGCGACGGCGCCTGTCCGCTGGTCGAGCGCCTGGGGCCGGGCAAGGGCCCGGGCGGCTGCGACTCGTGGCTGATCACGGTCGGCGCCGGCGCGCCGTGAGCCTCCCTGCGGGTTGCCACCCGGGGTGAGGCGGCGCACGGGGCGGGGCGATCCGCGCTTGCTGGCGGGGGCGCGACGGTGGTACCTCGGGCTGAATTCCGGGAAGGATCTCGACGATGACGAAGCCCGCGCTCTGCCTGGTCACCCTCCTCGCCACCGTCGCCGCCTGCGGCAAGGTCACCACCCCCTCGCCCGACGGGGGCGGGGATGACGTCGACGCCGCGGCCGGCGACGACCCGGTCGTGACCATCACCAGCCACCCCGACAACCCCACCAGCCAGACCACGGCGATGTTCGCGTTCGCCGCCGACGGCCCGGCCACCTTCGAGTGCCGGATGAACAGCGACGCCTTCGCCGCCTGCACCAGCCCGCAGAGCTACGCCGGCCTCGCCGCCAACACCAACCACACCTTCACCGTGCGGGCGACCAGCGGCGCCGGCCGGACCGGGACCGCCACCCACGCCTGGACCATCGACACCGTGCCGCCGACGGTGAGCATCACCAGCGGCCCCGCCAGCTCGGTCGAGTCCTCGACCGCGGACTTCGTCTTCACCAGCGAGGCCAACACGCTCGTCGAGTGCCAGCTCGACGGCGGGGCCTTCACGGTGTGCTCGAGCCCGACCGGCCAGAGCTACACCGGTGTCGCCGTCGGCGCCCACACGTTCACCGTGCGCGCCACCGATCAGGCCGGCAACGCGGCGACGGCGACCCACTCGTGGACCGTGGTCGCGCCGTGCACGCCCACCCTCATCGAGGCCGAGAGCCTGACCACCGGCTGGAGCACCGCGTTCGGGTCGGTGCTGCACGGCGGCCAGGCGCTCGACACCTCGGTCGTGAACAACAGCTTCACCTTCAACTTCTCGGGGCGCGGCCTCATCATCTACTACCGCCGCGGGCCCAGCGCCGGCAGCCACTCGGTCCGCATCGACAGCGGCTCGCCGGTCGCGATCAGCGCGACCGCCTCGGCGTGGAGCTACCAGAACCCGACCACCGTCGCCACCGGCCTGGCCAACGGCAACCCCACCGCGACCGTGATCTGCACCGCGGCGAGCTGCCAGATCGACTACTTCGACGTCACCTGCAACTGACGGCGTCGCCGGCCGCGCGACGTCGGCGCGCTCACAGCGCGAACGACAGCGTGAGGCGGACGCTGGTGTACGTGTGGTGGGCGGGCAGGGCCGGCGGGATGTAGATGAGGATCACCGGGTCGTGGGGCAGGCGCTCGTCGACGAGATCGCGCTGGCCGGCGCGGGCGTCGACGCCGAGCCAGGCTCGCTCGCCGAGCGCGAGGTCGAGGCCGGCGCCGACCTCGAGGTGGCGGTGATCGCCGATCCAGAAGGCGTGCTCGGTGCGGGTGACGCCGCCGCCGGCCACCAGGTACGGGGTCAGGCCGCGGCCGCGCGCCGACAGCTCGAGCACGAGCGACGCCCCCAGCCGGGTCGAGGTGTGGGCCTCGGACTCGGGCGCGCTCCGCGCCACGTCGAGCTCGATCAGCGATCGGGCGCCGGCGCGCAGCCGCACGAACGCGCCGGGGCCGCGGGCGACGGCGAGCTGGTCGCCGCGGGTCTCGCCGAGGCTGGCGCCGACGGCGAGGCGGTCCGCGGCCGCCGGCGAGACGCCGAGCGCCGGGACCAGGACGGGGAGGGCGAGGGTGGCGAGGAGGGCGTGGCCGCCCCGTGCAGATCGCATGGTCGCGCCACTTGCACCGCCCGTGCCCGCGGCAAGTCGTCGCCACCGCGTCGCCGGCTCTCAGGTTTCCGGCGGATTCCGGGGGGCGCCGTCGGAAATCCGGCCGCGCGGCCGGGGTGGCGCCGGGGCCGTCGGCGGCGTTCGGGGTAGACTGCGCGCCGATGCCTGCCTTCGACGCGCTCCTCGCCGACCTGCGCCGGACGGTGCGCGAGGTCACGCCGCTCGAGCTGGCGGCGACGGTGCCGGCGCCGGCCGTGGTCGATCTGCGCGAGCCCGACGAGCTGGCCGCCGGCCGCATCCCCGGCGCGGTCGCCATCCCGCGCGGCCTGCTCGAGCAGCGGGTCGAGGCGGCGCTGCCCGATCGCGCCCGCCTGGTGGTGCTGTACTGCTCGGGCGGCGTGCGCTCGGTGCTGGCGGCGCGGACCCTGGGCGAGCTCGGCTACGCCGCGGTCGCGTCCCTGGCCGGCGGCTTCTCGGCGTGGAAGCAGGCCGGGCTGCCGGTGGACGACGGCGCGGACCAGCTCAGCGCCGCCCAGCGCCAGCGCTACTCGCGCCACCTGCTCCTGCCCGAGGTCGGCGAGGACGGGCAGCGCCGCCTGCTCGCCGGCAAGGTGCTGTGCATCGGCGCCGGCGGGCTCGGCTCGCCGGCCAGCCTGTACCTGGCGGCCGCCGGCGTCGGCACGATCGGGCTGGTCGACGACGACGTCGTCGACGCCAGCAACCTGCAGCGCCAGGTCGTGCACTCGACCGAGCGCATCGGCGTGGCCAAGGTCGACAGCGCCGCCCGCACCCTGACCGCGCTCAACCCCGACGTGCGGGTGGTCGGCCACCGGGCGCGGCTGACCGCCGACAACGCGCTCGAGCTGGTGGCCGGCTACGACGTGATCGTCGACGGCGCCGACAACTTCGCCACCCGCTACCTGCTGAACGACGTCGCCCTGCGCCTGGCCAGGCCGGTGATCCACGCCTCGGTCTTCCGCTTCGAGGGCCAGCTCACGGTGTTCCCGGCCGGCGGCGCGCCCTGCTACCGCTGCCTCTACCCCGAGCCGCCGCCGCCGGGCGCGGCGCCGTCGTGCCAGGAGGCGGGCGTGCTCGGTGTCCTGCCCGGGGTCATGGGCGTGCTGCAGGCGACCGAGGCCCTCAAGCTCCTGCTCGGCATGCCGACGATCGCCGGCCGCCTGCTGGTGTGGGACGCCACCCGCTCGCGCTTCCGCGAGCTCGGCCTGCGCCGCGATCCGCGCTGCGCCACCTGCGGCGAGGGCGTCGACCGGGCGGCCATCCCCCTGGGCGACTACGTCGCCTTCTGCCGCGGCACCTGATCGGACGCCGGCGATCGCGGCGGCGCGTCGCGCGCGATCGACGCCGCGGGACCGTCCCCGCGGCGCGCGCCGGCCCGCCGGCTGCTACACTCCAGGCTCGCGTGACCGTCGCCGAAGGCCAGCAGGTCGGCAACTACCGGGTCCTCAACCGCATCGGCTCGGGGGGCATGGGCGCGGTGTACCTGGCCGAGCACCCGGTGATCGGCAAGAAGGTCGCGCTCAAGGTCATCCACCGCGAGCTGGCCGGCAACCGCGAGGTGATCTCGCGCTTCTACCAGGAGGCGCGCGCGGTCACCAAGATCGGCAACGAGCACATCGTCCAGATCCACGACTTCGGGCAGTCGCCCGAGGGCGATCACTTCTTCATCATGGAGTACCTGGAGGGGCAGACCCTGGCCCAGCTCCTCGCCCGCCAGCGCGTGCTCGACGCCGGCACCGCGCTCCACATCTCGGCCCAGATCGCCGACGCCCTGTGCGCCGCCCACGCCGCCGGGATCATCCACCGCGACCTCAAGCCCGACAACGTCATGCTGTGCACGCGGCTGGGCGACCCGGCGTTCGTGAAGCTCCTCGATTTCGGCCTGGCCAAGATGTACGACGGCGGGGCCCGCAACCTGACGGCGCAGGGCGTGGTCCTGGGCACGCCCCAGTACATGTCGCCCGAGGCCTGCGAGTCGAAGAAGAACATCGACCACCGCACCGACATCTACGCGCTGGGCGTGCTGCTGTTCCAGATGCTCACCGGCCAGGTGCCGTTCGACGGCCAGACCATGGGCGAGGTGCTGATCAAGCAGGTGATGCACGCGCCGCCGGCGCCGCGCGCGCTCAACCCGCACATCCCGCCCTCGGTGGAGCAGGTCATCCTGCGCTGCCTGGCCAAGGCGCCCGACGCCCGCTTCCCGACGATGCTCGCCCTGCGCGAGGCCCTGCTCGATCCCGATCGCTACCTCGCCAGCTCGCCGCCGATGATGCCGGCGGCGATGCCGTCGGCGGACGCCCAGGCCCGCACGATGTTCGCGACCGCGGCCGGGCCGGTGCCGGCGGTGGCCACCGCCGCGACCGCGGCCCACCGTCCGCTGGCGCTGCCGCCGCCGGCGGAGCAGAAGACGATGATGGTCGAGGCCGGCGCGCCGGCGCCGGCCGGGCCGGGCGCGTCGGGGCCGATGGTCGCCACCGGACCGCGCGCGACCGGCCCGATGACCGCCACCGGCCCGGGCGCGACGGGGCCGATGCCGGTGGGGGCCGGGACGCGGCGGATGTCGATCGCGCCCGATCAGGCGCCGCCGCAGCAGCCGCAGAACCAGACCATGGTCATCGCGACGCCGCCCGGCTACCGGGCGCACCCGCCGCGCAGCAAGGCGGCGCTGGTGATCGCGCTGGTCGCGGTGGTGGCGGTGGTCGGCGGTGTGGTCGCGGTGCTCGCGCTGGGCGGGGGCGGGGGCGGGGGGAGCGCGGGCGGGGAGGGTGGGGAGGGTGGGGAGGTGGCCGCGGGGACGGGCTCGGATCCGGGCTCGGGCTCGGGCTCGGATCCGGGATCGGGCTCGGGCTCGGGCTCGGATCCGGGATCGGGCTCGGGCTCGGAACCGGGAACGGGGACGGCCACGGGATCGGGGACGGCCACGGGATCGGGGACGGATCCGGGATCGGGGACGGCCACGGGCTCGGATCCGGGCTCGGGCTCGGATCCGGGATCGGGCTCGGGCTCGGGGACGGCCACCGGGGCGGCGGTGCCGGCGAAGCTGGCCCACATCACGATCACGAGCGATCCGGCGGGCGCCGAGGTCTTCGACGCCGCCGGCACGCGCCTCGGCACCACCCCCACCGAGGTCGGCCTGCCCGCCGACGGCGCCGAGCACACCTTCACGCTGCGTCACCCGCAGACCCGCGAGCGGAGCAAGACCATCACCGCCACCGGCGATACCTCGGTCGAGGTCATCCTCGAGCGGCTGCCGCGCGGCGGCAAGGGCGACGGCAAGGGCTCGGGGAAGGGGACCGGCAAGGGCTCGGGGAAGGGGACCGGCAAGGGCAAGGGCGGCGGCGACATCATGGATCCGTCCTTCCTCGAGAAGATCGACATGTGACCCGGACCCGGGTGGTGGGGTAGGCTCGTCCCGGTGCTGATCCTCGCCGTCGTCCTCGGCCTCGTCGCCGCCGTCACCACCTTCGCGGTGGGGCGCGCGCGCAGCCGGCGCGAGGCGATGGAGATCCGGGCCGCCGCCGCCGCCGAGCGGGAGGCGCTCCTCGCCAGCGCGCGGCTCGAGGCCGCCGCGGCGCGCACCGCGGCCGACACCGCGGCGCGCGAGGAGAGCCTGGCGGTGCGCGACCAGGCGCTGGCCGAGCTCGAGCGCGCCGCCGCCGCCGCCGCCGAGCGCGAGGCGGCCGCCGCCCGGGCGCGGGCCGTGGTCGAGGAGACCGCCGACGGGCTCGATCAGCGCCAGGCCGCGCTCGACGCCGACGAGGGCGAGCGCCGGTCGCGGCAGGACCGGGCCAACGGGCTCGCCCAGGACGCCGAGCGCCGCCGCCGCGAGCTGCGGGCGCTGCTGGAGGAGCGGGCCGGCACCACCGGCGACGCGCTCGGCGCGAGCCTGGGCCAGGCGTGGCTCGAGGCGGCGCGCGCCGAGGCCAGCGCCCGGCTGCGCGAGGTCGAGCTCATGGCCGCCGATCCGGCGACCGATCGCGAGGCGCGTCGCGTGCTCGAGATCGCGTCGACCCGCTACCGCAACCACTTCCTGACCGAGCGCAACCAGTCGACCTTCCGCCTCGACGCGCCGGTGATGGACGTGCTCCTGCGCGACGGCGGCGCCGTCCACGCCGCGCTCGAGGAGATCGCCGGCGTCAAGCTGCTCGTGACCGAGGGCGAGCACGTCGTCCGCCTCGACGGCCTCGACTCGCTGGGGCGCGAGGTCGCGCGCCGCGCGATCGGCAAGCTCAGCAAGAAGCCCGAGGCGGCGGCCGAGGCCCAGCGCGATCCGCGGGCCTGGGCCCAGAAGATCAAGGACCACCTCGACGGTGAGGTCCGGACCCTGGGCAAGAAGGCGTTCTCGACCCTCGAGGTCGGCCGCGCCCACCCCGAGATCGTGTGGCTGGTCGGCGCCCTCAACTGGCGCACCAGCTACACCCAGAACCAGTGGCTGCACGCGGTGGAGGCCTCGTTCCTCGCCGGCCTGATGGCGGCCGAGCTCGGCCTCGACCAGAAGCTGGCGCGGCGAGCCACGCTCATGCACGACATCGGCAAGGCGCTGACCCACAAGATCGAGGGCTCGCATGCGGTGATCGGCGCCGACATCGCCCGCCGCGTCGGCGAGGACGAGCTGGTCGCCAACGCCATCGGCGCCCACCACGCCGACGAGCCGTGCAACTCGGTCTACGCCCACCTGGTCGCCGCCGCCGACGCCATGAGCGGCGCGCGGCCGGGCGCCCGCCGCGAGATGGCCGAGGGCTTCACCCACCGGGTCGAGGATCTGGAGCGGATCGGCGCCTCCTACCGGGGCGTCGAGCTGGCCCACGCCGTCCACGGCGGCCGCGAGCTGCGGGTCTACGTGCGCGAGCGCGACGTCGACGACCTCGCGGTGGTCGAGCTGTCGGCCGAGATCGCGGCGCGCATCGCCGACGAGCTGACGTTCCCGGGCCAGATCAAGGTCACGGTCATCCGCTCGTTCGCGGCCGTGGCCACCGCCTCGTGAGCCCGGACGCCGGGTCAATCCGGACGGAGCGCTCGGTCACCCCGACCCTCACGTCAAGGTGAGCCTTCTCCCTTGACTCCTGCGGACTTCGCCTCCATAGTGCCGTCACTGGCGCATAACCTTACCTTCACGTAAGGGTTGGCGCTGCGGAAGAGACGGCAACTGATGGAAAAGGCACAGGCAAAGCTGCTCCGCGTCGGGGAGCTCGCCAAGGCGGTCGGCAAGACCGTCCGGGCGATGCACCTCTACGAGGAGCTCGGCCTGCTGGAGCCGGCGGCTCGCTCCGAGGGCGGGTTCCGCCTCTACGGCCAGGAGGCCATCGACCGCATCCACTGGATCGTCAAGCTCCAGGCCATCGGCTTCACCCTGGCCGACATCCAGGGCTTCGTCGCCGACTTCCGGGACGCCGGCTCGGGGCGCCAGGCCACCGACCGCGCCCGCACGGTGTTCTCGGCCAAGCTCGCCCAGATCCGCGAGCAGATGACCCAGCTCCAGGTCATCGAGAACGACCTGCACGAGGCGCTCGAGTACCTCGACTCGTGTCAGGCCTGCTCCACCGACTTCACGCCCCACGAGTGCGGCGTGTGCGGCCATCACGGGCACCAGCCGGCCAAGACGCCGCGGCTGTTCGCCGGCCTGACCCGCGCCGAGCTGCCGCGCCGCGAGGCCCCCGAGCCCCCCGAGTTCGACGTCGCCGTGGCCGCGCTCGTGAGCGGCCCCCGCGACCTTCCCAGCCAGGGAGACAACTGACATGGCTCCGTCGACCGCCACCCGCCTGGTCCCCGCGCCCGCCGGCGTGGCCCTGCCGCTCTTCATGGACAACCACTCGACCACGCCGGTCGATCCGCGCGTGCTCGAGGCGATGCTGCCGTACTTCACCCAGCACTTCGGCAACGCCGCCAGCCGCAACCACGCCTTCGGCTGGGCGGCCGAGGCCGCGGTCGACCACGCCCGGGGCCAGATCGCGGCCCTGGTCGGCGGCGACGCCCGCGAGATCGTCTTCACCTCGGGCGCCACCGAGGCCATCAACCTCGCGCTCAAGGGCGCCACCTCGTACTACAAGAAGCTCGGCAACCACGTCGTCACCGTCGAGACCGAGCACAAGGCCACCCTCGACACCTGCAAGCGGCTGCAGCGCGAGGGCGTCGAGGTCACGGTGCTGCGGCCGGCCGCCGACGGCCTGGTCACCCCCCAGCAGGTGGCCGACGCCGTCACCGACAAGACGGTGGTGGTCTCGGTCATGCTCGCCAACAACGAGATCGGCGTGATCCAGCCGCTCGGCGAGATCGTGGCCGCGGTCAAGGCGAAGAACCCGCGCACCCTGGTCCACTCCGACATCGTCCAGGCCGCGGGCAAGATCCCGCTCGACGTCGAGGCCCTCAAGCTCGACCTGGCGTCGCTGTCGGCCCACAAGATGTACGGCCCCAAGGGCATCGGCGCCCTGTGGGTGCGGCGCAAGCCACGGGTGCGCATCGATCCCATCCTCGACGGCGGCGGTCACGAGCGCGGCATGCGCTCGGGCAC
This sequence comes from uncultured delta proteobacterium, assembly GCA_900696455.1. Taxonomy (GTDB): domain Bacteria; phylum Myxococcota_A; class Polyangia; order Haliangiales; family Haliangiaceae; genus UBA2376. The sequence continues at coordinate 24,151 of CAADGB010000343.1, forward strand.
CCTGCCGGTGCCGCTCATCGTCGGCTTCGGCAAGGCGGCCGAGGTCGCCGTCGCCGATCTGCCGACCGAGGCGCCGCGCCTGCGCGCGCTGCGCGATCGCCTGCTCCACGGCATCCAGGCCCGGCTGGTCGAGACCTACGTGAACGGCTCGCTCGAGCACCGCCTGCCCGGCAACCTCAACATCTCGTTCGCCTTCGTCGAGGGCGAGAGCCTGCTCATGGCGCTCAAGGACGTCGCCGTGTCGTCGGGCTCGGCCTGCACCTCGGCCTCGCTCGAGCCCAGCTACGTGCTGCGGGCCCTGGGCGTGGGCGAGGAGCTGGCCCACACCTCGATCCGCTTCGGGCTCGGCCGCTTCAACACCGAGGCCGAGGTCGACTACACGATCGAGCTGGTCGTGACCTCGGTCGAGCGGCTGCGCGAGCTGTCGCCGCTGTGGGAGATGCACCAGGACGGCATCGACCTCAACTCGATCCAGTGGACCCCGCACTGAGCCCTGCACCAAGAACGGAAGCACCACCATGGCGTACTCGGACAAGGTCATCGATCACTACGAGAACCCGCGCAACGTCGGCTCGCTCGGCAAGGACGACGACGAGGTCGGCACCGGCCTGGTCGGCGCGCCGGCCTGCGGCGACGTGATGAAGCTGCAGATCCGGGTCAAGGACGGCGTCATCGCCGATGCCAAGTTCAAGACCTTCGGCTGCGGCTCGGCCATCGCGTCGTCGTCGCTCGCCACCGAGATGATCAAGGGCATGACCCTCGAGCAGGCGGCGGCGATCAAGAACACGCAGATCGTCGAGGAGCTCAACCTGCCCCCGGTGAAGATCCACTGCTCGGTCCTGGCCGAGGACGCCATCAAGGCCGCGGTCGAGGACTACAAGAAGAAGCACCCGGGCACCTGAGCCGGCCCGCCTGGTCCAGGTCCGCCCTGTCGCGCACGCTCGCCGCCCACGAGGTCGAGATGATGACCACCCCCGCCACCGCCCCCACCGAGCCCGCGCCGCCGGTCGCCGCCGGCGCCGCCGGCATCGACATCACGCTGGCCGCCGCCGACGAGATCCGCCGCCAGCGCGACAAGCGCGGCACCGCCGGGGCCGCGATCCGGGTCGGCATCCGCGGCGGCGGCTGCACCGGCTTCACCTACGTCTTCGAGTGGGCGGACGAGCCGCGGCCGACCGACAAGGTCTTCACCGCCCACGGCGTGACCGTGGTGACCGACCCCAAGAGCTTCGTCTACCTGCGCGGGATGCAGCTCGACTTCGTGCGCGGCATGATGGGGCACGGCTTCAAGTTCAACAACCCCAACGCCAAGGGCGCCTGCGGCTGCGGCGAGTCGGTGCAGTTCTAGGCGCCGACCGCGAGGTCCTGCCCGAGCCGTCCATGTCGTCCCAGCCGTCCGCCGCCGCCGTCACCTCCGGGCCCGATCCGTTCGCCTTGCTCGACCTGCCCGCGCGCTACGACCTCGAGCTGGCCACGATCGAGGCCCGCTTCCGCGAGAAGAGCCGGGCGCTCCACCCCGATCGCTTCGCCGGCGCGCCGGCGGCGGAGCGCGCCCGCGCCCTGGTCGCGGCCCGCGCCCTCAACGACGCCTACCAGGTGGTGCGGCGGCCGCAGCGGCGCGCCGAGGCGCTCCTGGCCCGTGCCGGCCTCACGATCGGCGACCACGAGCGCCTCGATCCCGAGTTCCTGACCGAGATCCTCGAGCTGCGCGAGGAGCTGGCGGAGGCGCGGCTCGCCGGCCGGGTCGACGAGGTCGGCCGGCTGGCGGCGACGATGGCGGCGCGGCGGCGAGCGCTCGAGGACGGCCTGACCGCGCGCTTCGCCGCCGGCGACGCCGCGGCCCTGGAGCTGGCCCGTCGCGACCTCATCACCTTGCGCTACGTGATGCGGTACCTCGAGGAGTGCGACGCCGTCCTCGACGAGCGCGAGTGACCCATGCTGCTCCAGATCTCCGAGCCGGGTGAGGCGCCGACCACGGCCGCGTGCAAGCGGCGCGTGGTCGGCATCGATCTCGGCACCACCAACTCGCTGGTCGCCCACGTCGCCGACGTCAGCCCGGCGGTCATCGCCGGCGACGGCGGCCCGGTCGTGCCGTCGGTCGTGGCCTACGCCGGCGGCGGCGAGCCGGTGGTGGGCGCGGCGGCGGTGGCCCGCGGCCTCGAGGCCCCGGCCGACACCATCGCCAGCGTCAAGCGCCTGATGGGACGGTCGCTGGCCGACGTCGAGGCCATCCGCGCCCTGGTGCCGTACCGGCTGGTCGACGATGCCGGCCGCATGGTCAAGATCGCGCTCGGCGATGGCCGCGAGCTGTCGCCGGTGCAGGTCTCGGCCGCGATCCTGGGCGAGCTGCGGCGGCGGGCCGAGGCGGCGCTGGGCGGGCCCCTCGACGGCGCGGTCATCACGGTCCCGGCCTACTTCGACGACGCCCAGCGCCAGGCCACCCGCGACGCCGGCCGCCTGGCCGGGCTCGAGGTGCTGCGCCTGGTCGCCGAGCCGACCGCCGCCGCCCTCGCCTACGGCCTCGACCGCGGCACCCGCGGCACCTACGCCGTCTACGACCTGGGCGGCGGCACCTTCGACGTCTCGATCCTCACCCTGGTCGACGGCGTGTTCGAGGTCCGCGCCACCGGCGGCGACTCGGCCCTGGGCGGCGACGACCTCGATCGCGCGATCGTGCGCTGGGCCGCCGGCGACGGCGCGGTGCCGGCGAGCCCGCCGAGCGACGCCGCCGCCCGGCGCGAGATCGCGGCCGCGGTCGCCGCCGCCCGCACCGCCAAGGAGGCCCTGACCGCGGCCGAGCGCGCCGGCGTCGCCTTCACCCTCGGCGGCCGCGCGATCGAGCGGACGCTCACCCGCGTCGAGCTGGCCGCGATCTGCGCTCCGCTGTTCGAGCGCAGCGCCCGCGCCTGCCGCCGCGTGCTCAAGGACGCCGGCTACCGCGCCGACGAGCTCGACGGCGTGGTCCTGGTCGGTGGCTCGACCCGGTCGCCGGTGGTGCGCGATCACGTGCGCGCGGTCTTCGGGCGCGAGCCCCTGTGCGAGCTCGATCCCGACCACGTCGTCGCCCTGGGCGCCGCGGTCCAGGCCGACGTCCTGGCCGGCGGGCAGAGCGACGTCGTCCTCATCGACGTCGTGCCGCTGTCGCTCGGCCTCGAGACCATGGGCGGCGTGGTCGAGAAGCTCGTCGCCCGCAACTCGACGATCCCGTGCGGGGCGACCCAGACCTTCACCACCTACGCCGACAACCAGACCGGCTTCGCCCTGCACGTGGTGCAGGGCGAGCGCGAGACCGCCGACGCCTGCCGCTCGCTGGCCCGCTTCACCCTGCGCGGGGTGCCGCCGATGGTCGCCGGCGCGGCCCGGGTCGAGATCAGCTTCCAGGTCGACGCCGACGGCATCCTCCACGTCGCCGCCCACGAGCAGGTGAGCGGGGTCGAGGCCGCGATCCAGGTCAAGCCGTCCTATGGCCTGACCGACGAGGAGGTCGAGCGCATGCTGCTCGAGTCGTTCGACCACGCCGAGGACGACCTCGCCGAGCGCAACCTGCGCCTCGAGCGCGTCGAGGCCGAGCGCATCCTGGCCGCGACCCGCGCCGCCATGGCCCGCGACCCCCACCTCCTCGACGCCGACGTCGCCGCCGCCACCACCGCGGCCATGGCCGAGCTCGAGCGGATCGCCGCCGGCGCCGATCACGTCGCCATCCGCGGCGCCATCGAGGCCCTGGACCGGGCGTCCAAGCCGTTCGCCGAGCGCCGCATGAACCTGGCGATCGAGGCGGCGATGAAGGGCCGCGCTCTCGACGAGGTCGAGCGCGAGCTGGCCGGCGAGACGAGGTAGACCATGCCCAGGCTGACCTTCCGCAACCCGCACGGCCCGGGCTCGGCCGCGCTCACCGTCGACGCCGCGGCCGGCACCTCGATCCTCGACGCCGCCGAGGGCTGCGGCGCCCGCGTCGGCCACGCCTGCGGCGGCAACCTGGCGTGCTCGACCTGCCACGTCTACGTCGAGCGCGGCCTCGAGTCGCTGGGCGAGATCTCCGACAAGGAGAACGACATCATGGACAAGGCCTTCGACGTCCGCCCCGAGTCGCGGCTCGGCTGTCAGGCCCAGGTCTCCGACGAGGACGTCGAGGTCGAGATCAGCGACGAGAGCCTCAAGGCCTGGCTCGACGAGCGCCCCGAGCTGCGCAAGGTGGCGCGCTGACCATGGCCCCGGCGGCGGCGCTGGGCGCGGCGGCGCTGGCGATCGCGGCGGCGGCGGCGGCGGGGGGAGGCTGCGGCGGTGGTGGCGGCGAGCCGGGCGGCACGGTCAGCGTGATGGTCGCGCTCCCCGGGGCGAACCCGGCGGAGGTCGAGCAGGCGCTGGTCCGGCCCCTCGAGCAGGCGCTCGCCGGCGTGCCCGGCCGGCACGGGGTGCGCGCGGTGGCCCGCGACGGCCACGCCGTGCTCGAGCTCCGCGTCCTCCGCGGCGTGGACGCGGCGACCGCCGTCGACCGGGCGCGGGCCGCCGTCGACGCCGTCCGCGCGCAGCTCCCGGCGGACGCCGACGTGCCGCACCTGGTGGCGGCGCCGGGCGACTGGGTGCTGGCCCGGCTGTCCGACGAGGCGTGGTCGCGGAGCACGACGACGGCGGCCGGGCTGGGGCGCGCGGCCCGCCAGGTCGAGCGGGAGCTCCTGCGCCTGCCGGTGCAGCGGGTCGAGGCCTGCGGCGCGCGCGACCCCCGGCTCGCCGTCGACCTGGTGCCGGTGCGGCTCGCCGCCCACGGGCTGACCGTCGCCGACGTGGCGCGGGCGCTGACCGCCGCGCCCGACCTGCCGAGCGGGCGGGTGACCGAGGACGACCTGGTGGTGCGCACCCACGGCCGGCGCGGCGGCTACGACGAGGTCGCCGACACCGTGATCGGCGCGGGCGGGGTCCGGGTGCGCGACGTGGCGGTGGTGAGCGAGCGCGCCCAGGCCCGCTGCGTCGTCGCCGGGCAGCCGGGCGAGGTCGTGGTGCGCCTCGGCCTGCGGCCGGGCGCCGCGCGCGCCGAGCTCGAGCGCGCGGTGACGCGACGCGGGCTGACCGTGGTGGCCGGCGCCGCGGTGGTGGTCGGCCGGCACGGCAGCGCGACCGAGGTCGTCGTCGTCGAGGGGGTGGCGCCGGAGGTGGTCGAGGCGACCCTGGTCGGCGAGGACGTCGACGCCCTGGCCGCCGCCGGGCGGGTGGCGGTGGCGGCGCTGGCCGGCGACGCGGCGGTCGTGCGGGCGTGGTGCGTCGGCTGCGCGACCACCGAGCTCCAGCGCCTCGAGCTCGATCGCGCGCGGATGGCGCAGCTCGGCGTCGACGCGGCGCAGGTGGCGCAGGCGATGGCGGTGGCGGTGGGCGGCGAGCTGGTGGCCACCCTCGACGACGGCGAGCGCGAGCTGGGGGTGGTGCTGTCGGTGGAGGAGGGGACGACCCGCTGGCGCGAGCTGGCGGTGCGGACGGCCGGCGGGGCCCTCCAGCCGCTCGACGGGCTGGTCCGCGTCGGCACCGGCGCCGAGCTGGCCGAGCGCCTCCACCTCGACGGCCAGCGCGCGGTCGCGGTGCGGCTGGTGGGCGCTCGCGGCGTCGCGGCGAGCGCGCTGCGGGCGCGGGTGGCCCGGGCGCTGCCGGGCGCTACCGTGCGCACGCTCGACGCCCGCGCCGCCTCGCCCGCGCCGTGGTGAGCGCGCCGGCGGCGCGGCCGTCGCGGCGCGCGGCCGCGGTCACGGCGGGCGGCGCGTGCGCTACGCGGTCGCGGCGGGCGGGTCGACCAGATCGGCGAGGAGCGCGGTGATGGCCGGCGGCACCGGCACCGCCTTGAACACGCTCAGGTCGACCACCGCGCAGACCACCGTGCCCGCGGCCGAGGCGGTGCGCTCGCGCTCGGGCTCGGCGGCGCGCCACACCCGGTAGCGGAAGGTGATCGACGTTCGCCCCAGGCGCTCGACCGAGAGCTCGATCTCGGCGGTGTCGCCGAACGCCAGCGGCGCCTGGTAGCTGGCCTCGGCGCGCACCGCCGGGAAGCCGATGCGGTCGCGGTCGAGGAGGGCGACGTAGGCGCGCGGGCCGAGGCGGGCGCGGAACAGCTCCTCGAAGGCGAGGTGGAAGTAGTGGAAGAAGCGCGGGTAGTAGACGATGCCCGCGTGATCGACGTCGGCGAAGCGGACCGGTGTGCGGAACACGAACGGCGGCACCGCGCGACCCTAGCACCAATGCCGGCGGCGGCGCCGGCGAGGGCGGCGCCGGCGAGGGCGGCGCCGGCGAGGGCGGCGCGGCGGCGGCGAGGCGGCGGCCGGCCCCGGCGCATGACGGGCGTTGGCACTGGACCTCGCCGGTCACCGGGGCTAGAACCGCGGCATGTCCGGAAGCGATCCCGACGCCGCGCGCCTGGCCCGCATCCAGGAGATCGTGACCGCCCTCATCGAGCATCGCATCGCGCTGTCCCTCGGCGAGCTCGACGCTCGCCTCGGCGACTGGCGGCGGGGCGAGATCGGCGCCCTCGAGGCCCACGACGCCGTGGGCACGCACGCCAACCGCGCCGAGGCCCTGGTCAAGCGGGTGATGGCGGCCGCCGCCCAGCCCGACGGCGTCCTCCGCGACGCCTTCGACGCCGGCCTGCTCACCGCCGACGAGCTCACCGCGATCACGGGGCGTCCTCCGGAAGAGATCGAGCCGGCCGGCGCGGTGGCCGAGCCGGTGGCGCCGCCGCCCGACAAGCGGACCGTGGTCGACGACCTGCTCGCCCGCGGCCCGGTCCTCGTCCACTTCGACGCCCGCCGCGAGGACGTGCAGGTGCCGCCGCGCTTCGCCCGCGAGGCCAAGCTCGTGCTGCGCTTCGGTCACGCCCTCACCCCGCCCATCCCCGATCTGGTCGTCGACGACGTCGGGATCGCGGGGACGCTCACCTTCGGCGGCGTGCCGTTCCACTGCGTCCTGCCGTGGCCGTCGATCTTCGCCGCGGTCCAGGACGGCGATCAGCGCGGCATGGTCTGGCCCGACGACATCCCCGATGACCTCATCGACGCCGCCGCCGGCCCCGAGGCCCGGCGCGAGCCGCCGCCGACGGCGCCGCCGCCGACCCGCAGCA
>CAADGB010000344.1 GCA_900696455.1 uncultured delta proteobacterium
CGAGGCCGCCGCCGCCGCCCACGCCATCGGCGCCCGCGCCTACGCCACCGGCGACGACGTCGCGGCCGCCGGACCCGGCGGCGCCGACCCGAGCCCGGGCGCGGTGCAGGCCGTCGCCGACCGCGGCGTGGCCGGCGGCGGCGAGCCCCTGCCCCACCTCGCCGCGATCCAGGCCAGCTTCGGCCGCCACGACGTGACCGGCGTCCGCGCCCACACCGGCGACGAGGCCGCCGCCGCCGCCCACGCCATCGGCGCCCGCGCCTACGCCACCGGCGACGACGTCGCGTTCGCCGGCGCCCCCGACCTCCACACCGCCGCTCACGAGGCCGCCCACGTCGTCCAGCAGCGCGCCGGCGTCCACCTCGCGAGCGGCGTCGGCCAGACCGGCGACGTCTACGAGCGCCACGCCGACGCCGTCGCCGACGCCGTGGTCCGCGGCGAGCCCGCCGAGGCCCTGCTCGACCAGCACGCCGGCGCCGGTGCCGGCGGCGTGCAGCGGGCCGTGCAGCTCCGCCGCTTCGTCGGCACCTCGAGCCCCGATTCGGTCCGGATCGTCCAGGAGCTCCTCGCCGACGACAACGTCACCGCGATGAACGCGCTGCTGCGGGCGATGCGGCAGGTCGCCGCTCGGCGGACCGAGTCTGGCGGCACCGAGCGGGTGATGTGCACCGCCGGCGGCCACACCTTCGAGCTGACCCTGGCGGCCGAGGACTCCGATCAGCTCCAGCCGATGATCGAGCGCCGCGTCGGTCAGCTCCAGGCCGCGGCGCGCGCGTCGGCCACACGCCCGCGCGGCGCGGAGGCCGAGGGCGACGAGGTCATCGAGAGCAGTGAGGAGAACGAAGGGCGCGCGAGCCTCCAGAGCGGCGGAGGCAGGTTCGCCGATGCGTTCAACGCGCGCTTCCGCGAGGTCCTCCCCGCGCTTCGCCAGGCCGGCCGCGACTCGAGCGGACCTGACGACCGCTCCCCCACGTTCACCGAGGCCGAGCTCCGCCTGATGTTCACGCCGGGACAGCGAGTCAAGCTCGAGCGCTACTTCGCCACCGGGGTGATCCCCGACCGGCTGTTCGAGGGCGGCGACGCCGGGAGCTGCAACGCCCAGCAGCGGATCGTGCTGTCCGGCTACATCCTCTCCCACGGCACCTACGAGCCGGGCTCGTTCGCACAGGATCTCCACGCCCGGATGTGCGGCCACTGGGCGCAGCTCGTCCACAACTACGCGGGCGTCGCGCGCACCGGCGCCGAGGGGGTCCAGGGCGAGTTCGATCACGATCAGCAACTGGTCCTCGGCGCCGGCGCATCCCAGCGCGTCTACGACGGGACACAGGACCGGCTGGATCCGAGCGAGCAGACGGGGCAGCGGCGATTCCGGCGGCGCGGGATGCCGCTGGCGGACTTCGACCAGATCCAGCCCGGCGACTGGCTGTACATCCACACCGAGGTGGACACGCCGGGGGGCGATCACAGCGTCGTGTTCTCCCATTGGCTCGACACTGCACCGCGGGGACCGGCCGGCGCGCAGTATCGACGAGCGATCACGTTCGACCAGTCGAGCCCCGACCGCGGCGGGCAGCAGCACACCCGCTACCTCGGCGCGACGCGCGGCACCGCCGACGGGAACCCGATCTATCCGATCACCTGGGCACGTCGCTACGACGCCGACGCCCGGGCGCCCGAGACCCCCGACGACGTGATCGCAAACGACCTCGGCCTCGACCCGGAGCAGCGGCGCCGCGCGCTGATGCCCGAGCTCGGCACGGGCCCCGCCGCCCAGGCGAACCTGGACATCGTGCTGCGAATGGAGCGTCGCCACCACGGGCGGCTCCAGGTGCCGGCGCTCCGTGAGCGGCTGCGCGAGATCAACCGGGGGCTGATCGAGCGGATCAACCCGAGCGCCTCCGATCCCGGCACCGCGGCGCGGGACCACGCCGACGAGCCACAGCTCGCGCTGCTCCGCGAGACCAACGAGCGCGACGACATCGAGACCCTGGTCCGCCTCAACGAGCGGCTCGACAACATCGTCCACAACGCCGGCGCGCTCGAGCAGGCCGAGCAAGCCCAGGCGGACCGCTACGAGGCGCCGGAGCGCGAGCAGATGCGAGCGGAGGCGGCGGAGCGGCGGGCGGAGATCCAGGGAGAGATCGACAGGATCGACGAGGAGATCGCCCGCGCGGACGCGGTGCTCTCCGTGGATCAGGAGATCCGGTCGCTCGAGCGGGAGCGCAGCGGCCTGCGAAGGAGCATGGGGCGGTCGCGGCCCCAGCTCCGCACGGCCCGCGGGCCCCGCCGCGAGCAGATCGAGGCCCACCTGCGCACCTGCGAGACACGCCTCGCAGCGCTCGAGGAGGAGCTGGCCTCGCTGGCTGGCCGGCGCGGAGCGGCCGCCGCGACCGAGGAGGCACAGCGAGAGACCACCGACCTCGGCCGGGGCCTGTCGGTCCGCTCCCGGCGAGCCCGCCTCGCGGCACGGCGGACGCGCAAGGAACGCGAGGCCACCCAGGTCTGGGCCGACGCCGGGTACTACACGGCGCCCCCCGGGTCCCGGGACACGTTCCTCGGCCGCCGCGACGGCCAGCGCGAAGCGCGACTCACCGGACGGCTCGATCATGTCCGCCCCGAGTTGCCGTGGGCCGAGCTGATCACGCCCGGGGAGCCGGGGTCGGCGCAGGAGGCCCAGCAGCGCCAGCGCGACGCGCGCCGTCGCCGCCGGTGACGGCGCGCGCCCGCCGCGCCTGGCGGCCGGCGCCGCCCGCGCTCAGCCCAGCACCGCGAACACCTGCTGGTTGAGCGCGACCAGGGCGTCGCCCTGCCACAGCTCGCGGACCTCGACCGAGAAGCCGTCGGCGACGCCGTCGAGGCGAGCGCGGTAGGCGAAGGGCGCGGCCGGATCGAGGGTCGCCGGATCGACGAGGAGCTCGGCCATGAAGGTCACGGTGGTCATGCGGCGCGGCGTGCGCTCGCAGGCCAGGGCCGCCGGCCACCACGCGTCGAGCAGGCCGATGAGCGCGGGCGCGTCGAGCGCCGCCGGCGCCGCGCCGGCGCCGGGCCGCGCGCGCAGCCAG
>CAADGB010000345.1 GCA_900696455.1 uncultured delta proteobacterium
GCGCCGGTGGCGCCGGGCTCGGCGGGCGCGGCGGGCTCGGCGGACGCGGCGGGCGCAGGGGCCGGGCTGGCGAGCGCCGCGGCCGGCACCAGCGCGAACAGGACGGGGAGGACGACGGGACGACGCATGATCACCTCCGGCAAGCCGGGACCTCGCTGGCGGACAGGAAGCCGGTGTCGACGAGCCGGCGCACGACGTCGCCGGGGCCGATGACCTCGACGGCGACGGCGGACACCGGCACCGGCGCGCCGGCGATGAGCTGGGTGGGGGCGTCGGCCGCGGGCGCCTCGCCGCGCAGGAGGCGCGCCGCGACGTCGGCCGCGGTCTCGGCCAGCGGCTGGATGTCCTTGAGGACCTCGACGCTCTGCTTGCCCTCGCACACGAAGTTGACGTTGGCGGCGTCGGCGTCGGCGCCGGCCACGAACACGCCGTGCAGGCCGGCGGCGGCCAGCGCGGTCACCGCGCCCCGCGCCATGCCCGAGTTGTTGGCGAGGATGGCGTCGACCCGGTCGCCGGCGCGGGCCAGCGCGTCCTCGACGGTGCGCTGGGCCTGCTCCGGCGACCACGCGCTGTGGCTCTGGCGGGCGACGATCTCGATGTCGCCGCGGGCCACGTAGGGGGCGAGGGTCTCGTCGTAGCCGCGGGTGATCTCGGTGGCGACCGAGTGGCCGGCCTGCCCCGCCAGGATGAGGTAGCGGCCGCGGCCGCCGGTGGCGGCGATCGCGGCCTCGGCCTGCAGCACGCCCACCCGGTAGCTGTCGTGGGAGACGTAGTGATCGAGGTCGGGGCTGACGATCGTGCGGTCGTAGGCGACGACGCGGGCGCCGCGCTCGTGGGCGAGGCGGACGTAGCTCGACGCCGCCTGGCTGTCGGTGGGCTGGATGACGAGGACCCGGGCGCCGCGGGTCAGCGCGTCCTCGACCTGCGCGATCTGGCGGGCGTTGTCGTTGTCGGCGGCGAGCGTGGTCACCCGCAGGCCGAGGGCCCGGGCGCGGGCCTCGAAGTAGCGCTGGTCCTTCTGGTAGCGCTCCTCCTGCAGGGTCGACAGCAGGAAGGCCACCTGCGGGCGCGGCGGCGGGGTGCGGGTGGCGAGGGCGGCGGTGACCGCGGCGAGGGCGGCGACGATGGCGGCGGCGCGGATCAGGACGCGGCCGTCCTTGGCCAGCACGTCGAACAGGACCGCGGTCATGAGGATGAGGCCCTTGCAGATGAGCTGCCAGTTGGAGTCGACCCCGAGCAGGTTCATGCCGTTGGCCAGGGTGCCGAACACCAGCACGCCGAGCAGGGTGCCGACCACCGAGCCGCGACCGCCGAGCAGGCTGGTGCCGCCGATGACGACGGCGGTGATCACGTCGAGCTCGAGGAGCTGGCCCTGGCTGCCGGGGGTGACGCCGTTGACGCGGCCGGCGAGCAGGACGCCGGCGATCCCGGTGAGCACCCCCACCAGCACGTAGACCCAGAGCGTCACCCGCCGCACGTCGACGCCGGCCCGGCGCGCGGCCTCGGCGTTGCCGCCGACGGCGTAGACGTGGCGGCCGAAGCGGGTGCGCCGGGTGAGGACGACGCCGGCGAGCACGGTGGCGGCGGCGACCACGACCGGCACCGGCAGCCCGCGGCTGCCGAAGACGAGCAGCACGAAGGCGGCGATCGCGAGCTGGCCGCCGACGCGGGCGGCGAGCACGGGGGGCGAGGCCGGGTCGAGGCCGTGGGCGCGGCGGCGGGCGGCGTCGCGCAGGGTGAGGCCGACGCCGGCGGCGAGGGTCAGCGCGACCAGGGCCCAGGTCGCGGCCGGCGACAGGCTGGCGGTGACGATCGCGAAGTCGGCGCCCATCGGCGCCAGGCCGCGGGCGTCCGACAGCACCAGGCCGAGGCCGCGGTAGGCGTTGAAGCCGGCGAGGGTGACGACGAACGCCGGGATGCCGAGGCGCGCGATCCACCAGCCCTGCCACACGCCGATGACCGCGCCAGTGGCGAGCGCGGCCGCGATCGCGACCGGCGCCGGCAGGCCGAGGCGGAGCTGGAGGAGCGCCGCCACCACGCCGGTCAGGGCGACGCCGGCGCCCACCGACAGGTCGATGCCGCGGATGACGATGACCAGGGTCATGCCGACCGCGACCACCAGGATGTGGGCGTTCTGGGCCAGCAGCGTGGCCAGGTTGCGCTCGGTCAGGAACACCCCGCGGGTGGCGGGCAGGAGCGCGAGCACCGCCCACAGCGCCACCAGCACCCCGGCCATGGCCCAGGCGTTGACGTCGATCGCGCGGCCGGGCGGGCGCGCGGTGTGGCGGGGCGACTGGGCGTTGCGTTCGAGGGTCATGCGGCCTCCGCGGCGCCCAGGGCCAGGCGCATGATGTCGAGGGCGGTGGCGCCGCGCGCCAGCTCGCCGGCGAGACGGCCGTCGCGCAGGACCAGCACGCGATCGGCGAGGCGCTCGATCTCGGGCAGGTCGGACGAGGCGAGGATCACGGCGTGGCCGGCGGCGGTCAGCTCCTCGATCACCCGGTAGATCTCGGCCTTGGCGCCGACGTCGACGCCGCGGGTCGGCTCGTCGAGGAGCAGCACCCGCGGCGCCAGCTCGAGCCACTTGCCGATCACGATCTTCTGCTGGTTGCCGCCCGACAGGGTCGCGACCTCGGCGCCCAGGCCGGGCGTCTTGATCCGCAGGTCGCGGACCACCGCCTGGGCGGTGCGCTCGGCGCGCGCGCCGTCGACCACGCCCCAGCGGCCGTGGCGCGCGAGCGCCGGCAGGCCGAGGTTGTCGCCGACCGAAAGGCCGAGCACCAGGCCCAGGCCCTTGCGGTCCTCGGGGACCAGGGCGAGGCCGGCGGCGATGGCCCGCCGCGGCTCGCCGACGTCGACCCGCGCGCCGTCCACGGTCACCGTGCCTTCGACCTGGCCGCGGACCAGCCCGAACAGCGCCGACAGGCAGGCGGTGCGGCCGGCGCCCATGGCGCCCGCCAGGGCGACGACCTCGCCGGCGTGGACGCGGAAGGAGAGGCCGTCGACCACCGGCCGGGCGAGCCCCGGCTTCCACACCCGCAGGCCGTCGACGGCCAGGACCGGCGCGGCGGCGCCGCCGGCGGGCGCCAGCGCGGCGCCAGGGCCACCGTCGCGAGCGCCGCGGCGGTCGCGGCGGTCGGCGTTGCCGGCGCGGGCGGCGCCGGTCATGAGCTCGACGAGCTGCTCGCGGCAGGTCGCGGCGGTGGCCTCGACCGCCACCAGCCGGCCGTCGCGGAGGACGGCGACGCGATCGGTGAGGGCCAGGATCTCGTCGAGGTGATGGGAGATGTAGACGAAGGCGGCGCCGGCGGCGCGCCGTGCGCGCACCAGCTCGAACAGGCGCGCGGCCTCGGTCGCGGTCAGCGCGGCGGTGGGCTCGTCGAGGACCACGACCTGCGCCGGCTCGCGCTCGTCGCCCAGCGCCCGCGCGATCTCGACGATCTGCTGCTGGCCGACGCCGAGGCGGCCGGCGGCGGTGGTGACGTCGAGGTCGGCGGCGGCCGGGCCGGCGACCCGGGCCAGCAGGTCGCGGGCCCGCGCCACGGTGGCGGCGCCGTCGACGAAGCCCCAGCGGGTGGGCTCGCGGCCCAGGAGCAGGTTGTCGGCGACCGACAGCTCGGGCACCAGCGCCAGCTCCTGGTGGACCAGCGCGATGCCGGCGGCGCGCGCGCAGCGGGTGGAGCGGAAGCGCCGGGCCTGGCCCGCCACCCGCACCTCGCCCTCGAAGCTGCCGGCGGGGTAGGCGCCGCCCAGGATCTTGATGAGCGTCGACTTGCCGGCGCCGTTCTCGCCGACCAGCCCCAGGATCTCGCCGGGGCGGATCTCGAGCGAGACCCCGGCCAGCGCGCGCACGCCGGGGAAGTCCTTGCCGATGTCGACGAGCTCGATCATGACCGCGGCGTCTCGGGGCGTCCGGGGATCAGGCCCGCGTCCGGCGGCGGCGGCGGGCCACGAAGGCGAGGGCGGCGCCGACCACGAGCAGCTCGCCCCACGGCGTCGGCGCGTCGCGGCCGGCGGTGCACAGGCAGGCCAGCCCCGTGCGCAGGTCGCCGTCGCCGGGGTTGCCGGGATCGTCGGGACCGGCGTCGGGGTACTCGCCGACGTCGACCTCGCCGCAGTCGCTGGGCTCGAGCGAGCCGGCGCGGTGGAGGACGGTCATCTGGTAGGCGCCGGCGCCGTAGCCCACCATCGGGATCGAGCCCGAGTAGGCGCCGATCTGGCCGCTCGCGCTGCGGGTGTTGTACAGCTCGGGCATCAGGTCGAAGTTGACGCTGGCCTGGGCGGTGACCCAGCCCAGGAGCTGGTCGGCCTTCTCGCCGTTGCCGGCGCGGCGGAACGACTCCGACGCCCGCAGGTCGATGAGGATCCACTCGTCGGTGTCGTACTGGTCGTTGGAGCCCTCGAGGCGCTTGTAGCCGCCGGCCGGGGTCTGCAGGTACGACATCGCGCTCAGGGTGGCGGTGCCGATCGGATCGGTGGCCGGGATCAGGTTCCAGGTGAAGGCCTCGACGGTGGCGCCGTCGCGGTAGTTGGAGCCCTGGGCCAGCTTCTCGAGCGAGCCGGCCAGCACCCGGTTGCTGTCGATGAAGTAGGTGCGCATGGCCTCGACCGCGCGCGCCGACAGCTCGCGGTAGCGCGCGATGTCCTCGTCCTTGCCGGCGCGGCGGGCGAGGGTCGCCATGTCGCAGAAGCCGCGGGCGGCGGTCGCCGTGGTGTAGAGGAAGTGCTGGCGGTTGCCCCAGTGCACCTCCCAGATCGCGGCGTCGGCGATGGCCATGCCGCTCGGCTCCATGTTGGCGGCCAGGGGCTCGGCGACGCCGAGCTTGATCGCGTCGTAGACGGTGTCGCCCTTGCGGGTGGTCGCCGCCAGCCACGCCGTGTCCTCGCTGGCGTCGACGTACTGGCGCGCCGCCCACAGGAACAGGCCCCAGCCGTCGATCTCGATGTTGCGCGTGGGGTGGCCGGAGTAGTCGGCCTCCTCGAGGCCGTCGCCGAAGTAGCGGACGGTGCTGATCCGGTAGTCGACGTTGTTGAGGTACGAGCCGTAGAGCCCGGCGTCGGCGTTCAGGAAGAAGTCGAGGCCGATGCGCGCCTCGTCGAAGTGACCGGTGCGGGCGAGCGGCACCAGGGCGTAGACCGCGTCGCGGACCCAGCCGGTGTGCCAGCCGCCGGGCGGCAGGCTGGCCAGGACCATGCCGTGGCCCTTGCGGCGCGGCGACTCCTGGAAGGGCTCGCGGACCTGGCCCATGCGCAGGACCGCCTCCGACTGCCGCCAGATGCGCAGCTCCGCCGGCGACAGGCCGGCGGGCGGCGGCGTGCGCCAGCCGTCCCACTCCGCCAGCACGTCGGCGTGGAGCTGCTCGGGGCCGCGGCCGGCGAGGAACGAGGTCCAGGCAGCGCGGGCGGTGGCGCCGCCGCCCTCGTCGAAGAGCACGGCCACGCCCCACCAGCGGACCTCGCCGGCGCCCAGGCTGCCGAGGGAGCGGGTGAAGACGTTGACCCGGTCGGTCCCGGCGCACGAGGCCTGGGGCGTGGGCGTGCCGCCGCTGGCGACGGCGCCGTAGGCGTCGGTGGCGCAGCTCGAGCTGTCGACGCCGCCGATGGGGGCGTAGACCATCGTGCCGCCGCCGGGGCCGGTCTCGGTGGCCGTCATCGAGCCGGCGTCGAAGGCGATGGTCTCGCCGTTGGCGCCCGGGGCGTCGGGGTTGGGGGCCGAGCCCAGCTTGAAGTTGTGGATCGAGTACGCGGTGACGTCGCGCGCCGCGCCCGCGGTGTTCTCGACCCGCAGGAGCATGATCATCGCGTTGCCGTCGAAGCCGAACGGCGACACGAAGAAGGTCTCGGTGCGCACGCCGTCCACCGTCACCTGCGAGCGGATCATGCTGGTCTGGTCGACGTAGCCGACCTGATCGGGGCGGCGGCCGCCGAGCCAGGCCGAGGTCGAGCCGACGCGCACGCCGAAGTACGTGTCGAACACGAGGTTGCGGCGGACGATGCCCTCGCCGTCCGGGTTGGCGGGGTTGGCGCGCAGGTAGCGGTACGGCCGCTCCAGGTACTGGGTGACGGCGTTGGCGTCGGCGTCGAAGACC
Organism: uncultured delta proteobacterium; assembly: GCA_900696455.1. Classification (GTDB taxonomy): domain Bacteria; phylum Myxococcota_A; class Polyangia; order Haliangiales; family Haliangiaceae; genus UBA2376. Next base: position 6,090 of record CAADGB010000345.1, read on the forward strand.
TGGAAGCCGAAGCCGTTGCCGGTCACCAGGTAGCGGAACGACGCGACCGGCTCCAACGCCGCCGCCGGACGGGCGGGCGCCAGGCAGACGAGGGACGCGGCGAGGAACAGACGGGCGGGCCTCACGAGGAGGCGCGTTCAGCAGGAAGCGTGCCACCCGCCGGGTGCGGAACCCGCCGTGATCGTGGCGTCGCCGCCGACGACGGGGGTTGCGAAAGGCAACGCGGCGTGGCCGCCACGTTGCGTCTCCGGATCGGGATTGTTTCGGTCGCCAGGCGGTGGTGGCCCACCGGCGGCCTGGCACGTCGCTTGATACGCCATGCCCTGATGCCCCGCGCCCTCGTCCTCGTCGTCCTGGCCGTCCTCGCCGGCTGTCACCCGCCCGGCTGGGATCGCGCGCCGGGCGTCGACGCCGCGGCGGCGGACGGCGGGACCGGCGACGGCGACGGCGGCGCGGTCGACGGCGCGGTCGACGCGCTCGTGACGTGCGCGCGGACGTTCCGCCTCGAGGGCCACGGCGGGGCCCAGACCGCGGTCGTCACCGGGGACTTCGTGGGCTGGGCGGGCACCGCCGGCGACGGGGCGATCGCGATGACGCTGGGCGGCGACGCGGCGTGGACCGCGACCCACACCCTCGCCGCCGGCGTCCACCAGTACCGCTTCGTCGTCGACGCCGTGTGGATGGAGGATCCCGCGAACTCCGATCGCGTGCCCAACGGCCTGGGCGGCTACAACAGCCTCGCGCGCTGTCCGTGAGCCGGCGGCCGACGCCGCGCCCACCGGGCCGCCTGGATCAGAGCGCGGCTCGCTTCGCGAGCCTCAGTCGAGGCCGCAGCGCGCGGCGCGCTCGAGCGTCGGGGCCTCGAGCACGCAGCGCCGATCGGCGTCGGGCCAGTCCTCGCTCCGGCACTGGGCCAGGAACTGCTCGAGGAAGGCGGGCAGGTTGGCCTGGAGCTCGGCGATCGCGCGCGCCTGGTCCTCCGCCGACAGCGCGCCGAGCTGCTGCTCGGCCTCGACCGCGACCAGCGCGATCGCCTGCTCCGCGACCTGCTCGCAGGTGATGGCGTGGTCCCGGGTGGGCGGCGTCGGCGTCGACACGACCGGCGGCGCCGTCGGCGCGGACGCCGGCGGCGTGGTGTAGTCGATCTGATCGGGAGGACGGTTGGTGAGGTGGGGGGCCATCAGCCGGGTGAAGCTGGACTTCACCTTGGTGAGCTCCTCCTGGCAGCGCACGGCGCGGGCCTCGGGCAGGTTGCCCGACGACACGAACCCGGCGTACTTGGCGGGGTCGGCGCCGTAGATGAGGCAGAGGATGTTGTAGTAGCGCTGGCCGTCGAAGGCGTGCTCGTCCCAGAACGGCGTCTGGTTGCCCGCCTTCTGCTGGAGGTGGAACCAGTAGGCGCCGGACAGCGCCATGCCGACGCCGTCGTCGCCGGCCTCCATGAGCAAGAGCGTCGCGATCTGGTCGGCGGAGTCCTCCTCGCGCCCCATCGCCGGCAGCTCGAGCTGGTGGATGAGGGCGTGCCCCAGCTCGTGGTAGAAGCCGAACAGCGTCGCGCCGATGACCGCCTGGCCGAGCTGGTCGTCGCTGGCGACGTTGCCCTTGAAGATGTCGACGAAGTAGGCGAGCAGCTCGTAGCAGACGATGATGCGGTGGCGGCTGGGGTCGTAGAAGGCGTTGACGACCCCGCAGTCGACGAGGTGGATGTCGACCGTGCGCGGCATGCGGATCGTCTGGTTGAGGCCCTGCGCCACCAGCTCGAAGACCCGGTGCTCCTCCAGGACGGCGCGGAACTGCTCGTGGAGCGGGTTCGACGACGGCGCGTAGGCCACCCGGAACCCGGTCTGCTGGACGCCGGCGAAGCCGCGCACGGTCCCGGTCGGCAGCCCCTCGGTCGAGATCGTCGCCACCGTGACCGGCGCGGTCGCGGCGGGGGCGGTCGGCGCGGCCGCCGGCGCCGGGCCGTCGGCGGGCGTGCCCAGCCGGGACAGCTCGGGGCCGGCGCTGGCGCCGAGGCGCGACGCCAGCGGCGGGGGTGGGGCGTCGGCGTTGGTCGGCTTCGGATCCCACGGATCGTCGCCGGCGGGATCCGCGGCCACCGGGTCGCCCCACGGGTCGCTGGTCGAGCCCTTGCCGGCGCCCTCGTCCTTCTTCTTGCAGGCCGCGGTGGCGAGGAGCGCGCAGGTCGCGATCGACAGGCAGCGACGGAGCATCGCCGTCAGCATATCATCGGCCCGTGGTCGATCCCGAGCCCCGCGCCGCGCCGCCGACCCCGTCGGCCAGCCGCGACGGCGACGACGGCGGCGGCGACCACGGCGTCGGTGCGCGCGGCGAGCGCGCGCCGCGGGTCGCGGTCACCCAGGAGGTCGGCCCCGACGTCGAGGACTCGGCCCTGCCGTCGGACCTGTCGGCCGCCGTCGGCACCAGCGAGCTCGCCGATCCGCTCCTGGCCGCGGTCGCCGCCGCGCCCCCGCCCGTCGCCGAGCCCGAGCTCGCGCCGGGGGCGCTGATCGGCGAGTGCTTCCGGATCGATCGCCGCCTCGGCAGCGGCGGCATGGGCGTGGTCTACCGGGCCCACGACGAGAATCTCGATCGCGCCGTCGCGGTCAAGCTGCACCGCGCCGGCGGCAGCGTCGATCGCCTGCAGCGCGAGGCGATGGCGATGGCGCGCCTCAGCCACCCCAACGTCATCACCGTCCACGAGGTCGGTCGGCTCGGCGACAGCGTGTTCGTGGCGATGGAGTTCGTCGCCGGCGGCACGCTGCGGGCGTGGCTCAAGGCCCGGCCCCGTCCGTGGCGGGAGATCCTCGCGGTGTGCGTCGGCGCCGGCGAGGGGCTGGCCGCCGCCCACGACGCCGGCCTCGTCCACCGCGACTTCAAGCCGGAGAACGTGCTGGTCGGTGACGACGGCCGGCCGCGGGGCGGCGACTTCGGGCTGGCGCGCGCGATCGCCGCGAGCCGGGGCGAGGTCGCGGCCCCGGCGTCGTCGGTCGCGCCCGCCGCCGCGCCGAGCGCGGCCGAGGCGATCACCGCCGCCGACACCGCCGCCCCGACGCGAGCGGCGAGGGCGGGGCGGCCGTCGGGGCCGACCGCGCGGCCGGCCGGGACGACGTCGCCGGGGGGGGCGACGGCCGCGGTCGCGTCGACGACCGAGGTCGGCGAGGCGCCGACCCTCGCCCAGGCCGACGTCGAGGACGCGGCGCGCACGCCGGCGTCGTCGGGCGGCGGCGTCGTCACGCCCGGTCGCGACGCCGAGCGCTCGCAGCGCGGCCTGCTCTCCGATCGCCTGACGATGACCGGCGTGCTCATGGGCACCCCGGCGTACATGGCGCCCGAGCAGTTCGCGGACGCCGACGTCGACGCGCGCGCCGATCAGTTCGCGTTCGCGGTGATGACATGGGAGGCGCTGTTCGGCAAGCGCCCCTTCGCCGGCGGCGACGCCGCCGCGCTGCGGGCCGCGGTCGAGGCCGGGCGCGTCCTGCCGCCGCCGCGCGACACCCTGGTGCCGGCGAAGGTGCGCGCCGCGCTGTCCCGGGCCCTCGCGGTCGAGCCGGCGGCGCGCTGGCCCTCGATGCGCGCGCTCCTCGCCGAGCTCCGCCGCGCCGCCGAGCCGTCGCGGGGCAGGCTGTGGCTGGCGCTGGGCGGCGGCGGCGCCCTGGTCGCGGCGGTCGCGGCCTGGGCGCTGTGGCCGGCGCCCGCGGCCGAGCCGTGCCGTCAGGCGGCCGCTGGCTTCGACGCGGTCGTGCCCGCGGCGATGATCGACCGCATGCGCGCGGAGGTCGCGGCCGCCACCGGCGATCGCGAGCTCCTCGGTCGTATCGACCGCCAGCTCGCCCGCCTCCGGCCCGAGCTGGGCGAGGCCGCGCTGGCGAGCTGCCAGGCCGCCCGCGTCGAGCGCCGCCTGCCGGCCGAGCTCGAGGAGCGGAGCCGGGCCTGCCTGACCTTGCGCGCCCGCGCCAGCGCGCTCCTGGTCGACGCGCCGGCGCTCCTCGCCGGCGATCCCGCGGCCTACCTGAGTCGCCTGCGCGCGCTGCCGTCGTACGGCCCGTGCCTCGATCCGGTCGCGCTGGCGGCGAGCGCGCCCCGCCACGACGAGGCGTCGATCGCCGCGCGGGCCCGGCTGTGGGCGGCGAGCGCCGACGTCCGCGCCGATCGTCCCGCCCAGGCCGCGGCGGCGGCCCGCGAGGCCGAGGCCCTGGCCGCCCCCGACGATCGTGGCGCCCGCGCCCTGGCCACGGTCATCGACGGCCAGATCGCCTACGCCCAGGATCGGCTCGCCGACGCCGCGCGGCGCTTCGCCGACGCCTACTACGCCGGGGTCGCCCTCGACGACAGCGACGTCTACCTCGAGGCCCTGGCCCACCTCATCCACCTGCACGGCAGCGATCGGTTCGAGGTCGCCGAGGCCCAGCCGTGGATCCGCGCCGGCGCCGCCGCGGTCGAGCGCGATCGCCGCCGCGCGCCGGGGGGCGTGGGCGCGGTGCTCGGCGCGCTGGTCGGCGCCGCCGACGGCCGCGGCGACAGCGCCCAGGCGATCGCCTGGGGCGAGGAGCTCGTGCGCATGGTGCCACCCGGCGCCGACGCCGGCGTCCGCGGCGAGGCCGAGCTGGCGCTCGCCCGCGCCCTGCACGGCGGCGGCCGCTACGACGAGGCGATCACCCGCTACGAGCGCGCCATCCGCGAGCACGTGACGGCGCTCGGCCCCACCCACCCCCGGACCGCCCAGGTCCTGGGCTCCTATGGCCTCCTGCTCGTCGACGCCGGGCGGGAGGACGAGGTCGCGGCGGTCGTCATGCAGGTCCGGACCGCGCTGGCGGCCTGGCCGGGCGCACGCTCGACCGATCGCGCCAACGCGCTGCTCAACCTCGGCGTGCTGCTCACCGACGAGCCGGCGAACTTCGCCGAGGCCGAGGCCGCCTACCGCGAGGCGCGCGAGATCTACGTCCGCCTGCTCGGTCCGGAGCACCCGGACGTCGCGCTGTGCGACGCCAACCTGGCGGTGCTCGAGAACAAGCGCGGCCGCCCACGCGAGGCGCTGGTCGCGCTCGAGCGGGCGATCGCCATCCAGGAGCGCGCGCTGGGGTCCGGCCACCTCCAGGTCGCCAGCACGTCGTTCAACATCGCCGCGGCGGCGCTGATGGCCGGCGACCACGCCCGCGCCGAGCCGGCCGCCGCCCGCGCCGAGGCGTTCTTCGCGAAGCTCGCGCCCGGGGAGAGCCGGCACCTGTTCGCGATGAACCTGCGGGCCCACGCCCTGTCGGGGCTCGGCCACCACGCCGCCGCGCTCGCCCTGGCCAGCCGCTCCAACGAGCTCGCGGGGCAGCGCGGCGACGGCCCCGCCGGCCTGAGCGCCACCGTCGAGCTGGCACGAGCCCTGGTCGGCCTCGGGCGCGATCTCGACCGCGCCCGCGCGTACCTGGACGCCGCCCAGCCGGAGTACGAGCGCTACCCCGAGGTGTTCGCCCGCGCCCTGGCCGACATCGCCGCGATCCGCCATGACCTCGAACGGCGGGGCGAACGGCGGTAGAGTGGGGCCTCGCCATGTCGGTCGAGGCTCCTCTGCCCGAGGATGACGCGCGCAGCCGCCGCGAGGCCGAGGTGCGCTCGCTCCTCGCCGACGGCAACGTCCGCGACGCGGCGGCGGCGGCGGTCGAGCTGTACGGCGGCGAGGTCCTCGGCTTCCTGTGCGCGATCGCGCGCGACGATGACCTGGCGAGCGAGGCCTTCGCGGTGTTCTCCGAGGATCTGCTGCGCGGCCTGCCGCGCTTCCGCTGGGACGCCTCGCTCCGGACCTGGAGCTACGCCCTGGCCCGGAACGCCCTCCACCGGCTGCGCCGCGATCCCCGCCGCCGCCCCGGCAACAACGTCCCGCTGTCGAGCCCGGGCGCCGGGATCTCGGCGGTGGTCGAGCAGGTGCGGACCCGGACCCTGCCGTTCCTGCGGACCGAGGTGAAGGACGAGCTGCGCCGGCTGCGGGACGCCCTGGATCCGGACGATCACGCGCTGCTGGTGCTGCGCATCGATCGCAAGCTGTCGTGGAAGGACATCGCCCGCGCCATGCCGGGCGACGACGAGCAGAGCGTCGAGCGGCGCGCGGCCACGCTGCGCAAGCGCTTCGAGCGCGCCAAGCTCATGCTCCGCGAGCTGGCGTCCACGCGCGGGCTCATCCCCACCGACTGATCCCACGATCGGTGGCGCGGGCACGGCGTCGCCGATGTGGGTGACGCGGCGCGACGTCCCGCGGGTGTGGCTCGCGACCCCCACACCGCCGCCCCCAGGGGGCTGACCACCCGCGTCTCGTGAGGCGCAACGTGCCGGGAGCAAAGCGAAACGGCTTGGCACCGAGGTTGCTCTAGGACCTCGTCATCATGAGGAGGCCAGCCGTGAAGCGCATCCAGCTCGGTATCGCGCTCAGTGCCATGACGCTCGGTTCGGTCGTCGCGTGCGGCGGGGGTGACCCCGGCCCGCTCGACGGCGTCGACTCGATCGTCTTCCTGCAGCGCCCCAAGCGGAACGAGATGGGAGACATCTTCCAGTACACCTCGTACCGCCCCACCGCCCGCCTGGTGAAGCTGTCGCCGCCGACCGCGGACGGCCAGCTCACCGACCTCTGCTGCGGCTCGGCGGGCCCGGAGTTCGAGAACATCGACATCTCGGGCTACGACATCTCGTTCGACGCCAAGGAGATCGTGTTCTCGGGTCGCCTCGCCGGCGCCCAGGCCTACGGCCTCTTCATCGTCGAGATCGAGACCGGCGCGGTGCGGCAGTTGCCCACCAACCCGAACCGCGACTACGTGAGCCCGATCTTCCTCCCCGGCGACAAGGTCTTCTTCCAGACCAACGCGCTCGACGAGGAAGGCGCCCAGCAGTTCCGCGACGAGTACGAGCGCGGCACCACCCTGCAGATGGGCGTCATGAACGACGACGGCACCGGCGAGAAGCTCGGGCCGCGCAACCTGTCGCACCGCGTCTTCCCGACGCTGCTCTCCGACGGGCGCGTCATGCTGACCCAGTGGGATCACCTCGGCGACATGAACGCCGGCCACCTGGTCACCGTGCACCCCGACATGACCACGGTGCGCGAGGCCTTCGGCAAGGAGGGCACCGGCGTCACCAACTCGTACCTCAAGGCCCAGGAGATCGCCCCCGGCCGCGTGATCGCGATCGGCTCGTCGCGCGACCGCACGCTGCAGGCCGGCGCCATCCTCGACATCCGCCTCGGCGAGCCCTACGCGGTCGACGGCGCGGTGCGCGCCGATCGCAACATGTCGGAGGACACCGCCAGCTACCGGCTGCTCACCCCGAGCGTGCCCCTCGGCCGCGAGCCGTCGTCGATGACGGTCGGCCGCTACTACGACGCCTTCGCCCTCAACGCCAAGGACTACCCCGACCTGCTGGTGTCGTGGGCCGACGGCCCGGTCGAGTCCGGCACCCTGGGCGCCGCCGGCATCGAGGCCAACTTCGGCGTCTACCTCTACGACTCGAACCGCAAGACCCGCCGCCCCATCTACGACGACCCCGACATGTGGGACGTCTTCCCGCGGCCGCTGGTCGCGCGCGACGCGCCGCCGGTGATCGCGCCGGCCGGCAACCACGCCTACGACCAGTCGACGACCCTCATCGGCTCGATGGACGTCCACCGCTCGACCATCGCCAACCTCGAGCGCGGCACGGTCTACGGCGTGCGCGTGGTCGAGGGCTTCTCGGTCGAGGAGGGCATCCCCAACGACTTCGGCATCACCGAGCACGAGGGCGCCGCGGTCCTCGGCGTGGCCCCGGTCCGCAGCGACGGCTCGTGGCTGGCCCTCATCCCCGCCAACATCCCGGTCCACGTCCAGGCCATCGACGTCTTCGGCATGACCCACGAGAACGCCAACGAGCCGGTCTGGTTCTCGGGCGCCCCCGGCGAGAGCCGCGTGTGTGGTGGCTGCCACGAGAGCCGCACCGACGCGGTCATCATCGACCCCGGTCTGACCGAGGCCGTCGCCCGCGGCCCGAGCAACCTGCTCGCCACCGCCCCACGCGACCAGCGCATCAGCAACGGCTTCAGCCGCGACAGCACCGTCGGCGTGCCGTGGGACACCGCGCTGCAGGCGGTCTTCGACGCCAAGTGCGTCTCCTGCCACAACGGCACCGCCGGCGCGGCCAACCCGACCTGGACGATCAGCGACCCGGAGACCGGCGCCTCGTTCACCTGGACCTTCGACCTGCGCGGCGGCGCCGCCGAGTACGGCGTCGGCGACGAGATGATCTCGGGCTACTCGCGCTCGCACCTGTCGCTGATGGGGCCGGACATGATGGACCTCGAGGACGCGGGCCTGGTGGTCACCGGCGAGCTCAAGATCTACGTCGAGCCGGGCAACGCCCGCGAGTCGGAGCTCATCCGCAAGCTCAACCCGGTCCGTCAGTTCCCGACCCAGGACCCGAACGTCCGCGCCTTCCCGGTGTCGGAGTTCCCGGCCCACGCCGCGGCGGTCGGCCAGGAGCTGACGCCCGACGAGTACTACCTGCTGGTGCTGATGGCCGACCTCGGCGGTCAGTTCTACTCGCGCGAGAACGCGCCCGGCGGCTACTGAACCCCCACCCCACGCACAGGAGAACGACCATGACGAACCTGAAGCGGAACATCCTGGCCGCGGCGGTGGTGGGCCTGCTCACCTTCGCCGGCGGCACGGCCGAGGCCGGCCGCGGCGGCTCGGCGTCGCGCATCCAGAACGCGGTGGCGACCGGCTCGGTCGACGCCATCATCGCCGAGCTGGAGCGCGCCGAGCGCCTGACCTGCGACGCCTGCACCCCGACCGTGCTCGACCTGCTCGACCACGACCGCTACGAGCTGCGCGAGGCCGCGGCGTGGTGGATCGCGCGCCGGCCGGTGCTGAAGAACCAGCTCCACGCGCGCTCGGTCGCCGACCTGGCCGGCAGCGACAGCCGCCTCGCCCGCAACGCCGCCGACATCCTCGGCACCTTCCGCCACCCGCAGGCGATCGGCGCCCTGGCGGCGGCCGCGACCCGCACCGACCTGGCGCCCGAGGCCCGCATGGCCGCGGTGCGCGCCCTGGGGACGATCGGTCACCGCGACGCCAACGCCGCGCTCACCGCGGCGATGGCCGACGGCGACGCCAGCGTGCGCCTGGCCGCCGCCACCTCGTGGCTGCAGGTCCGCAAGCAGGCCAGCGCCGGGGCGGTGGTCGGCCTCGTCACCGACGCCGACGCCACCGTGCGCGCCAAGGCGGCCGGCGTGATCGGCGAGCTGCGGGACGGCAGCGGGCGGCTCGCCCTCGAGGCGGCGCTCGCCGGCGACGCCGATCCGAACGTCCGGCGCAACGCGGCCTGGGCGCTCGGTCGCATCAAGGACGCCGCGTCGCGCGCGGCCCTGACCGCCGCGACCACGGATCCCTCGCCCCTGGGCCGGCAGACGGCACGAGCTGCGCTCGCCGGGCTGTGAGCAGGTGAGCCGGCGTCCACCGGCCGGCGCGACAGCCGCGGTTCGACCGCGGCTGTCCGCCGTTTCGGGATCGAGCGCCGTTGACGCCGGTCATGCGCCGCGCGAGCGCGGCGAGCGCGACGTGGAGGCGATCACGCTCGACGTCCTCGACGGTGATGGCCGGGTGATCGGCGCGCTCATTCTCGAGCCACTCGACTGAACTCGGAGTAGACTCATGACCATGTTCGTCTCTCCGTGCGGGGTCCAGCGCCTCGCGATGGTGGGGCTGGTGGGAGCGACCGTGGCGCTCGCTGCGTGCAGCGATCCGCCGCCGCGCCGCACCTACTACCAGCGTCACATCGAGCCCATCCTCATCAACTCGTGCGCCGGCAACACCTCGGGCTGCCACGCCACCAACACGGGTGATCCGTACCAGCACGCGGGCGGCAACTGCGACGTCACCAGCTTCGAGAACGTGCAGAAGCGGCGCGACCTCCTGCGGCCGTTCGGGCCGTACTCGCTGCCGCTCCTGCTCATCAAGGCCACGGCGTCGGACTCGCTCGAGGTCGCGTACGACGGCCAGTTCCGCGACCTCCTGGTGAACCACGTCGGCGGCGCCAACCTGATCGTGGGCGAGGACGCGTACCTCACGCTCCTGACGTGGACCGAGAACGGCGCGACCGAGAACGGCCTGCCGCCGCCGACCCCGCCGCAGACCGGCACCGGCTCGTGCTCGTCGTCGGTGCCCAGCGGCTTCGATCCGACCCCGTACACCGGCAACCCGCACTTCGCCGAGTTCCAGGCCCAGGTCCAGCCCATCCTGGAGAGCTGCGCCTCGTCGAGCTGCCACGGCGCGCCGCTGGCGGACTTCTACATCACCTGCGGCGACGACCCGGAGCAGCTCGCCTTCAACATGAGCCAGGCCTGGGCGTTCATCGACAACCCGGTCGATCAGTCGCAGCTCCTCCGCATCCCGCTCGCCCGTCAGGCCGGCGGCGGCCCGCACACCGGCGGCGACATGTACCCCGACCGCACCAGCGCCGGCGGGCCGTACCAGGCCATCCGCGCCTGGGCGGAGAAGGTCGGCAAGATCCCGTTCGGCGTCGGCGATCCCGGCCGCGAGTTCTTCGCCGACCACGTCCAGCCCATGCTGATCGCCCGCGGCTGCGCGTTCGAGGCCTGCCACAGCCCGAGCGCGGGCAACGACTTCAAGCTGCGCTCGGGCAGCGAGGGCTTCTACTCGGCGATCACGCTCGAGCGCAACTACCACCTGATGGTGGCCGAGTTCATGGCGCTCGAGGTGCCCGACCCGCGGCGCGGTCGCGCGGTGGCCAAGGCCATCACCCGCCCCGACGGCGGCATCGCCCACCGCGGCGGCCAGCTCTTCATCGGCGATCCGTCGATCTGCCCGCCCACCTTCGATCCCGCGAACGTCCAGCCCATCTGCATCCTCCAGGAGTGGGTGCGGGTCGAGCGCGCGGCGATGGCCGCCGCGGGCGAGATCGATCTCCTGGCCCCGGGGGACACGTTGCCCCTGGTCTACGTCGATCGCGCCGCCAGCCACGTCGCCGGGCCGCTCGAGTTCGACACCTACCAGGGCGGCTCCGACCTGCGGGTCGCCGACGCCTCGATCGGCGCCCTGGGCGCGATCACCGGGGTCGGCGGCAGCGCCTCCTTGCTCGGCGGCTGCGGCGTCGACCCGGCCCAGGCCGACGTCCGGGGGCCGGATGTCCGCCACGACGGCACCACGATCACGTTCGCCATGCGCACCGGCCCGAGCGATCCGCTGGGAGTGTGGGTGGTCAACGTCGACGGCAGCGGCTGCCGGCGGGTGACGCCGGCGGCGCCCGACGTCAACGGCCTGCGGGTCCACAACTTCGATCCGGCGTGGTCGCCCGACGGCGAGTGGATCGTGTTCGCCTCGTCACGCAGCGGCACCCGCTCGCGCCGGCTGTTCCTGCCGCAGTCGGATCTCTACCGCATGCGGCCCGACGGCAGCGGCGTCGAGCAGATGACCTTCCTCACCAACTCCGAGATCAGTCCTCAGGTCATGCGCGACGGTCGCATGAGCATGACGACGGAGAAGGTCTCGACCGGCCCGGCCGGCGACTTCTACCAGCTCGCCGGTCGCCGCATCAACTGGGACCTCACCGACTACCACCCGCTGCTCGCGCAGCGCGCGCAGTCGCCGTACGCCGATCCGGATGACATCGCGGTCACCCGGCCGTCGGTGGGCTACGCCCAGGCCACCGACATCCGCGAGAACTACAACGCCGACCTGCTCGCGATCTTCAGCGACGCCGGCGCCCGCGGCGGGGCCGGGACCCTGGCCATCTTCAACCGCTCGGTGGGCCCCTTCGAGCTCGGGCGCAACGACGATGGCTTCCTGGCCTCGGTGGTGTTCCCCGATCCGGCGGCGACCGGGCGGGTCGGCGCGCCGACCCAGGGCGCCTACCGCAACCCGTTCGGGATGCCCGACGGCCGGATCCTGGTCTCGTACACCAGCTACAGCGGTGACCTGGGGACCGCGACCTCGTTCGACTGGGACATCGTGGCGATCCACCCCCAGACCGGGCAGCGCACCACCCTCCTCGGCGGCGCCGGCGCCCAGGTCGACGGCGTCCTCGCCATCAAGCGCCCGCCCATCAAGCCCTACGCCAACCGTCGGCAGCTCGTGTTCGGCGGCTCCGCCGACGAGGGCGTGACCGGCGCCGGCCGCGCCATCATCCACTTCCCCGACGCCCCGATGCTGTTCACGCTCCTCACCGGCAACCTGCGCCGCGGCCGCCCGGTGGACGCCTTCCGCCACGCCCGGCGCATGGCGTTCTACGTCGAGAACCCGGCGCCGGCGAGCATGACCAGCGGCCCGATCTACCAGAACCGGACCCTGGTCGGCACCGTCGCGCTGGCCGCCGACGGCTCGGCGCGCGTCAACGTGCCGGCGGGCGCCGGCGTCATCGTCGAGCTCCAGGACGGCGAGGGGCGGCCCATCATCGACCTCGGCGAGGAGCACCAGAACGCGCCCGGCGAGATCATCAGCATGGGCATCGTCGAGGGGCTGTTCAACGCCGTGTGCGGGAGCTGCCACGGCTCGGTGTCGGGGAGCGAGCTCGACGTGTCGGTCACCCCGGACGCCCTGACCGGGGCCTCGGAGTCGCTGTCCAAGAGCCGGCTCGACCGGATCGGCCCCTGAGCCCGATCCCCGGCGGGGCCGCCCCGTCGTCCTGCGCCCCTGAATAGGCGCGGGCCGGTCGCCGTCGGTACGGGACCGCTGGATCCGGATGGGTGCGGCGGCTATTCTCCACGGCGGAGGACCCATGCCGCGCCTGTTCCGTTCCGGTTCACGTCTCTGGTCTCGGCTCGCCATCGCCCTGGCCTGCGGGGCCATCTCGTCGGCCAGCCTGGTCGGCGTGGCGGACGCCCAGCCCAAGAAGCCCGCGCCCAAGACCGCCAAGGCCAAGAAGCCCGCGCCCAGGCCCTCCAAGCCCAAGGAGGAGAAGGTCGCGCCGCCCACCGCCGAGCAGAAGAAGGCGCTGGGCGAGCTGATGGGTGCCTTCACCTTCGGCATGACCCGCGACCAGGTCCTCGCCCAGCTCGCCAAGTCGATCGACGAGCGGTACGCCGAGCAGATCAAGGCGACCAGCGACGTCTACACCCAGGACAAGCTGCGCAAGGAGAAGAACAAGGAGATCACGCGCATCAAGCAGTCCTTCGCCGAGTTCACCGGCAAGAAGACCGGCTGGGACGTGTCGGTGATCGACGACGAGTTCGCCCACAACACCGAGGAGTCGATGCTGGTGTACTGGGAGAACCAGGGCGGCAAGAACCAGCGCCGGTTCTTCTTCTTCCACGGCGGCGAGCTGTGGAAGATGTTCATCGCGATCGACACCAAGCAGCTCGCCGACGACCAGCGCAACTTCGCCTTCTTCCGCGGGCTGATGGAGGCCCGCTACGGCAAGGGGGCGACGGTCGCCGGTCGCGTGGTGTGGAAGGTGCCCGAGTTCGAGGTCCAGGCGGTCGACAAGATGGCGTTCTACGGCGCCTTCGGCCTCCTCATCCAGAACCCGGCCAAGCTGCGCGCGATCGCCGAGATCCGCGCCGCCAACGCGCCCGCGAAGAAGGACAAGGACCAGATCATCGAGGTCATCAAGGAGAAGGAGGGCGACTCCGGCCCCGACCTGAACGCCAACAAGGACGCGGTCGACGCCATCATCTCGGGCGCCAAGGGCAAGTAGGGCGGGGCGGCCCGGGCGGGGCGCTAGCCAGTCGCCTGGCCACCTCGACGTGCCCGGGCCCGGGAGTGGGACATCCTGACCCCAGCCGTGACCCGGCTGGGCTCGTGGTTTTCGGGGCTTGGGGCTGGCGCGCGCCGTGCACACAGTGCCGGTGATGTCGTCGCCATCGTCCACCGCTCGCACCCTCACCTGGGCCGCCGGGCTGGTGATCGTCCTCAACCTCGTCGACGCCCTGTGGACGCTGGTGTTCATCGAGACCGGGGTCGCCGACGCGGCCAACCCGCTGATGCTGCGCGCCCTCGACCACGGCTGGGTCGGCTTCATGGCCATCAAGCTGGCCCTGGTCTCGCTGTCGGTGCTCCTCCTGTGGCGCCTCCGGCACCGCCGGGCCGCGGCCCTGGCCCTGTGGAGCGGGGTCATGGCCTACACCCTGGTGGTCGCGTACCACGTCTCCAACGCCCACCACCTGGTGGTGGCCGCCCGCTGACTCGGCAGGGGCGGGCGCGGGCGGCGGGGGCGGCGGGCGCGATCACGACGTTCGCTCGTTTCCGGAGGTCTTTTCGGGATCGGGGTGTCGATCCGGGACCGGTCCGTTCGACCTGGAGTCGACCCGCCGGTTCGCCGGCGCCAACCTCCAACCGACCGACCGAGAGAAGCCCATGCAATACCTCCTCCTCATCTACGAGAACGAGCGCCTCTACGACGACCTCTCGCCCGAGCAACTGGGCAACGTCCTGCAGGAGTACGGGGCCTTCACCGAGGGCATCAAGGCCTCGGGCCACCTGCGGGGCGGTGAGGCCCTCGAGCCCACCACCAAGGCCACCACGGTCCGGGTGCGCGACGGCAAGACCCTCACCACCGATGGTCCGTTCGCCGAGACCCGCGAGCAGCTCGGCGGCTTCTACCTGGTCGAGGCCGCGGACCTCGACGAGGCCATCAAGCTGGCGGCCCGCATCCCGGGCGCGCGCGTCGGCTCGATCGAGATCCGGCCGGTGATGGTCTTCGATCAGGGCGCCTAGCGGAGGCGGCCGCGGCGATCTCCTCCGACCGGGCGGCCGCCGGCGCGCTACCCTCCGCCGGGTGAGCGCGATCGGCTCCGACGTCGTCGCCCGGGTCATCCGCGACGAGCGCCACCGCGCGCTCGCCGCCCTCATCCGCGTCCTCGGCGACTTCGATCGCGCCGAGGACGCCCTGGGCGACGCCGTGGTCGCCGCCCTGACCCAGTGGCCGGTCGACGGCGTGCCGGCCGACGCCTGCGCCTGGCTCATCCGCACCGCGCGCAACAAGGGCGTCGACGGGCTGCGCCGCGCCGCCCGCTTCGCGGACCGCGAGGACGCGATCGCGGCCGACCTGGTCGCGCGGGCCGCGGCGGTGGCACCCGACGACGACGCGCCGGTGGCCGACGACACGCTGCGCCTCATCTTCACCTGCTGCCACCCGGCGCTCGCCCCCGAGGCCCAGGTCGCGCTCACGCTGCGCACGCTCGGCGGGCTGACCACCGACGAGATCGCGCGCGCGTTCCTGGTCCCGCCGGCGACCATGGCGCAGCGCCTGGTGCGGGCCAAGGCCAAGATCCGTGACGCGCGCATCCCCTACCGGGTGCCGCCGCGGGAGGAGCTGCGGGAGCGGCTGGAGGCCGTGCTCGCCGTCATCTACCTCGTCTTCAACGAGGGCTACGCCGCCACCACCGGCGACGAGCTGGTGCGGCGGGAGCTGTGCGCGGAGGCGCTGCGCCTGGGCGAGCTGGTGGCCGCGCTGGTCGACGAGCGCGAGGAGGCGTGGGCGCTGGTCGCGCTCATGCTCCTGCACGACGCCCGCCGCCCCGCTCGCCTCGACGACGCCGGCGAGCTGGTCCTGCTCGAGGACCAGGATCGCACGCGCTGGGACGCGGCCCAGCTCGCGCGCGGGCTCGCGCTGGTCGAGCGCGCGCTGCGCCGCGGCCGGCCCGGCGTCTACGCCACCCAGGCCGCGATCGCGGCCGTCCACGCTCGCGCCACGACCGCCGCCGTCACCGACTGGGCGCAGATCGAGGCCCTCTACCAGCGGCTGTTCGCGCTGGCGCCGACGCCGGTGATCGAGCTCAACCTGGCGGTGGCCGAGGCCATGGCGCGCGGTCCCGAGGTCGGCCTGGCCCGCCTCGACCGGCTGTCCGGGGAGCGGAGCCTGGCGGGGTATCACCTCCTGCCGGCGGCGCGCGCCGAGCTCCTGCGCCGGCTCGGCCGCCACGGCGAGGCGGCCGCGGCCTATCGCGACGCGCTGGCGCGGGGGGGCACCGAGCCCGAGCGGCGCTTCCTGGCCCGGCGCCTGGCGGAGGTCGCCGCCGCCGCCAACTGACTGGCCGGCCGGGGACGACCTCGGGTATACCGGCGTCACCATGAAGACCGTGATCGCGCGCTCGTCCGTCGCTCCCTCCCTCGCCTGGGCCCTCGCCGGGGCCCTCGCCGGGGCCCTCGCGCTCGCCGCGTGCGGCGGCTCGTCCACGCCGGCCGCCGGTGGTGGCGGCGGCCCCGCCGAGGCCGCCCCCGGGCCGCTCGCCGCCGGCGCCTGGGCGGCGATGGATCACGACGCCCGGCTCGAGTTCATGAAGCGGGGCCTGATGCCGGTCATGGCCGCCGAGTTCAAGGCGTTCGACGGCGAGCGCTACGCCGACTTCGACTGCTCCACGTGCCACGGCCCGGGCGCGGCCGAGGGCAACTTCGAGCTGCCGAACGCCGAGCTGGCGGCGCTCAGCGTCGACATGATCATGAACCCCGACGACGACCACAAGGCGATCACCGAGTTCATGGGCGCCAAGGTCAAGCCCGGGGTGGCCCGGCTCCTCGGCCTGGCCGAGTACAGCCCGGCGACCCCCGACGGCTTCGGCTGCTTCGCCTGTCACCCCATGGTGCCGTGAGGCGGGCGGGCGTCGTCGCCCGCGGTTCTCACCCCTTGCCAGCGGCTATTGGCGAGGCGGGGCAGGGCGCCGCGGCGCGCCTCGGCTAGCCTCGCGGCCGATGAGCCGACCCCGCGTCCGTCCCTGGCCCGCGCTGCGGGCCACCCTGGCACCGGCGCTGTTCGCCGCCGCCCTCACCGGCTGCCACGACCCGGGCCCCGCGCCCCGCGCCGCCGTGCCGCTGGCGGTGCCGCTGGCGGCCTCGGCCGCGCCCGCCGGCGAGTCGCCGCGGCTCCTTCGCGGCGGCACGATGCCCGCCCGGCCGGCGGCCACCGCCGCCGAGGCGGCGATCGCGCACGTGCAGGCCCTGGCGCCGCAGTGGGGCGCGCCCGGTGGGCTCGCCGAGCTGGCGCCGGTCGGCACCCTGGCGGTGCGCGGCGGCGAGATCGTGCGGCTGCGCCAGGCCGTCGACGGCATCCCGGTCGAGCGCGGCGAGCTGCGGGTGCTGATCGGGCCCGGCGGCGCGCTCCTGGCCGCCAGCGGCGTGCCGGTCCCCGCCGCCCTGCCGCGCGACGGCGGCGCGTTCGTGCACGGTCGGGTCCGCGAGGGCCGCGAGGCGGTGGCGCGCGCGGTCGCCGCGATCCATGACCTCGACGCCGCGGCCGCCGTCCTGGCCGCGCACCCCGGGCCCAGCGAGCCGGCGGATCCCGCGAGCTGGTTCGCCGGCGACGCGGCCGGCGTGCACGTCAGCGAGGCCCGCGCGCGCCGCGCCTGGTACCGCGACGGTGACGCCCTGACCGCGGCCTGGATCGTCGAGGCCTACACCGGTCCCGCCGACGCCACCGACGCCGAGCTGCACCGGGTGGTGCTCGCGGCCCGCAACGGCCGCGTCCTCGATCAGGCCAACCTGACCGTCGACGCCGAGTTCGACTACCGGGTGTGGGCCGAGGCCACCGGTGATCGTCGCCCGCTCGACGGCCCGGTCGCCGATTACTCGCCGCACCCGACCGGCGCGCCCGGCGCCGGCCGGCCGGCGTTCGTGGCGCCGACGCTGGTGACCATCGACGGCCTCAACCGCAACCCGCAGGGCGCCGCCGATCCGTGGCTGGCCGCGGGCGCGACCGAGACCCGGGGCAACAACGTCGACGCCTACACCGACATCAACTCGCCCAACGGCTTCTCGGCCAACGACTTCCGGGCGACGGTGACGGCGCCCGGCGCCTTCGATCGCGTCTACGACACCCAGCAGGGACCGCTGGTCAGCACCGAGCAGCAGATGGCGGCGATCGCCCAGCTCTTCTACTCGATCAACTGGCTGCACGACGTCTGGTACGACGCCGGCTTCACCGAGGCCGCCGGCAACGCCCAGCTCGACAACTACGGCCGCGGCGGCGTGGCCGGCGACGTGCTCCTGGCCGAGGCCCAGGACAGCGCCAACCAGGGCCGCCGCAACAACGCGAACATGTCGACGCCGTCCGACGGCATGAGCCCCCGCATGCAGGTCTACCTGTGGTCGGGGCAGCTCCAGCAGTCGGTCACGCTGTCGTCGGTCGCGGGCGAGCAGCCGGCGACCACCAGCTCGGCCTACGGCCCGGGCTCCTACGACGTGACCGGGGTCGTGGTCGCCGGCGTCGACGGCGGCGGCGCGTCGTCGCTCGACGGCTGCGAGCCGCTCACCGGCGACGTCACCGGTCGCATCGTGGTGGTCGATCGCGGCAACTGCACGTTCAAGCGCAAGAGCCTGAACGCCCAGAACGCCGGCGCGGCCGGGCTGTTCATCGCCAACAACACCGGCACCAGCCCGCCGACCCTGGCCAACGACACCGCGATCAGCGAGGCCATCACGATCCCGACCATGGGCCTGTCGATGGCGGCCGGCGCGGCGCTGCGCACGGCGGTCGGCGTCGGCGACGTCACCGCCCACCTCTTCCGCCTGCAGGGCATCGAGGCCGACGGCGCGCTCGACGGCGGCCTGGTCGCCCACGAGTTCGGTCACTACCTCCACCATCGCCTGAGCGTGTGCGGCACCGTCCAGTGCGGGGGCATGAGCGAGGGCTGGGGCGACTTCCTGACCCTGCACCTGCTCGCCCGTCCCGGCGACGATCTGCGCGGCGCGTACTCGATCGCGGCCCACGCCTTCAACGGCGATCCGTACTTCGGCATCCGCCGCGCGCCCTACAGCGTCGACACCAGCAAGAACGCGCTGACCTACGCCATGGTCGCCGACGGCGTGCCGCTGCCGACCTCGCACCCGACGCGAGGCGGCGGCGTCAACTCCCAGGTCCACAACACCGGCGAGATCTGGGCCGGCGCGCTGTGGGAGGTCTACGTCGCGCTGCTCGAGGTCCCGGGCGCGGACTTCGCGGAGACCCGGGCCCGGATGGCGCGCTACGTCGTCGGCGGCCTGCTCCTGGCGCCGCCCGACGGCACCTTCACCGAGATCCGCGACGCGATCCTGGCCGCGGCCCAGGCCGCCAGCCCCGCCGACCACGACGTCATGGCCGCGGCCTTCGCCCGCCGTGGCCTCGGCTCGTGCGCGGCGTCGCCGCCGCGCGCGGCGACGGACAACGTCGGCGCGACCGAGGACTTCACGGTGTCGGCCCGGGTCCTGCCGGGCGCGGCCACGGTCGCGCTCACCGCCGACTGCGACGCCGACGGTTCCCTCGACGCCGGCGACACCGCGATCATCACGATCCCGGTCGTCAACGCCGGCGCCCTCGCCCTCGCCAGCGGCGCCGAGGTCACGGTGTCGACGACGACCGCGGGCCTGGTCGTGCCGGCGACGCCGGTCGCGGTGGGGGCGCTCGCGCCCTACGGGGCGACCGCGGCGAGCTTCGAGGTCGCGGTCAGCGGCGACGTCGCGGCCGGTCCGCTGGCCGGCGCCGTCGAGGTCACGATCACGGCGCCGGGCTGCACGCCGACGTCGACGTTCACCGTCCCGCTGCGCATGCAGACCGACGTGCGGTCGGCGGCCTCCGCTGCCGACGCCTTCGACGCCGTGCCCTCGGTGTGGACCCCGCGCGGCGAGGCCGCCGATCAGGTGTGGAGCCACGCCGTCGAGGCCGGCCTCGACCGCTGGTGGGCCGGCGCCGCGGTCGGCACCACCGCCGACGCCAGCCTCGAGTCTCCCGACCTGGTGGCCAGCGCCGACGAGCCCGTCGTCATCACCTTCGATCATCGCTTCGAGTTCGAGTTCTCGGAGGACACCTACTGGGACGGCGGCGGCATCGAGCTGTCCACCGACGGCGGCGTGAGCTGGAGCGACGTCTCGACCTGGGCCGCCCCCGGCTACACCGGCACGATCGGCGGCGACTCCGGTAACCCGCTGGACGGCCGCTCGGCGTTCGGCGCCACGCACCCGTCGTTCCCGGCGCTCGACCGCGTCACCCTCGACCTCGGCGCCGCGCTGGCCGGCCAGACCTTCCGCCTGCGCTTCCGCATCGGCACCGCCGGCGCGGTCGGGGCGCCCGGCTGGCGCATCGACGACCTCGCGATCACCGGGCTGTCGAGCACGCCGTTCCCGGTCCAGATCGGCGAGGACGGCGCCTGCGGACCGGGCGGCGACGCCGGCACCGATCCCGGCGACGAGCCGGGCGGCTGCTGCTCGACCGGCGGCGCGCGGGCCGGCGATCTGGCGGTGGGGCTCGTGGCGCTCGCGCTCGTGGCCTGGCCGCGCCGCCGCCGGCGCCGGGCGCCCTGAGGGTCACCGGTCGGCGACCGTCACTGGTCGGTGTAGATGAACAGGTCGTCGCCGCTGGTCACGGCGACGACGAGGAGGGTCTCGCGGCGGGTCGCGGGATCGAGGGCAGCCCAGGCGTCCATCAGCACCTGGGCATGCTGCGCGTCGTAGGCCAGGGTCGCCAGGAGCTGCTCGCTCCAGGCGTCGGCGGCGGTGACCTGGGTGGTGGCCAGGGCGAGGTCGTCGAGCTTGCCCTGGAGCAGCGTCGTGGCCGCCGCCGGGGTGTAGGGCGACCCGAAGGGGAAGGTGACGGCGCGGGTGACGCTGACCCCGACCCGCGCGCCGCCGAGCTCGACGAGGAGGTCGGCCTTCTTGCCGGCGACGTCGTAGACGATCTCGGTCTCGGTCTTGAGCAGGGCGGCCAGCTCGCAGCGCGCCAGCCACTCGAAGGCGAAGACCTCCGAGTAGCGCGAGCTGCCGCCGGCGTTGTCGTCGAGGAGGACCTCGAGCCCGCCCGGGGTCAGCGCGGCGCGGTCGTCGGGATCGACGTAGCGGGTGGCGAAGGTCAGCTCGCCCTGGAACCAGACCGCCTGATCGGCGGCCAGCACCGCGGCGTCGATCACGCCGCACTGACCGCTGATCGCCCCGAAGCCGGGCAGCGGCGGCACCGCGGCGTCGGGCGGGGGCGCGTCGGGAGGCGGCGCGTCGGGCAGGGGCGCGTCGACGTCGACGGCGGCGTCGGGGTCGCCGCCGTCGGGACCGGCGTCGGGCTCGCCGCCACAGGCGACCAGCGCCAGCGCGCACAGCCCGAGCGATCCGCGACGCGCCAGCGTCCGCATCAATCCTCGGCGGTGGCGAGGTCGACCATCAGCTCGCTGCCCAGCGCCTCGAGCGCGGCGCGCAGCTCGCCCAGGGCGAGGGTCTCGGGGACCTGGAGGACGGCGCGCGCCGAGAACAGCGGCTCGCCGGACATCGGCGCCGACAGCACCATCGACTCCAGCTCCTCGACGTTGACGCCGTGGTCGGCGAGGATGCGGGCGACGTCGCGGACGATGCCGACGCGGTCGGCGCCGGTCAGCTCGAGGAAGACCTGGTGGGACGGGGGGCCGGCGGCGGCGGCGGTCGAGGCGTGGGCGGTGACCTGCAGCCCGGCGCCGCCGAGCCCGCGCAGCGCGGCGACCAGCTCGTCGCTGCGGGCCGGGTCGACCGTGACCAGGAGGATGCCGGCGAACTGGCCGGCGAGCTGCGCCATGCGGCTGGCCTCCCAGTTGCCGCCGCTGGCCGAGATGCGGTCGGCCAGCGCCTCGACCAGGCCGGTGCGGTCGGGGCCGATGACGGTGAGCACCAGGGACTCGCGCATGACGGGAGGGTCGCACGCCGGCCGGCGGGGCGCTACGGTCCCGGGGTGGGCGGCGACCTCGACGACGACGCGGACGATGACTGGGACCCGGAGCGGCCGGTGGTGGTCGAGCTGGGGGACACGCTCGACCTGCACATGTTCCGGCCCGGCGACGTGAAGGATCTGGTGCCGGACTTCGTCGACGAGGCCGCGGCGAAGGGGCGGGCCGAGGTCCGGATCATCCACGGCAAGGGCACCGGCAGCCTGCGGCGCTCGGTGCACGCGCTCCTCGGGCGCCACCCGCGGGTGGCGTCGTACCGCCTCGCCGACGATCGCAGCCACTGGGGGGCGACGATCGTGGTGCTCCGGCCGGCGGGTCTCGACGGAGGGACGGACGGAGGGACGGACGGAGGGACGGACGGAGGGACGGGCGGGGGGCCCTGACGGCGGTCACTGGCGGAGGATCGTGACCTGGAGGACGGCCTGGAGCTGGGGCGCGCTGGCGCTGGCGACGTTGGCGGTGGCCGACCCCGGATCCGCGCTGACGGCGCGCACCTCGAAGGTGTGGTTGCCGGGCGCGAGCGTCAGCACCCGGCCGAACGACCAGTTCGCGATCATCTGCCCGACCGAGGTGGTGTTGGCGGCGACGACGCGGCGCTGGCCGCCGGGGACGGCGGCGACGCCGTCGACGAACAGCGCGACGTCGACCGCGGCGTAGGCGCTGCCGGTGGCGGCGCACTGCAGCCCGCCGTCGGTGCGCGCCAGCACGCGGGCGCCGGCGGGTACGTTCACGGTCAGGAACAGCCCCGGGATCTGGGTGTACGAGACCAGGGACGGCGTGACCACGAGCTGCCCCGAGCTCACCGCCTCGAAGGCGTCCTGGCCGGCGGTGCCGCTCGGGCCGGTGGGGCCGGTGGGGCCCTCGGGGCCGGTCTCGCCGGTGGGGCCGGTGGGGCCCTCGGGGCCTCGCTCGCCCGGCTCGCCCGGCTCGGCGGGACCGCACGCGGCGAGCGGGCCGGTGGCGAGGGCGAGGGCGGTGGCGAGGGCGGTGGCGAGGCGGGGCGCGAGGCGGCGCATCCCCCGATCGGCCTCCGCCGGGCCGCCGGTGTCAAGCGGCGGTGATGACGCGAAGGCCGGTGTCACGTCGAGGCTGGCGCGGGGGGCGCGGCCGCGGGCGATCGAGCGCCGGGACGCCGCCGCTTCGGGCCCGCGAATGGGGAAGGCGAGCGATGATCGCGGTCGAGGCGCCCGGCTGGCGAGGCGACGGCGAGGACCGGAGGGGAGCATCCTCGCCGGATGTGACCCGAGGACCGGAGCCGGCAACGAAGCC
>CAADGB010000346.1 GCA_900696455.1 uncultured delta proteobacterium
GCCGCCGCCGCCCGCGCGCCGCTCGGCGCCGGCCGCGCCGCCGAGATCGCGCGCGCCCACACCCGCGAGGCCTACGACGCCTGGCGCGCCCGCCGCGCCGCCGAGGTCGCGCCGGCCACCGTCAGCCACCGCGTCGACGAGATCTTCACGTGCCTCAACTGCGAGAACCTGATCGTGACCGAGCGGATCGAGGACGGAACCACCTGCCGCCAGGGCCCGTGGGTGCTCGACAGCTGGCGCGACGACGGCCAGCCGCTCCACTTCGACGCCCGACTGATCGCCCACGACTGCTGCGATGGCGCCTGCCCCGATCGCACCCCGACGGCGTGGATGCTGGTGCTCGATCGCGCCCTGGCCACGCTCGATCACGGCGCCATGCGGGCGCTGGTGTCGCCGACGACCCCGCTCCAGCTCGCCGCCGGCTTCCGTGGCGAGGGCGACGAGGGCGGTCTGCGCGAGGCCCGGGTCGTCCGCGACGGCCCCATGGACGAGGTCTTCACCACGATCCAGCGCGTGCAGCTCTTCCACGACGACCTGCAGTGCCCGGCGGAGTTCGACGCCGCCGGGCTGGCGGTGTGCGCGGTGTTCGGCGGCGGCTTCGGCGCCTCGTACCACTGGCAGCGCACCGGCGCCGAGGTCCACCTGATCGAGGTCTCCCAGTCCTCGCACTGACCCCCGCCCGGCAGCGGGCCCTCGGCTCGAAGCGTGGGCAGGAGTCCCTGCGCCTGGCGCGGAGCAGGTGAAGGCATCCCATGCGCTGGTCGATCGGTCGGTCCCGGCGAGGACGTCGGCGTCGACCGGAGTCGGAAGAGATCGTCTCGGCTGCGCTCCGGCTCACTCCACCGCGCCGTGCTGGAACCAGCGGCGGCGGGCGCGGTCGTAGAACAGCCACAGGCAGTCGCCGCGCCGGGTCTCGGCGAAGTGGTACTCGCGGTGGATCTCTCCGCTCCACCAGCCGCCCGACAGCACGTAGGGGCCGACGATGCGGGTGACCGCGCCGTGGGCGAGGCCGCTCAGCACCCAGCCGTCGTCGCGCACGCTGGGCGGCTGCGGCGGCAAGCGCAGCGGCCGGGCCCACACCCGTCGCACCAGCCGGCGCGGACGATCGGCGCGCGGCCGCGCCGCCACCACCGCGTCGAGACGCTCCCAGCCGAAGCGGGCCTCGGGCAGGTGACCGGGGCGGAGCACCGCGCGCACCACGGCGTCGTCGCCGAGCTCGGCGCGCAGGCGGGCCAGGGCGGCGTCGGCGGCGCGCAGATCGCGGCGCGGCCGCTCGGCGAACAGCGCGAGCTGCTCGCGGGTGGCGGCCACGTCGTCGGCCCACACCCGCACCTCGCTCACGCCCGCCGCCGGCGGCAGCGCGCCGAGGATCTGGTGCTCGAGGCGCAGCCGCACCAGCCCGAGCAGGGCGCGGCCGTCGAGGGTGGGCGCCGCCGGCTTGATGCAGTCGACGCGGCGCTCGTGGCCGGCGCCGGGCCGGCCGTACACGCGCAGCGTCAGCTCGAGGTAGAGCGCGGCCAGCGCCCGCCGCCGCGCGGCCAGCCGGGCCAGCAGGCGATCGAGCGCGGTCTTGGTCGTGAACACCAGGCGCTCGGCGTCGAGCTCGGGGTCGTCGAGCGCGACCCGCTCGTCGGGCGCCTCCGGCGGCGGCTCGGGCGCGAGCGGATCCCAGCCCTCGCCGGCGGCCAGCCGGTACAGGCGGTGGGCGGCCGGGCCGAAGCGCTCGAGCACGCCGCCGCCGGGCAGCCGCACCAGCTCGCCCAGGGTGTGCACGCCCAGCCGCGCCAGCGCGTCGCGCAGCGCCGGCTCGACGTCGAGGCGATCGAGCGGCACCGTCCGCGCCGCGGTGCGCTCGTCGAGATCGCGGGCGAACACCTGCAGGCGCGTGGCCGCGCGCTCGACGGCGAGGCCGTGGCCGAGGGCGCGCGCCACCGCGCAGGTGGCGAACCTCGAGAAGCCGACCACCACCGCCCCACCCAGGCCGAGCGCGGCCAGCGCCGCCACCATGGCCTGGCCCCACGCCGTCGCCGACGGGTAGAGGCCGGCGAGGCCGGCGCCGCCCAGCCAGAAGGTGCCGGCGGCGAGCTCGTCGCGGGTGAGCTCCGGCGACAGCGCGTGCAGCCGGCCGGCGAGCTCGTCGCGAGCCGCCGCCAGCTCCTCGGGCGGCACCACCGCCGCTCGCAGGCCGGGGGCGAGCGCCAGCGCGCTGCCGTACCGCTGACCGGGCAGCACCCCGAGCGCCCGCGCCGCCTCGCTGACCACCCGCACGATGCCCTGCGGCCGGTCCTCGTCGACGACCGCGGTGGGCTGCGCCCGCCACGCCGGCTCGCGCCGCCACACGAGCTGCAGCGGCAGGGCCGGGAGATCGACGCAGGCGACCCGCATCGCGCCTCAGATCAGCCCGGCCGGGCCGAGGACCTCGGCCGCCTCGCTCCACCCCGGGCCGCGCCGCTTGTCCTTGAGCGCGCGCATCGCCAGCCGCCAGCCGCCGCCGGCCTGCCGCTCGCGCACCGCCTCGAGGCGCAGCGACACCATCGAGCCCAGCGACGCGGCGTCGGCCGGCTTCTCGGTGAGGACGACGATCGCCGCGTCGTGGCGCTGGGCGAGGCCGACCAGCCGCCCCTGCACCGCGGCCGGGATCTCGACCGGGCCCGGCGCGATCGCGCCAGCGCCGGGGCCAGCGCCAGCCCCGCGAACACCGGCGCCGCCGCCGGCAGGGACGCCGGGGCCCGTCGCACGCGCCACCAGGGCGAGCACGATCAGGCCGAACGCCGCCGAGCGCAGCAGGCGATCGGCCGCGCGCACCAGGGCGGTGACGTCGGGGGCGCGCACCACCACCAGCGCGTCGAGATCGACCCCGGCGTCGTCGAGATCCGGCGGGAAGAACGACGCCGACGGCAGCCCGATCCACGCCGCCGGCTCGCCGCGCGCCTGCGCCTCCAGCACCAGCGCCGTGGTCGCCGACAGGGACGCCGTCGCGCCCAGCCCCGACAGCTCGGTGAGGCGACCGACCGCCTCGTCGAGCTGCCAGCGCGCCGCCGGCGCCGCGCGCTCGGCGGCGACCTCGCCCAGCGAGATGATCCGCGCGCCGTCGACCTGACGGCTGTGGCGCGCGCGCTCGAGGAAGGCCTCGAGCGAGGCCGCCGCCGACCCCGACGGCGAACGCTCACGCATGATCGATCCCGGGCCGGCTCATACCTGCTCATACGTTCAGATGTAGTGAGCCCCTCTGTCAAACGATCTCGGTCCGGAGTGGGCGGTCCAGGGAGGGCGCTGGAGAGATCCCGGGCACCCGGTGATGTCATCATCGCGACATGGCGCGCCGGCGACGTCCCACCCCTGCTCGCGGCCGCGGACGTCCCACGCCGCCGGCCCCGGCGCCCACGCCCACGCCGTCCGCGCCCCCGCTGATCGCGCTGCTGACCATCGGCGCGCTGTCGTCGACGTCGTGCCTCCGCGATCGCACCCCGCCGCCGCAGCCGCCGCAGGTCTACGCCCCGCCGCCGCAGCCGCCGCAGGCCTACGACGATCGATCCGACGAGCTCGGACCGGCTCACCTCGTCGACGCCGGCGCGCCGCCGCCCGACGCGCCGGTGTTCGCCCAGCCGCCGCCCGACGCCGCCGTGCTCGCGCCGCCACCGACGCCGCCGCCGGTCCGCCCGCCGCCGCCGCAACCGCCGCCGCAGCCGCCGCAGGTCCGCTCGCCGCCGCCCCAGCCGCCGCAGGCCCGCCCGCCGCAGGTCTACCGCCCGCCGCCGCCCCAGCCGCCG
Source organism: uncultured delta proteobacterium (assembly GCA_900696455.1). GTDB lineage: Bacteria > Myxococcota_A > Polyangia > Haliangiales > Haliangiaceae > UBA2376. Next base: position 3,771 of record CAADGB010000346.1, read on the forward strand.
CAGGCGCCGGTGCTCCCCGACCGCCACGCCGACGAGCCCTCGGCGCCGACCGCGCCGCCGCTGGTCGGCCCGCTCGATCGCATCGACTGATCGCCGCGATGCCGCGCTCGCCCTCGCGCCGCCCGCGCCCCCGCCGCCCCGCCGACGCCGACGCCAGCACCGCCGCGCTCGCCGTGGCGTGGCGCGGCTGGCTGGTCGAGAACCTGCTGGCCGGGGTCGCCCCGGCGCGCCTGGTCGACGGCCTGGTCGCGCGCGGCGTCCCGCCCGCCCGCGCCCGCCGCGAGGTCGCCGCCACCGCCGCCTCGCCGCTCCTGCCGGTGTGCGGCGAGCTGACGGCGCGCGCGCGCCGGCTCGAGCTCGCCCACGCCCTGCGCCGCGCCCACGACCGCCACGATCCCGCGCCGACCGCGGTCCCGCGCCGGACCACGCCGCCGGCCGAGGTCTTCTTCCGCGACCACTGGGCCGCCCACCGGCCGGTGGTCCTCACCGACGCCACCGCCGGCTGGCCGGCGCGGCCCTGGACCCCGGCGTGGTTCCGCGCCCGCTTCGGCCGCGTCCGCGTCGAGGTCACGACCGGGCGCGAGGCCGATCCCGAGTACGACGCCAACGTCGACGCCCACCGCACGTCGATGACGATGGCCCGCTTCATCGACCGCGTGCTCGCCGCCGGCCACAGCAACGACCTCTACCTGGTGGCCAACAACCGCGCGCTGGAGCGCCCGGCGCTGCGCCCGCTGCTCGCCGGGCTGCGCCCGCCGCCCGACCTGTTCCATCCTCCCGGGCCCACCGGCTGCTCGCTGTGGATCGGCCCCGCCGGCACGATCACGCCGCTCCACCACGACACCACCAACATCCTCTTCTGTCAGCTCCACGGCCGGAAGCGGATCGAGCTGGTGTCACCGAGCGAGAGCGCGCTGCTCGGCGCCACGGCGCGCGGCTTCTACAGCACGATCGATCTCGACCGCCGCGCCGATCATCCCCACCCGGCGGTGCGCGCCCTCCAGGTCCGTGAGGTCGTGCTCGCGCCCGGCGAGGCGCTCTTCCTCCCGGCGGGGTGGTGGCACCGGGTGACCGCGCTCGACGTCAGCATCAGCCTCTCGCTCCTGTCGTGGCGGCGCCCCAACGACTTCGACTGGTACCGCCCAGGTGCGTGATCGCCGCGTGATCGCCGCGTGATCGCCGCATGATCGCCCCCCCGGGTCGAGCCTGGCGCGGGCTTCGGGGTATACTGGCGCGAGGTGGCTGAGGCGCCCATCAACATCAAGCTGCGCTGCGCGTCGTGGCAGCAGCTCGCGAACATCTACAAGCGCGACCTCGCCCGGCAGGCGATCTTCCTCAAGTCGGGGTCGCCGCCGCCGCTGGGCACCGCGGTCCGCATCGACCTGACCCTGCCCACCGAGTCGATGATCGTGCTGACCGGCTCGGTCGCCGAGCACGTGCCGCCGGGCGGGCTGGGCGGGCGCGGCCCCGGGGTCGACATCCGCCTCAACACCGTGCCCGCGAGCGCCCTGTGGCTGATCGAGACCGCGCTGCAGTCGGCGCAGAAGCAGATCGCCCCCGCCGGCCCCGGCACCACCGGCGTACTGCCGGTCATGAACGACCGCGGCGAGCCCACGGTCGACGACGGTCACGACCTGGCCGCGGCCGAGGACGAGCTCCTGGCCGCGCTCGGGCAGGAGCTGGCCTCGCTGCGCCGCCTCAACCCGTTCCAGGTGCTGGGCGTGGGCTACGAGGCGACCGACGACGAGGTCCGCGGCGCCTTCGCCGAGCTGACCCGGCGCTATCACCCCGACCGCTTCACCCGCTACACCTCGACCGACCTGCGCACCCTGGCCGCCGAGATCTTCATCCTCATCCGCGACGCCTACCGCAAGCTCGGCGACGACGCCAGCCGGCAGAAGACGCTGGCGACGATCGGCGCCCGGCCGGCGGTGCGGGTGCCGACCCTGCGGCCGCAGCCCACCTCGTCCGCGCCGCCGCCGGCCGCGGTGTCGCCGTCGGGACCGACCGCGCGCGCCCCCGAGCCGGTCCGCGCCGCGCCGCC
>CAADGB010000347.1 GCA_900696455.1 uncultured delta proteobacterium
CGACATCATTCGCGCGACGACCGCGGCGTGTCGGCCTTCGACACGCCCTCGCTGGCGCTCGGGCGGCTCAGGCCGACCGGAGAGATTGGCTCGCCGTTCGCTTCCCGCAATCTCCGACCGCGGTCGGGGAAGGGCTCAGGCCGACCGGAGAGATTGGCTCGCCGTTCGCTTCCCGCAATCTCCGACCGCGGTCGGGGAAGGGCTCAGGCCGACCGGAGAGATGGGCCCGCCGTTCGTTTCCCGCGCGGCGCCCTCCTCGCGCGACGACCGCGGTCGGGGAAGGGCTCGGGCCGACCGGAGAGGTGGGCACGCCGTTCGTTTCCCACGCGCCGCCCTCCTCGCGCGCCGACCGCGGTCGGGGAAGGCCTCAGGCCGTCATGGCGTGCAGGCCGACGTGGTTGCCGTCGGGATCGGCGACCACCGCGCAGAAGCCGTGCTCGCCGATCGCGGTGTGGGGCATGACCTCCGTCGCGCCCGCGGCCACCGCCCGCGCCAGGCACGCCTTCACGCCGTCGGGCGCGTGCAGGTAGATGACGACCCCGGCGCCGGGGGTCAGCCGCTGGGTCGCCACCAGCGCGCCGGTGACGCCGTCCTTGCCGGCGCGGTCCACCGGGAACATGGCGTGGGGCTCGCCGCCGAAGACCTCGCGGTCGAGCTTGTTGCCCAGCGTGGCCTCGTAGAAGGCGACGGCGCGGTCCATGTTGCGGGTGGGGATCTCGAACCAGTTGATGCTGTTCTTCATGACGTGTGCTCCTCGGAAGGGGTGACGGGCGCGTCCCGGGGATGGGTACGGCGGGGTCGGGACAGGCTTGACCCTGCGCCCGTCCCTTGACAGCCTTCTGTCAGGTTTCCTGCCCCACCGCCCGGTACCCACCGCCCGGTGCCACCCACCGCCCGGTGCCACCCACCGCCCGGTGCCACCCACCGCCCGGTGCCACCCACCGCCCGGTGCACCGCCCGGTGCCACCCACCGCCCGAGTCCGCCGATGCGCAAGAAGTCCCGCCTCTTCGCCCTGGCCGAGGCCCTGCGCGGCCGCCGCACCGGGGTCACCGCCCAGGAGCTCGCCGACCGGTTCGGCGTCACCCTGCGCACGATCTACCGCGACCTCGCCGCGCTCCAGGACGCCGGCCTGCCGCTGCGCGCCGATCGCGGGCGGGGCGGCGGGTACGCCCTCGATCGCGCCTACCAGCTCCCGCCGGTCAACCTGAGCGCGCGCGAGGGCGCGCTGCTGGTGGCGCTGGGCAAGATGGCGCTCGACCAGCGCCTCCTGCCCTTCACCGCGTCGCTCGAGGCCGCCCTCGACAAGGTCCGCGGCGCGCTGTCGGCGTCGGCCCAGCGCGAGCTCCTGCGCCTGGTCGATCAGCTCCAGATCGTCGGGGTGCCGGCGCTGCCGGTGCCGCCGGCGGTGCGGACCGCGGTCGAGACCGCGTGGTTCGAGGACCGCGCCCTCACCCTCCACTACCAGAAGGTCGCGTACCACGCCCCGGTCGTGCGCGCGGTGCGCATCCGCAACCTGGTCTTCGACCGCGCGGTCACGCTCCTCAACTGCGTCGATCTCGAGCTCGGCGAGGATCGCCAGTTCCGCCTCGACCGCATCCGCCACGCGGAGCTCCTCGACGCGCCGGGCGCCGAGCCGGCTCAGGCGCGCCGGTAGCGGATGCGCCAGATCGGCAGCCCGGTCTCCTCGGCGTGCTGCTCGCGCCACGAGCGCACGCCGTACGGGTTGCCGTGACGCCAGAAGCTCCACGGCCCGGCGAGGTTGACGAACCACTCGTCGCGGCGCTCGAAGGCCTCCATGGCGTCGAGCGCGACCTCCCAGACGTCGGACTGCACCAGGACCTCGGCGCCGGCGCGGGCCACCGCGGCGATCCCGACCACCAGCGCGTCGTCGACCATGCGGCGATCGGCGTGGCGGCGCTTGAACCACGGGTCGGGGAAGTTGATGTAGACGCGATCGACCACGCCCGGCGCGAAGATCTGCCCCAGGTGCTTCTGGGCCTGGCAGAACACCGCCACCACCGGCGCCCCGGTCGTCCGCGCCCGCTTGTTGACCACCGCCACCAGCTCGTCGCGGATCTCGAGGCCGACGTACGTCCGCCCGGGGTCGACCGCGGCCCGCTCGAACAGGAACTGGGCGTCGGCGCAGCCGATCTCGACCTCGACCGGCCGCCCGGCGGGGAGCGCGGGGCGCTCGCCGCGGAACGCCTCGTAGAAGGTCGCGAGCGGGTTGACGTGCTGGCGGATGCGCATCGCGGTCGATCGCGGGCGGGCCGCGGTCAGGCGTCGTCGCGCGGCGCCACCCGCGCGTCGAGGGCCAGGTAGCCGAACTGGCGGACGTTGAGCGGCGACTCGAGGTGCGCCAGCGCGGCCCGGTCGACCCAGCGCCACTCCACCAGCTCGTGGTTGGGCACCACCACCGCGTCGGCCGCGACGTCGGCGACGAACACGAAGTTCAGGTGCATGCCCTTCGCCCCCGCCGGGTGCTCCTCGTAGCCGAGGTAGCCCCAGGGCACGCCGTCGAGCGCGCCCACCAGCGGGCCGAAGCGCCCCACCAGCCCGGTCTCCTCGCCCAGCTCACGCACCGCGGCCTCGAGCGGAGTCTCGCCGGCCTCGAGCTCGCCGCCGATCGGCAGCCAGGTGGCGAGTCGGCGATGGAAGATGACCAGCACCTCGCCGCCGACGCCGCCGCGGCGGGCGTAGACCGCCACCGAGAAGGCGCGGCGGGGCGCGGTCACGGCAGCACCTCGAACGGCGCCGCCCCCGACGACCGGCCGTCGACGGTGACCACGACCTCGGTGCCGCCGGCGGGCGCCGCCGCCGGCACGGTCACGGTGATGGCCTCGGCCGCCCAGCTCACGACCAGCGCGCGCGCCGACGGCGGGTCGATCCCGAACACCACCGACCCGGGCGGCGGCGTGACGCACGCGCCGTCGCCGGCCGCGCGGCCCTCGCCACAGAAGCCGGCGCCGCGCACCACCACCTGCGCCCCCCGCGCCGCCGCCGGCGGCTCGACCCGGTCGATCGACGGGCCCGCCGCGGGCGCGCAGGCCGCCAGCCCCACCGCGGCGGCGGCCCGCAAGGTCACTGCGGGACCTTCTTCCAGTCCTCGAGGAAGCGCGCCAGCCCCAGGTCGGTGAGCGGGTGCTTGGCGAGCTGGAGCAGCACGGACAGCGGGCAGGTCGCGACGTGGGCCCCCATCCGCGCCGCCTGCTGCACGTGCATGGGGTGGCGGACCGAGGCCACCAGCACCTCGGTCTCGAAGCCGTAGTGGTCGTAGATCTCGAGGATCTCGGCGATGAGCTGCATGCCGTCGGTCGAGACGTCGTCGAGGCGACCCACGAACGGCGAGATGTACGTGGCGCCGGCCTTGGCAGCGAGCAGCGCCTGGGTGGCGCTGAAGCACAGCGTCACGTTGGTCTTGATGCCCTCGTCGGCGCAGGTCTTGACCGCCTTGAGCCCCTCGGCGATGAGCGGGATCTTGACGACGATGTTGGGTCGCAGCGCGGCCAGATCGCGGGCCTCGCGCATCATCTCGTCGTGGGTGAGGCTCACGACCTCGGCCGAGACCGGGCCCTTCACGACGTCGCAGATCTCGAGCAGGACCTCGCGGAACGTGCGGCCGGTCCGCGCCACCAGCGACGGGTTGGTGGTGCCGCCGTCGACGAGGCCCATGGCGGCGGCCTCCTTGACCTCACGAACGTCGGCGGTGTCGATGAAGAATCGCATGGTGTCTCCTCGGTTGCGGGTCGGTCGCGCTTGCGCCGGCCGCGGGAAGGGTCGTAGCGTGGGCCGCGCCGCGGCGTCAATCCATGGCCAAGCACGTCATCGTCGGATGCGCGGGGCTCCCGCACGGAGTCGGGTGGTCCCGCTACTTCCAGCGCCTGCCGTACCTCGAGACGGCCGCGCTGCTCCAGGGGCCGGTCCGTCCATCGGTCTTGCGCCGCTGGCGCGAGAGCGCCGGCCGGGAGCGGGCCTTCGGCGGGGTCGCGCCGTCGATCATCACCCACCCGCCGGGCCCGCGTGGCTTCGGCCCCCGCGGCTGGCCGGTCCCTCCAGACCGGCAGCACGAGGTCGGCGGCTTCCGGGCCACCGAGGTGGTGCGCCAGGGCGTGCGGGTGCTGACCGAGGCCGCCGCCGCCCTCGACGCCGCCGCCGTCGTCTTTCGCACCCCGCCCGACCTCTCGCCGTCCCAGGCCAACCGCGACGCCATGCGTCGCTTCTTCGCCGAGGACGCCACCGCAGAGCACTTCGCGGGCCGCGCCCGGGTCTGGATGCCGTCGGGCCTGTGGGAGCCGCCGACCGCCCACGCCGTGGCCCGCGAGCTGGGTCTCCTGTGCGCGCTCGACCCGCTCGGCGCCGACCCGGAGGGCCGGCTGCGGCCGTTCTGGGACGAGCTGTCGGGCGAGGACGCCTACCTGGTGGTGAGCGCGCCGGGCCGCGCCCGGAGGCGCACCAGCAACGATCACCTGGAGCAGGTGGCCGAGATCGCGCTGCGGCACGACCGGGCGTGGGTCGTGTTCGCGACGACCGAGCCCTTTCCGGACGCCATCCGGTTCGCCCGCGTGGTGGAGGGCCTGGCGCCGGAGGATGCCGACGACGACGAGGAGCCGGGCCCGCACGGGGCGGACCTCGAGGACGACGGCGAACCGTCCTCCTGACCGGCCCGGAGCGGTGGCCCCGACAGCCCCGATGGTCCGGACCGACCCCCGGCTGGCGACGCGACCGCTTACAGGAAGAAGGTCGCGATCGGGACCGGCAGCTCGCCGACCACCTTGGGTGGCAGGGGCTTGGGTGGCTTCTCCGAGACCACCTTGCGGGTCGGCCCGGCCGAGGCCGCGGCGGACGTCGTGTGAGACTTCTTGGTGGAGCGAGTCGACTTGAGCGAGCCCTTGCGCTGGGCCGGGCGAGCAGACCTCTGATCTCTGACCATATTTCCCCCCGAGGGAATGGGCTTCCACGAGAGTATTGAGGGCCTCCCGGGGCTGTCAATCCAGGATCGGGTTCCTTTACATCGGAACGAACCTCTCCTATAAATTTGCAACATTTCAGCGGAATCTGCCAACCAATGGATTTTTCTCACATCGTCGAGCCGGCCCTCGCCGTCAGCACCGATCTCCTCGTCATCGCCTGCCTCGGTGACCCGAGCAAGGACGCGACGTTCCGTCTCGTCGACGGGGCGGTGAAGAAGGCGCTGTCGGAGGCCGCGGAGGCGGAGTCCTTCGAGGGCAAATCAACGCAATCGCTTACCTTTCGGGTCACGACCGGGCTCGGCGCCCGCCGGGTGGCGGTGCTCGGCGCCGGCGCCCGGGGCGAGCTCGGGCCCGCCGGGCTCCGCGACCTCGGCGCCCAGGCGCTCCAGCTCGCCAACCGGCTCGGCGCGCGCAGCCTGGCCCTGGTCGCCCCGGCCCTGGGCGCCGCCCGCGAGGCCTCCACGGTCCAGCATCTGGTGGAGGGCGCGGTCCTGGGCGCCTACAAGTTCGACCGCTACCTGACCGGCGCCGACGCCAAGAAGCCCACGACACTCAAGGAGTTCGGCGTCCTGACCGACCCGAAGGGCAAGAAGGCGTCGGCCGCCCAGGGCCGCGCGGTCAAGGCGGCCCTCGAGCGTGGCCAGGTGGTCGCGGCGGCGGTCAACCGCGCCCGGACCATGGTGAACGAGCCGGCCGGCTTCATGACCCCGAGCCAGGTCGCGGCCGAGGCCGAGGCCATCGCCAAGAAGCACCCGGCGGTCACCGTCCAGATCCTCGGCGCCAAGAAGTGCGAGGAGCTGGGCATGGGGATGTTCCTGGCCGTCGGGCGGGGCTCCGATCAGGAGTCGAAGCTCGTCCACCTGACCTACAAGCCGAAGAGGGCGCGCAAGAAGGTCGCCCTCATCGGCAAGGGGGTGACGTTCGACTCGGGCGGCTACTCGCTCAAGCCCTCCAACGCGATGGAGGACATGAAGGTGGACATGTCGGGCGCGGCGGCGGTCATCAGCGCCATCGACGCCATCGCCACGCTCGGCAGCGACTGCGAGGTCCACGCCGTGGCCGCGTGCTGCGAGAACCTGGTCTCCGGCCGCGCCTACAAGCTCGGCGACGTCCTGACCTCGATGGACGGCACCACGGTCGAGATCAACAACACCGACGCCGAGGGCCGGCTGACCCTGGGCGACGCCATCACGTTCGTCCGCACCAAGGTCCAGCCCGACGAGATGTTCGACTTCGCGACCCTGACCGGGGCGTGCATGGTGGCGCTCGGGCCGTACACCGCCGGCGTGATGTCGGATCACGAGGCCCTGTGCAAGGCGTGGCTCGCCACGGCGGAGCGGACCGGCGAGGACATGTGGCGCCTGCCGCTCAACGGCCGGCTGCGCGAGCAGCTCAAGAGCTCGGTGGCCGACATGCGCAACACCGGGGACCGGTTCGGCGGCGCCATCACCGCCGGCCTCTTCCTCAAGACCTTCGCCCGGGACACGCCCTGGGTCCACGTCGACCTCGCCGGCCCGGCCTCGCTGAGCACGGCGCGCCCCGCCCAGCCGCGGGGCGGGACCGGCTTCGCCGTCGCCACCATCGTCGAGTACCTGGCGAAGCGGTGAGCGTGTGGGTCGGCAGCGCGGGCGCTCGTCGGTGTAACGTCTTGTTATCGAAGGATTTTTACTGATACCGCGGCGCGGCGCAAGTTGACGCGGGGGCCCCCGGCTGGTAGAATACCCGTCCAGTTCGGTCCGTACCGTGAGGATCCTTTGAAGCAACAGTTCGCGATCGGTGACAAGGCGGTCTATCCGGTGCATGGCGTCGCGGAGGTGGTCGCGATGGAGAAGCGCGACATCGGTGGCGCCCAGACCAGCGTGTATATCCTCAAGATCCTTGAGACCGGTCTCAAGATCATGGTGCCGCTGGCCAACGCCGGGACGGTGGGGCTGCGCGAGCTGATCGGCCCCAAGCAGGTCAAGGAGGTCTACGCGATCCTCAAGTCGCGCGACGTCCCGCGGGACACCCAGACCTGGAACCGTCGTTACCGGGAGTACATGGAGAAGATCAAGACGGGCAGCATCTTCGAGATCGCCGAGGTGCTCCGCGATCTGTGCGTGCTGCGCGCGACCAAGGACCTGTCGTTCGGCGAGCGCCGCATGCTCGAGAACGCGCGCGCGCTCCTGGTCAAGGAGATCGCCGTGGCCAAGGGCTCGCCCGAGGACAAGGTCGCGGCCGAGATCGACGCCCTGTTCGCCAAGGCCGCGGCGTAGTCGCCGATCTCCTCGGTCCCCACGGCCCGCCACCCGACGGTGGTGGGCCGTCGTCGTTCGATCCCGCTCCTGGCGAACGGCGACGGCATGCGCCCGACATCGCTCGGGCGGCTCCTGGCGAACGGCGTCGGCAAGCGCCCGACATCACTCGCGTGACGGCCGCGGCGTGTCGGCCTTCGACACGCCCTCGCTATCGCTCGGGCGGCTCCTAACGAACGGCGCCGGCAAGCGCCCGACATCACTCGCGCGATGGCCGCGGCGTGTCGGCCTTCGACACGCCCTCGCTCACGCTCGGGCGGCTCAGGCCGACCGGAGAGATGCAGCTCGCCGTTCGCTTCCCGCGATCTCCGACCGCGGTCGGTGAAGCCCTCAGGCCGACCGGAGAGATGCAGCTCGCCGTTCGCTTCCCGCGATCTCCGACCGCGGTCGGTGAAGCCCTCAGGCCGACCGGAGAGATGCAGCTCGCCGTTCGCTTCCCGCGATCACCGACC
>CAADGB010000348.1 GCA_900696455.1 uncultured delta proteobacterium
CCGGCCGGGCCGCGCCGCGCCTCGAGGCCGGCCCGCGCCCCGGCGCCCAGCGTCGTCGCCCGCAGCGCGCGCGCCTGCCGCCACGACGCGCCAGCGGCGGTGAGCCCGGCCTCGGTCTGGTGCAGCGCGACCGCGCGCAGCTCGCCACCCGCCACCACGTCGAGCCAGGGCGCGAGCGCGCGGTGCCAGCCCGCGCGGGCGCCGCCCTCGGTGGCGACGTGGGTCTGGCGGCGGCGGTCGCCCTCGACCGGGTGCAGGAGGTAGCCGGTGAAGTTCTCGTCGAGCTCGAGGCCGCGCCAGCCCAGCCACACGCCGCCGGCGACCTCCGACCGCCCGCCGCGGAGGCCGACCAGCAGCCGGCGCGAGCCCCCGCGGCCGGTGGCGTAGGCGCCGTCGAGCGCGACCCGGCCGGCGCGCACGTCGGCCAGCGGCAGCACGCCCGGCGAGCCGAAGCCGCCGGCGTGGGCGAAGGCCACCGGCTCGAGCCAGCCGCCCCCGGCGCGGAGCCGGGTCTGCGCGATCAGCGCCACCCGCTCGCTGCCGCGGTTGACGCCGAAGCCGTCGTCGTGGAGGGCCTCGACGGCGACGAGCTCCTCGCGCGGGCCGCCGGTCGGAGCGAGGATGGCGACGACGCGGTGGCGGCCGGTGGTGCCGGCCTCGTAGGCGGCGCGGGCGCCGCGCCACGACGTGGCCAGCTCGAAGTCGACCGTGCCGGCGGTGGCGAAGTCGCCCTGCTCGAGGGCGAAGCTGCCCTCCCGGGCCCGCAGCTCGCCCACGACCTCGGGGATGAGGAAGCCGAGGTCGACGTAGCCGTGGCCGTGGACGTTCGAGGGCTCGTTGACGGGCACGCCGGCGACCCGGACCTCGAGGTCGGCGCCGTGGACGGCGTCGAACCCGCGCAGGAAGACCTGCGCGCCCTTGCCCTCGGCGCCGTGGCGCGACAGGTGGAGCCCGGGCACGACGCGCAGGAGGTCGTCGGCGGTCCGCCGCGGCGTCGCCGCCAGGGTGGCCTCGTCGACGGTGCGCTCGCTGGCGGTGACCGGCACCGCCGGCGCCGCGCCCTCGATCACGATCACCTCGGACGCAGGGCCGCCGTCCGTGGCCAGGGCCACGAGCGCGTCGTCGGAGAGGCGGAGGAGCGGCGGGGCCGGGCTGGCAGACGCCGCGCCGCCGGGGCCGGCCACGGCCGGGATCCCGACGAGCGCGAGCGCCGCGAGCACGGCCGCGCGCGGGCGCGGACACATGACCGACCTGCCGATGTCCGGAATCCGGACGGCAAGGGGACGCACGGCGGCCGCCGCGCCGGCGGCGGCGCGGACGGCCAGGACGGGTCAGGCCACGGGCGGCGGGCCGCGGGCGGCCGGCGCCGGCGGCGGCGCGGACGCGGTGAGGCGGGCGACCTGGTGGCTGACCGGCCGCACCTGGCGATCGACCGGCAGCGGGTGCAGGAGCGCGGGCGGCGGCGTGGCCAGGGCCAGCGCGCGGTGGGCGAGGCTGTGGTCGCCGTGTCCCGGCGCGGCGGGCGGCGCGCCCTCGGCGTGCGAGCCGGTGAGGTCTCCGCCGCCGATCGGGCGGTCGTCGTGGCGGTGGAGCACGCCCTCGTGGCTGTGGACCGCGCGCGCCGCGTCGGTGTGGACCCGGACCACCAGCGCGTCGCTCGCCGCCGGCGCGCCGTGGCGGTGGCCGTGATCGTGAGCGCCGAGGTGGCCGTGGCTGGCCAGGTGCGCGCCGGGGAGAAGCTCGACGCCCACCAGCCACACCAGGCACGCCACCACGGCGGCGGTGGCGCGACCGCCGCCCGGGCGGCGGCGGTGGGGGTGGAGGCGACGACGCACGGCCTGGTAGTCTAGCACCGACCGGCCCCGGGCTCTGGCCGCGCGCGAGTGACCGCACCGGCGCAGGCCCGGACGTGCGCCGGCGCGCGGGCGCGCCACGGCCGCGGTCAGCGTCGTCGCTCGACCGTGTGCAGGAGCGCGGCGGCCAGCGCCACCGCCTCGTCGCGGGTGCCCACCAGGCGGAGCGCGCCGGGGAAGACGATCGCGATGTGATCGCCGTGATCCTCGACCACCAGCTCGGCGCTGCCGAAGGTGCGCGGCATCATCACCACCGGATCGTCGATGCTGCGCGGCCGATCGGTGGTGCGCGGCTTGCGCATGCGCTGGCCGGGCGGCGCCGTGCCGCTCGCCATCTCCGCCGGTCCGGCCGGCGCCGTCGCGCGCCCGGGCCGCGGCGTGCGTTCGCCCGCGGCCTGCCGAGGCCCGACCCCGGTCGTCCTCGTCGGACGCTTCCGGCGCTGGATGATCCGGTAGCGTGTGTCGTCGTCGCCCACTCCACCGACAGCGTACGGGATGGGCTCCGGGAGGGCCATCCCCCGCCCGGGGTGAGCCCCCGCCAGCTACCCGAAACGACACCGATCCAGGGGGCGACGGCTGTGATGTACCATCGCACCATGTGGGCCCGATCGCTGGTGTGGTGCGCGCTCGCGCTGGCGGCCTGCGACGATCCCGAGCTCGTCCACGGCTGCCCGTCGCTGACCGAGCCCCAGGCCGCGCCGGGGGAGCCCATCGACGGCGACACCTACACCAGCTTCGCCGCACCCCTGCTGCAGCAGTACTGCACCCGCTGCCACGCCACGACCCTGTCGGGCGCGGCCCGCTCCGGCGCGCCCGTCGGCCTCGACTGGGACGACGAGGCCACGGTGCGCCAGCACCTCGCCGCGATCCGCCGCACCATCGGCGTGCGGAACGTCATGCCGCCGAGCGAGCCGCGGCCGTCGTGCGACGAGCGCCACCGCCTGGTGCGCTGGATCGACGCCGACGCGCCCTGACTCACTGACTCAGCGGGTGATGACCTGGGCGTTGCCGTGACGATCGATCACGCCGGTGACGGCGGCGCCGTCGACGATCACCTGCGAGTTGCCGTGGGCGTCGATGGCCACCGGGCCCGACACGCTGCCGCCGGTGATCGTGACCTGGGCGTTGCCGTGGGCGTCGATCGCCGTCTTGCTGCCGCGGATCTCGCAGTTGGTCAGCGTCACCTGGCAGTTGCCGTGGGCGTCGATCGCGACCTCGCCCTCGATCACGCAGTCGCTGAGGACGACCAGGTCGTTGCCGGAGCAGTCGACCGGCTCCTCGCGGCCGCCCGCCGACGGCGGCGCCCCCGGCGGCGGGCCCTCGGCGTGGCCGGTCACCGGCGCCGGCGGCGGTGGGGTGGAGGCGACGAAGCAGGCGCCGAGGCCGGTGACGAGACCGGCGGCGGCGCCGACGAGCAGGCCGACGTGTAGGCCGACGTGCAGGATCGAGCGGACGCGCGACATGCCCGGACTATCGTCCGGTCCCGGCCCGCGCGCCAGGGGCGTGGCGGGGCACGCGCGGGACGCGGCGGGCGATCGTGGTGAGCAGCCACCACGTGCGCGCCATCGCCGGCGCCAGCGCCGGCTTGCCGGTGGTGAGCAGCGCCGCCGCCAGGTCGCGGTCGGGATCGGCCCACACGAAGACGTTGGTGAAGCCGAGGTGGCCGAAGGCGCGCGGGGTGTCGAGGCCGTAGGGGCTGGCGATCCGCGCGCCGAGGATGAAGCCCATGCCGTAGCGCACCGGCGCGCCGAGCGTGAGGTCGAGCTCGAGGTAGCTCGGCTCGGCGCGGGCCCGCTCCACGGTGCGGGCCTCGAGCACGCGCTGGCCGTCGAGGGTGCCGCCGTCGAGCAGCATCTGCATGAAGCGCGCGGCGTCGCTGGCGGTGGTGCAGATGTTGCCCGCCGGCACCACCTCCTCGAGGTAGCGCGGGTCGTTGGACATGCGGACGGCGTCGGGGAAGCTCACCGACAGCGCGCGCTTGATGAAGGTGGCCAGCGGCGGCACCACCGGCGGGCCGGTGAAGGCGTTGACGGCGACGTCGTGGAGCCGCGCCGCCGGCACGCCGAAGTCGAAGCTGGCGAGGCCCAGCGGCCGTCGCACCTCGGTCGCCAGGACCTCGCGCAGGGACCGCCCGGTCACGCGCTCGATCACCGCGCCCAGCACGAAGCCGCCGGTCAGGGCGTGGTAGCCGAGCTTGCGCCCGGGCCGCCACGACGGCGCCTGCTCGCACAGGAGCGCCAGGATCTGCTCGGGGTGGCGCAGGAGGTTGGGGTCGGCGAGCTCGGGCGGGATGCGCGGGATGCCGGCGCGGTGGGCGAGGACGTGGCGCAGCGTGATGCGGTGCTTGCCCTTCTTGCCGAACTCGGGGATGTACGCGGCCACCGGATCGTCGAGGTGGACCAGGTGCCGCTCCTCGAGCAGGTGCACCAGCATCGCCGTGACCATCTTCGAGGCCGAGAACATGCAGTACAGGCTGTCGGGGCGCGCCAGGCGCTTGAAGGCGTCGGGCGGATCGCCGGGCCCGTTGCCGGCGGCGTGGCCGATCGCGCGATCGAGCACGGTGACGCCGCCGCGGCGCAGGCACAGCGCCAGCGCCGGGTAGAGGCCGGTCTGGTAGGCGCCGACGGCGGCCCGCCAGATCGCGTCGAGGGCGGCGCGGTCGAGGCCGCCGGCGGCGGGCTCGGCCTCGGGACCGATCGAGGTCACCTCGTCGGCGGGGAACGGCCGCACCAGGGTCTCGAGGCCCCGGCGCACGAACGACGGCATGGCCCATCGTACTACGCTGGCGCCCCGGCGGCGGCCGGCGCCCGAGCCCGAACCCGAGCCCCACGGTGATAGGCTCGCGGCCAGCGCGCGGCCCCATCGCCGCGCCCGGGGAGCATCCATGACCAGAGGTGAGAAGGCGCGCGCCCAGGCGCGCTCGGCGCTCGACAAGCTCGGCGGCGATCGCTCGAAGCTATGGCTCGTCGGCGGCGCCGTCGTGCTCGTCCTGATCGCGTTCCGCTCGTGCGTGACCGTCGAGCCCGGCCACGTCGCGGTCCGGGTCAACAACCTCACCGGCAAGGTCGAGACCATCACCCAGCCGGGGCTGATCATGCGGCTGCCGTTCGGCATCCACAGCGTGCACCTGGTCGACGCCAGCCCCCAGACCTTCCACATGCGCGGCGACCGCAACGTCAACGCGCTCGAGGTCCGCGAGCTGACCGTGCGCGCCAGCGACGGCTCGAACTTCGTCTTCAACGACACGACGATCCTGTTCAAGGTCGTCCCCGCGGCCGGCGCGCGGGTGGTCTTCGACGCCGGCACCGGCCACGCCTACCGGATGTGGATGTCGCCCTACGCCCGCTCGCTCCTCCGCGACGAGTTCGGCCGCGAGTCGACGATCAGCGTCTCCAACCCCACCACCTTCGGCCAGGCCACCGAGCGCGCCCGCCGCCGCATCAACGAGCTCCTGACCAAGCACGGCCTCGAGGTGACCAGCATCGTGACCCCGCGCCCGCGCTTCTCCGACGAGTACGAGAACCTGATCGAGGCCCGCAACCAGACCGACAACGAGATGAGCGTGATCGGCTCCAACCTGGCGCGCGCCGCCACCGACCGCACCCGCCGCCTGGCCGAGGTCGACCGCGACCAGAACAAGGAGATGCAGGAGAAGCGGGCCGCGCTCGAGGAGGCGCTGGCCACCTCGGTCGCGACCCAGACCCAGATCCGGCGCGAGGTCGACACCCAGAAGATCGAGAAGGTGGCGATCGGGCAGGCCGCGCTGTCGGCGGCCCGCCAGCGCGCGGTCGAGCTCAAGGGTCAGCTCGACGCCCAGTACAGCGGCCGCAAGGCCGAGATCGACGCCTTCCGCGTCCAGCCGGTGGAGCGCGTCATGGAGCGCCTCGGCCAGCGCCTCGAGGGCGTCACGATCGAGATCCAGCCGTGGGCCAACGACAGCGTGCCGTCGCGGCTGCAGATCGAGCGCGCCGGAGGTGCCCTGTGAAGTCCGCGATCACCCTGGCCAAGGTCGTCGTCATCGGCGCGCTCGCGCTGTTCATCCTGCCGTGGTTCTTCTTCAGCAGGGTCGAGCCCGGGATGATCGGCGTCCGCCGCAGCGCCGCCGCCGGCGTCGATCACCAGGATCTCGGGCCGGGCTGGCGCCTGCGGCTGCCGCTCTACCACAAGATGATCTACCTGCCGTCGACGTACTTCTTCCTCGACTACACCGGCGAGGACGGCGGCCAGAAGAACGCGCTCGAGATCCGCACCAAGGACAACAACAACGTCATCATCGACGTCAGCGTGCCGGTGCGGATCAAGCCCGGCCACGCCCACAAGCTGGTCGAGACCGGCAACCACATCAAGGACGGCGACCACTACCGCTACCAGCGCCTGGCCGAGCAGACCACCGTGAGCGTCCTGCGCGAGGAGCTGGCCAACCTCGACTCGGTCGGCTTCTACTCGACCGAGCGCCGGCTCGAGATCAGCGCCGCCGCCCTCGAGCTCCTCAACACGAGCCTGGGCGAGCTCCAGCTCGAGGCCCAGGCGGTCCTCATCCGCGCCGTGCGCTTCCGCCCCGAGTACGAGCGCCAGCTCAGCCAGATCCAGCTCAACGAGCAGAACAAGCTGCTCGATCACGCCCGCGAGCGGGTCGCCGCCGAGCAGCAGAAGTTCGACAACTTCAGCCAGGGCACGGCGGCGCTGGCCGCCGCCCGCGAGCAGGACTGGATCAAGCGCCGGGCCGAGCTCGAGCGCGCCTACCAGGTCGGGGTGCTCGACATCGTCGACCCCACCCCGGGCGCCGCCCGCGCCCGGCTGGCGAGCCTGCCCCCCGAGCAGGTGACCGTCCTGCGCGAGCGCGCCGCCCAGCTCTTCGGGCTCGACGATCCGTCGTCGGTCTCCGACGCCTACCTCATCGGCATCAAGAACATCCAGGCCGAGACCCTGGAGTACAAGCAGCGCCTCACCGCCGAGGCCGAGGCGGTGGCGGCTCGCCTCCAGGCCGAGGGCGACGCGATGCTGGCCCGGGTCCAGGGCGAGTACGAGGCCAAGCTCAACGCGCTCCTCAACTCGCCGGGCGGCCGCGCCTACGTGGCCTGGCAGGCGGCCGACCACGTCACCTTCGGCAAGACGCTCACGTTCAGCTCGCAGGAGGGCGTGCCGTCGGTGCTGCGCCTGCGTCGCTTCGCCGAGCAGTTCATGGGCGCCGGCGGGCAGTAGCGCGACCGAAGATCGCACCGCGGCGGGCTTGTGCGCGCCCGCCGGAGCGGTACGTTCGCGAGATGCTGTACCGCGCCGTCGTCCTGACCTCGCGCCTCGCCCTCCTCGCCGTCGTCGCCTGCGCCAGCGGCGGCGACCCCGCGGAGCTCGACGCCCCGGGCGCCGTCGACGCGGTCGCTGGCGACGCCGACGACGAGGTCGACGCCCCGGCCGCCGACGCGCCCGCGCTCGACGCGCCCGCGCTCGACGCGGCCGAGCCCGACGCCGCCGCCGTCGACGCGGCCCCCGACGCCGTGACCGACGCCGCCGTCGACGCGGCGACCGACGCCATGACCGACGCCGCGATCGACGGCGGCGTCACCACCAGCGGCAACACCTGCGCCGAGGCCATCGACCTCACCGCCGCCGCGCTCATGCCGGGCGGCACGACGGTGACCGGCAACCTCACCGGCTACACCAACAACATCCAGCCGGCGTCGAGCTGCACCGGCTTCACCAACGACGGCCCCGACGCGATCTACGTCCTGAACCTGACCGCCGGCCGCACGATCAACGCCAGCGTGACCGGACCGTGGGACAGCGCGATCGAGATCGTGCAGCCGTGCGCCATGACCCCCACCTGCCTCGCCGGCCAGGACAACGGCGACCCCGAGCAGGTCAGCCACACCACCACCGCCGCCGGCCTCTACTACGTCATCGTCGATAGCTGGGATCCCGGCGCCTTCGGCCCGTACACGCTGACGGTCACGGTGCTCTAGCGCGCTCTGGCGCGACCTCACGCCGTCCCGTCCCCGCCGGCCTCGGCGCGGGCGTTCGTGCGGGGGTGAGCGCGAACGCCGGCGTGGGCATGCCCGGCGTGGGCGTGGTGACCGGGGGCGCGGCCGAGCCAGGTCAGGAAGCCGGCGGTGGCGATGCGGCCCAGCGCCAGCGCCGCCAGGAGCGCCGCGGCCGCGACGCCGACCGCGGTCGGGATCGCGGACAGGACCGGGAGGTCGTCGCCGGCGAGGTCGAGGGAGGTCGCGGCCGCCACGTAGCCGGCGAGGAGCAGCGCGACCACGGTGACCGGACCGGCGACCACCGCCGCGATCGCCGCCGGTCGCAGGCGCGGGCGACGCGCGAGCGCGGTCGCGACCACGCCGCCCACCACCACCACCGGGGCCAGCGCCACGATGACGTCGCCCAGCCCCTCGCGCAGGGCGCCGGTGAGGCCGCCGTGATCGTGCCCGACCGCCACGAACGGCAGCGCCGCGCCGAGGGCGGCGCCCACGGCCTCGAGCGGGCGGGCGGCGCGCGGCACGGCGCGATCGTCGGCGTCGTGGAGCAGGACGTGGAAGAGCAGGCCCGCCACCGCGGCGTTGATCCAGGGCCCGGCCGCCACCATGAACGAGGTGTCGATGCGGGTGAGCGCGACCCCGGCGACGGTGGCCACCAGCATGCCGGCGGCGCGCACCAGCGCCGCCCGCCGCCCGCCCAGCTCGGCGAAGGTGAGCGCGATGACCGCGACCAGCGGCACGGTGTGGGCACCGACGCCGATGACGAAGTCCCAGTGGACGTGGTCGTCGTGGGCCTCGCCGGTGAGCGCGCCCAGGCCGATGCCGTCGCCGAGCTGGTGGACCATGACCCCGGCGTACGACAGCTCGGCGGCGACCCGGCGATGCGCGACCGCGGCCGAGCGCGCGACCTTGCCGACCAGCGGCGGCGCGACGAAGCCGAGGACCACCGGCGCCAGCACCCACCAGCCGGCGCCGTCGATGGCCTCGGGCACGACGTGGAGGGCGATGGCCGCGGCCACCGCCACCACCGCGAAGGCACGCACCGGCGCCAGCACCCACAGCCGGGCGTGGGCGGCGATGGCGGCGAGGAGGCCGACGGCCACCGAGATCGCGACGGTGAGCAGGGCCAGGGTCATCGGGCGAGGCGCCGCGCGGGCGGGCGCGGACCCTACCACGACGGATCGGCAGGTGCACCGTGGTTGCAGGAGGATTGCCGGCCGCCACCCACCCACGTAGACTGGGGGCCGTGGCCACCCGCAAGGAGATCGACGCCCTCCGCCGCGCCCTGCGCGAGCGCGGGCTGCGGGCGACGCCCTCGCGGCTGGCGGTGCTCGGCCTCCTGCGCCGCCACGGCGGCCCGCTGTCTCACGCCGAGGCCGCCGATCGCCTCCACGATCTGGGCTGGGACCGCGCCACCATCTACCGCAACCTGATCGACCTGTCCGAGGCCGGCCTCGCCCGCCGCTCCGACGTCGGCGATCACACCTGGCGCTTCGAGGCGGTCGACGTCGCCCACGCCGACGACCGTCACGCCCACTTCGTGTGCACCGGCTGCGGCACCGTCGCCTGCCTGCCCGACGTCGACCTGGCGGTGGGCAAGGCCGCGCCGCGCGCCGTCAAGCAGAAGCAGGTCGAGGTCCAGGTCCGCGGCCTGTGTGACGGCTGCGAGCCCTGAGCCTGCCGCGCGACCTCACCACGGTCAGGGCGGTCAGGCGCGCAGGCGGCTCAGGCGCGTACCGATCAGGCCGCTCACGGCGTGACGCGCACGCAGCTCTCGAACCAGCGCAGGCCGCCGCGCTCGTCGCGCTGGATCACCCACAGCGGCAGGTCGGTGGGGCCGACGAGCTGGTCGGCGGGCGGCGACTCCCACTCGGTGTCGAGCGGCGGCTCGTTGCCGGCGCTGTCGCGCGGCCCGCCGGTGCTGCGCCGGGTCCAGTCACCGCCGCCGGCCAGCCACTGGTAGCGCAGGTTCTCGGTGAACCTGCGCGAGCCGCCCTCGAAGGTGGGGACGACGTAGTCCTCGCGCGCGCCCGGGGGCTCGACGGGCTCGAAGTGGAGCGTCTCCTCGGGCCCGAGCGCGAGCGGCGCGGCCTGATCGGCGCAGCGGCCCAGCGGCAGCGGCGTGGGGGTCGTGCCCGGCCCGCGATCGACGGCGATCTGCTCGAGCGTGGGGTTGGCGTTGGCCACCCGCTCGGCCGGGAGCTGCGGCGAGTAGCGCACCGCCTTGGTGCCGTAGAGCGCCGCGGCCTCGCCGCCGCCCGCCGGCACCACCCGCAGGCTGACGCTGAGATCGACGCCGCCGAACCCCGACAGGCTGTCGTTCTCGACCGCGTCGCGCAGGAGCGCCAGCAGCGGCGGCCCCGGCGGCAGGGTCGCGCACGCCACCTGGGGCGTGGCCGCGGTCTCGGGATCGTCGAGGGTGCCGGCGCCCATGAACAGCGACGGCCGGCTGTCGCTGCAGCGGCGGCCGCCGCTCTGCGGCGCGCACGCCTCCATCGACCACGCCAGGCCGCGCACCACGCCCGGATCGGCCACGATCGCGCACACCTCGACCGGACCGAAGGTGACGTCGAGCGGGTCCTGGGGATCGAAGGGCGAGACCTGCTCGGGCGGCTCGGCGGCGATGGCCAGGATGCGGGCGTCGATGACGATCGACGGATCCTCGAAGCTGCCGCAGGCCGCCGCCAGCGCCGCCGCCGCCAGCGTCCCGCCCCCGAGGAGCGCGCGCCGCCTCACCACTGCCCCCGGACGCCGATCGTGGGCAGGATGGGGACGCCGGTGACCGGCGCCGACTCGCGGTAGCGGTAGTCCCACTGGATGGCCTCGACGTTGGCGACGTTGAACAGGTTCTGCACGTCCAGGTACAGGCCCATGCTCCAGCGCTCGAACAGCCACGTCTTCTCGACGCGGACGTCGACCTGGTGGAAGAGCTCGCGGCGGATCGTGCGGAAGCCGCCGGAGACCGGGCGGTAGCCGCCGCTGTCGGCGTCGTAGGTCGCGCCGATGTACGGGGTGTCGGGCCGGCCGGTGGTGAGGCGCAGGCGCCCGCCCAGCTCCCAGCCACCGCCCGGCTTCCAGCTCGCCACCGCGTTGAGGTTGTGCATCTGGTCGAACGCGGTGGGGGTGGCGCGCGCGGTGTCCCGGGTCCGCCGCATGCTCTTACCGAAGGTGTACGAGACCCAGCCGAAGACCGACTCGCTGATCTCGCGGCGGATGAGCGCCTCGAGGCCCCAGGTCTCGCCGCTGCCCGAGTTGACGAAGTTCTCGGGCGACGCGACCTCGCCCTCGACCTCGGCCGCGCCCGAGAACACGACGAGGTCGCCGCGGTCGATGTAGTAGATCTCGCCGTCGACGAACCACAGCCGGGACGGCCGGACCTCGAGCCCGACGCCGGCGTGGACGCCGAGCTCGGAGCGGACCGCCGGGCTGCCGAAGCGGGCGTCGACCGCCTCGGGCTGCGGCGGCTGGTGGAAGGTGCCGAGGTAGCCCTTGGTCACGACGCTGGCGCTGGTCTGGTGGCGCGCGGTCAGGCGGAGGTCGAGGTCGAGCCAGGCCTGGCCGCTGATGGCGTGGGCGTCGACGCGGGCGCCGGGCAGGAGGCGCAGCTTCTTCGTGGCGTCGATCGCGAGGTCGGCGTGGAGCGCGGCCGAGAGCTGCTCGACCTGGCGGATGAGGCGGGTGGGATCGATGTCGATGTCGTCGCCGTCCTCGATGTTGGTGTCGTCGGGCACCAGCGCGTCGTAGCGGGTGACCCGCGACTCCAGGTCCATGCCGGCGTCGAGGAGCACGCGCCGCGCCAGCGGCCCGCGCACTCGCATGCGGTAGGAGAAGGTGTCCTGCACGATCGCGGCCTCGGTGAAGGCCGACGCCGCGCCGGCCTGGCCGCTGGCGAACGACAGCGAGTCGCGGCCCCAGGCCGGCGACAGGGTCAGCGTGAAGTCGCCGGCCAGCGGCCGCTGGTACTTGCCGATGAGGCGGAAGAACTTCACCGCGGTGTTGAGATCGAGCGACTCTTCCTCGTCGTCGTCGGTCTGCAGGACGTCGAGCTCGTCGCTCGACCGGATCGCGAACACGCCGAGCTTGCCGTGCTCGCCGAGGTCCCAGTCGACGCGGGCGGCGCCGTCCCAGTAGACCGGCACCACGATCCGGGTCGAGCCCGGCGACGGCTCGGGCAGGACGTAGGGCAGGAGCGCGTCGACGTAGCTGCGCCGGCCGGCGACCCCGAACGAGCCGCGCTTGCCCAGCGGCGCCCGCACGTAGCCGCCAGCGTCGAGCAGATCGACGTCGGCCGAGCCGTGGACGCCGTCGCTGCGGGTGGGGCGGGTCTCGACCGCGACCACGCCGCCGTGCGAGCGGCCGAAGCGCGCCGGGTAGCCGCTGGGGTAGAGGTCGATGCTCTCGAGGAACTCGGCGTTGAGGATCGACGGCCCGCCCAGGAAGTGGAAGAGCTGGGGCACGCGGTGGCCGTCGATGTAGACCGCGGTGTCGTCGGGGTTGGAGCCGCGGATGACCAGGAAGCCGAGCCCGAACGGGGTGCGGGCCAGCCCGGGCAGCGTCTGGATGACGCGGATGGGATCGCCGAAGGTGCCCGGCACCGAGGTGAGCTGCTGGCGCTGCAGCGTGCGCCTGGTGACCTCGAGCACCTCGCGCTCGCCCTCGACCACGGTCTCGTAGCGGCTGCCGCCGCGCGGCCGCATCCAGAGACGGACCTCGATCGACTCGCGCGCGGCCAGCGCCACCGCGCGCTCGAGCCGGTCGAAGCGATCGCCGACGGCCAGGATCGTGTAGGCGCCGGGCGCCAGGCCGTGGAACCAGAAGCGGCCCTCCTCGTCGGTGACGGCGTCGAGCCCGAGCTCGGCCACCGAGACGATCACCCCCGGCAGCTTCGAGCGGGTGCCGCGCTCGACCACGACCCCCTCGATGCTGACCGGCAGCCGGACGTCGCCGCCGTGGCTGGGCGGGCCCTCCGCCGCCGGGTCGATCGCGCCGCCGCCGTCGCCGCCGGCACCGGCACCGCCGCCGTCGCCGGCTGGCGGTGGGGGCGGCTCCTCGACCTGCTCGATCACGAAGTGGATGACGGTCTCGACCGTGATCGGGCCGGGCGCGCCGTCGATCTCCGCCGGGTCGAACACGTACTGCATGGCGGCGGCCACCGCGGCCTCGTCGAAGCCGTCGCCCTGCGGCGTCACCACCTCGACCCGGGTGACCACGCCGTCGGCGTCGATCGAGATCCGGACCGGCACCTGGGCCTGCTTGCCGGCGGCCAGCGCGGCGGGCGGATACTCGGGCGCGACCGCCTGCAGGAGCGCCGGCGCCTTGGTGACGACGCCGGTGGGCCGCGGCGGCGGCGGCGGCGTGTCGCGGCGCACGTCCTGGGCCCGGGCCACGCCGACGTCGGCGGTGACGACGAGGGCGGTCGCCGCGAGCGCGAGCGCGGCAGCGAGCGGACGTCCCATCGCCGGCAAGCGTAGTCGGGCGCCGGGCGATGACAAGCGCGGCGGTCGAGGTTCGTGCCGCCGCCCGGGGCGTCGACGCGCTCAGTACGTGCCGACGTCGGGCGGCGGGCTCGACATGCCCTGGCGCGCGCCCGGGTCGCGGGTGCGGATCACGATCCGGCCCACGCCGCCGCCGCCGCCGCCGCCGTTGCCGTTGCTCGACAGATCCGGCGCCGGCTGCCCGGGCCCGGTCATCACGCCACCGGCGCCGCCGCGGCCGCTGGTCGGCCCGGCCTGATCGCCGCCGGGCGCGGCGCCGAGGGCGGGCTGGCCGTCGGCCCCGGCCATGCCGGCGCCCTGCAGCCCGGCGCCCGAGCCGCCGCCGCCGCCGTTGGCCGCGAGCAGGCCGTCGTTGACCACCACCGGCGCCTGCAGGTAGAGCGCGCCACCCGAGCCGCCGCCGGCGCCGGCCTGCAGGTTGGCCCCGCACGTCCCCGGCCCGCCGGGCGCCGGCGCGCCGCGACCACCGCCACCGCCGGCGTGGATGACGCCGCTGGCGCCGAGGCGGATCGCCGTCGCGGCGTAGAGCTGGAGCCCGCCGCCGGCGGCGCCGCCCGGGATCGTCGGGCAGCCGGGCGGGGAGAAGGCCGCGCCCCCGCGCGCGCCGCCGCGCAGCGTGACCAGGGCGGGCGTGCCGTGGGCCGCGCCACCGGCGCCGCCCGCGACCGAGCCCGAGGCGCCGCCCCGCCCGCCGGCGGTGCCGAAGCCGCCGCCGCCGCCGCCGCTGTCGCTGGTGTCGACGAGCCGGCCGCTGCCGCCGACGCCCAGATCGGAGCTCAGGTCGCCCGTGCCCGGCCCCGGCGTCACGCCGTCGGCGCTGGCGTCGAGCGTGCCCTCGATCACGATCGTGCGCGCCAGCACGACCAGCGGCCGCGAGCCCACGACCTTCACCGTCACGCCCGGCGCGATCGCGACGTCGAGGGCGCGGAGGATCGCCAGCTCCGGGCCGCCGCCGTCCTGGGGCGCCGCCACGAACACACCGGCCGGCAGCGGCCCGGGGGTGGCGGTCAGCGCGCTGGTGTCGAGGAGGACGTCGACGGTGACCGTGAGGCTGGCGGTGCCGACGTACTCGTCCTCGGCGCGGACGTGGGCGATGTCGTCGGCGATCGCGCCGTCGCCGGTGGTGGCCGCGTCGTCGGCCCCGCCGTCCACGCCGCCGTCGTCGTCGATCGCGCCGACGCAGGCGCCCGAGCGCGCGCCCGCGCCCTCGCCGTAGCGCCAGCCGCTCGCGCACCCGGGATCGGCGAAGCTGCAGCGGCCGTCGGGCTCGCAGCGACCGCCGCTGCAGTCGTCGTCGATCGCGCACGCCAGCTCGGTCGCGCGCAGGCACCCGGCGGCGAGCCCGGCCAGCCCCACCGCGACGGCGGCGACGGCGGCGGCGCGGACCGACCACGTCAGCATCTGCCGATGATAATCCACGGCCGGCGGCGGCGGGCGCTGTGCGATACTCGCGCCGTGCTCGAGCCCACCCCCGGTCGGCGCCGTGGCCCCGGCGCGCTCGCGGTCCTGGCCGCGGCGCTCGTGGCCTGCGGCGCGCCCCCCGGGGGCGCCCTCACCGACGCGCCCCCCGGCGCCGACGCCGGCGCCAGCGACGGCGAGCCCGCCGACGCGCCGGTCGCGGCCTTCGCCGTCCAGTACGCCGACCCCGATCACGGCCCGTTCCGCGGCGGCACCACGATCACGATCCGCGGCAACGGCTTCCGCGACGACGACGAGGTCTGGGTCGGCGGCCGCCGCGCCGTCGACGCCCGCCGCATCGACTCGCGCCGGCTCGAGGTCACGACCCCGCCCGGCGAGCCCGGGCCGGCCGCGATCGAGGTCCGCCGCGCCGGCGGCGGCGACAGCGCCCGCCGCGACGGCGCGTTCACCTTCGACGCCATCGCCCTCGACCCGCCCCGCGGCTCGGTCGCCGGCGGCACCTTCGTCACGATCACCGGCTACGGCACCGACTTCGATCCGACCACGGTGGTCCGCTTCGACGGCGTCCCGCTCACCGGCGTCGTCGTCGACAACCAGCAGCGCCTCACCGGCTACACCCCGCCCGGCGTCGCCGGCGACGCCGACGTCGACCTGGTCTCGGTCGCGGGCGCGATCCGCGTCGACCGCGGCTACACCTACCTCAGCACCGGCGACACCTTCGCCGGCGGCTTCGGCGGCGGGGCGCTGGCCGGCACCCTCAACGTGGTCGTCGTCGACGCCTGGACCAAGGACGGCATCCCCGGCGCCTTCGTCGCCGTCGGCGATCCCGGCACCACCGCCTACCGCGGCACGACCAACGCGCTCGGCGAGATCACGTTCTCCGGGCCCGACCTGGTCGGGCCGGTGGTAGTGACGGCGTGGGCCGACGATCACGAGGTCGCGACCTTCCACTGCGTCGAGTCCGAGAACCTGAGCATCTGGCTGCGGGCGCCGCTGCCGCCGCCCGACGGGGGGCCGCCGCCCATCGGCACCGACGGCTCGCGCATCCGCGGCGCGATCATGTTCGGCGAGGAGGTCGGCCTGGGCTCGCCGTACTGGCACCTGGTCCCCGAGCCCCGCACCGCGACCGAGCGCAAGCGCATCTACGTGACCTCGGCCTCGGGCGGCCTCACCGGCCAGCCCATCGGCCCGCTCGCCCCCATCGACTACACCGGGCCCGATCGCCTGGCCTGGACCTACGAGGTCGCGGCGCGGCCGGGCGCGCTGGCGGTGATCGCGGTCGCCGGCCTCTACGATCCGGCGCGCGACCCGAGCGGCACCGGCGCCGAGGGCTTCGAGCCCTTCGCCCTCGGCGTCGCCCGCGGCGTGCTGGTCGGCCCGGGCGAGACCCGGCAGGGCGTCGATCTGGTCGTCAACATCCCGCTCGACGCCGCGCTCCAGCTCCAGCTCGACCGCCCGCCGCCCCTCGGCACCCCGGGCTTCACCGGCCCCACCCAGTACCGGCTGCGCGGCGGCGTCGATCTCGGCGGCGAGGGCGTCGCCCACTTCGGCGCCCACGGCCTGCCGCCGCGCTCGACGCCGGCGTGGATCTACCCGGGCGAGTTCCGCTTCCCGCCCGGCGAGTCGTGGTTCCTCCTGACCAAGATCCCGGCCCTGGCGCGGGCGGTGGGCGACGGCTCGTACGGCATGCACGTCGGCGCGTACTCGGCGCACGGCGGCTCGCCCAACTCGGTGCGCATCGTGCGCGGCATCGTCGACGCCAGCGCGCCGGTGGTGATCGGCGACTTCCTCGGCGTGCCCCGCGCCGTCGACCCGCCGCCGTCGGGCGTGGGCTCGGGGCGCCGGGTCGAGTTCGCCCCCGAGGGCGATCCCGCCGGGGCCGCGACCTTCCACCTCCACATGATGTCGGACGACGCCGGCAACCCGGTGTGGCGCGGCGTCACCTGCGGCGACGTCACCGCCCTCGACCTCCCCGACCTGTCGTCGATCGGCGTCGCCTGGCCGCCCACCGGGCGCACGCTGTCGTGGACGATCTGGTCGATCACCGGCTTCGCGCCCTACCCCCAGTTCACGTACCGCTGGCTGTCGAACCTGTACTGGCAGGCCTACGCCTCGGCGTCGTACGCCGTCGAGTTCCCGGCGCCGCCGCCGCCGTCGCCATGAGCCGTCCCCGCCGCCTGCCCCGCGCCGCGCCGCTTCTGGCCGCCGCCCTCGCCGCCGCCGCCGCCGCGGCCTGCTCGCGCGGCGACGAGCCGGTGATCTGCGCCAGCGGCGACCAGCGCTGCACCGCCAACCGCCTCGAGATCTGCAGCGACGACGGCCGGCGCTGGGACGTCCGCAACGACTGCGCCGCCGACGGCCGGCTGTGCGTGACCGGGGCCGGCTGCGTCGACTGCTTCCCCGACAGCCGCGCCTGCGTCGACCAGGACATCGTGCGCTGCCGCCCCGACGGCTCGGGCGTCGACGTCATCGCCACCTGCGACGGCACCCAGCAGCTCGTCTGCGCCGGCGGCGAGTGCCTCGACGCCTGTCAGCTCGCGGCGGCGTCGCGCGACTACGAGGGCTGCGAGTACTGGGCGATCGACCTCGACAACGCGGTGGTCGCCAACCAGGGCGCGGCCGCGGCCCAGCAGTTCTCGGTGGTGGTCTCGAACGCCAGCTTCCTCGACGCCGACGTCGTGGTCGAGATCTGGTGCACCGAGGCCGACGCCGCCAACCCGGCCACGCCGTGCCCCCCCGGCCAGCCCCACGTCGTCGAGGGTCCGCTGCGGCTCGGCCCCGGCGACCTCCGCATCATCGACCTCGACCCGCGCGAGGTCGACGGCTCGAGCGCGCCCCAGCTCAACGACGGCCCCGGCACGTTCAGGTCGCGCCACGCCTACCGGGTGTCGTCCAACGCGCCGCTGGTCGCCTACCAGTTCAACCCGCTCGAGAACGTCGGCGTCTTCTCCAACGACGCCTCGCTGCTCCTGCCGACCGAGGCGCTGTCGTCGAGCTACATGGTGTCGTCGTGGCCGCAGACGATCGCGCGCACCGAGCAATCGGAGACCAACATGGGCCTCCACCTGCGCGCCTTCCTCACGATCGTCGGCGTCGAGGACGGCACCACGGTCGACGTCCAGCTCTCGGCCCGCATCCTGGGCGGCGGCGGCGTCGGCCCGGCCAACGCCGGCGAGGCCATCACCTTCACCCTCGACCGCTTCGACGTCGTCAACCTCGAGACCGACGACTTCAACGCCGACTTCACCGGCTCGACGGTGCTCGCCCGCGGCGGCAAGCGGATCGCGGTCTTCACCGGCAGCGAGGCCTCGGACGCGCCCCGCTTCGACACCCTGGCCACCCGCCGCTGCTGCGCCGATCACCTCGAGGAGCAGCTCTTCCCCGAGGACTCGTTCGGGATGAAGTTCGTCGCGGTCAAGACGCCCCTGCGCTCGAAGCTGGTCGACGCCGCCGGCTGGGACGTCGCGGTCATCCTCGACGAGCCCGAGTACTGGCGGGTGGTGGCGTCGCGCGACGGCACCACCGTCACCACCAACCTGCCCCCGCCGCACGATCGCTACGTGCTGGGCCGCGGCGCCTCGGTGATCCTCGAGAGCCGCCGCGACTTCTTGCTCGAGGCCACCCAGCCCATCGCCTTCACCCAGATCCCGGCCAGCCAGCAGGCCACGGGGATCCCGTCGACCCTGCCCGACGGCACGCGCCCACCGGGCGGCGATCCGTCGCTCATCTGGGTGCCGCCGGTCGAGCAGTGGCGCAACCGCTACCTGTTCCTGGTCCCCAACAAGTACGCCTTCGACTTCCTGCTCATCGCCCTGCCCGCCAGCGCCCGCCTCACCTACGACACCCTGCCCATCGACGACGTCCTCACCTGCGAGCGCTTGCCCATCGGCTTCCAGGTCCCGCCCGAGGGCGGCGATCCCGTCGAGTACCTCGCCGTCCGCTGCCAGCTCTCGTTCCCGGTCCCCGGCGGCCCCGGCGCCCAGGACGACGGCGTCCACCTCCTCGCCACCACCGGCGGCGCGCCCTTCGGCCTGGTGGTCTGGGGCTGGGACAGCTTCGTCAGCTACGGCTACCCCGGCGGCTCCAACGTCGAGCGCATCAACATCGACTGAGCCCTCGGCGCGGCCGGCCCCGGGGTCGCGGGGCCCTGACGGTCAGGGCGCCTCGTCCGCGGCGGCCTGGCCGCGCGCGATCGCGGCCTCGAGCGCGCCACCGTCGCGGAGCGCCGCCAGCTCGTCGTCGGCGAGGAGCTCGGCGAGATCCTCGTAGCCGTGGCGCGCCGCCGCCTCGACCAGCTCGAGCGCCCGCGCCCGATCGCCGCGCAGGGCCATGTAGCAGGCGAGGTTGTGGAACAGCGCCGGCTGCACGGGCCCCTGTTCGATCGCCCGGGCGACGACCCGGGCGCAGGCCTCGGAGCCGCCGTCGGCGAGGCGGGTGCAGGCGGCGGTCGCGTTGAGCAGCCCGCCGAGCCACTCGTCGTGCAGCTCCGGTGCCTCCTCCGGGGACGGGTCCGGCCGCCCGAGGACGAAGTCGGCGATCTGCACCGCCCGCGCGGGATGCCGATCGCGCGCGACGAAGATCGCCCGCAGCGACATCGCGAGCGCGCGCCAGTCCGCCCACGCCGCGTCGAGCTGGGCGAGCGCGGCCTCCACCCCCGCGTCGTCATCGCGTTCGATCGCCGCGTCGAGCTCGTCCGAGACCCCGTAGACGTCGATGCTCGGCGCGGCCACGGCGGCGGCAGGCGCGGCCCGGGTCGCGGGTCCCTGGGGGGCACGCGATCGGATCGGCTCGGCGGGCTCGATCGAGTCGCCGGCCGCCACGACCGCACGCGCGAGGGCCTCGATCGACTCGCCCCCCAGCTCGTCGTCGACGAGGCGGTCCCGGAGGTAGGCCACGACGGCGCCGGGGCCGGCGAGGTGCATCAGGAGCCCGTCGCTGTTCGGATCTTCCTCGAGCTCGAGCACGACCAGCGACACCGTCCCGCCCGACCACGACAGCCCGAGCACCGTCATGCCGCCGTCATCGGAGCAGAGCTCGATGCTCTGGTCGGGGTCGAAGGGCCCGCCGTCGGCCCCGGCCTCGGCCAGCGCCTCCTCGAGCTCGTGGTCGAGCGCATCCTCGAGCGTCTCGAGCGTCAGCCGCAGGCTCTCGACCGGCTGCTCGTCCTCGCCCCGCCACCGGTAGCAGCCGAGCCGCTGGTCCCACCGATGATGGCGCAGCGCCTCGACGAACGCGCGGACCCCGTCGGGCGCCGCGGCGAGATCCACCGTGCATGCCCGCGGCGACGACACCCGCGGCCGCTGGGTGAAACACGTCGTGAGGTGCTGGAGCACGCTGTCGAGATCCCCCATGCGCCCCAGTATCCACGACCGGGGCCCGGCGCGGAAGCCGATCGGCAACCCGAGCGCTCCGCCCGGCCCGAGCCTGCGGGACACGAACGGCGAGCCAGTCTCTCCGGTCGGCCTGAGCCGCCCGGGCGCAAGCGAGGGCGTGTCGAAGGCCGACACGCCGCGGCCGTTGCGCGAGTGAGGGGCTTGACTTCGGGCACCTGGTCCGCGCGAGTACCCACCCTGGGGACTCGCCCGTCGCCACGACCGAGGATCGGCGGGCGGGCGATTGCCGGCAACGTTCACTCGCGCCGCAGCGCCGCGACGTACCGATCCAGCTCGCGCATGAGCGCCGCTTCACCGTTGGTGGGCGGCACCCACCCCGGGTCAAGGCTGGTGCGGGCCCACCGATGCCGGCGGCGAGTCCGGCAGCGACCCGAGGGTCGAGGTATCCAGGATCCTCCGGATGCCGCCGCTGTCGCCCTCGATCCACCAGGCGACGAGTCGCTTCGAGGTCGCGCCCGGCGTGATGTCGTCGAAGAAGACCGCGGCCGCCGTCTCGCTGGCCACCGTGCCATGCACCCGGACGACCGCGCCCGCCTCGCCCACCCGCGCCCCCAGCCATCCCGACAGCGTCTCCTCGGGCCCACCCTGCCCCATCAGCTCCGCGTCCTCGTGGAAGACCGCCGGCACCTCCGGCGTCGGCGCCGCCCACCACGCGACCAGCGCCGCGACCGCCTGCTCGAGCGACCCGGTCCGCGGCCCGGACGTCCTCGACGGCGGTACGACGACCGCGGCCGCCGCCTCGCTCCGTGCCGACCGCGGCCCGACGTGCCCGTTGCACTCAATCAGCCTGTCGACCCGGCCCGACCGGCCCTCGAGGTACAGCCCGACGACCCGGACCTGCCGGGTCTCGGGCTCGAGCGTCGTGAAGAACACCGCCGCGCGTTCGCGCTCCGCAACGACGCCGAGCATCACGGCATGTTCGTCGTGCCGTCCGGTCTCCTCGCGGCTCAACCAGGGTGGGAACTCCAGCTCCGGCCCACTCGCCGCGCCATACACGAAGGCCGATCCCAGGACACGGGTGCCCCTCCCCTGCACCCGCGCCGTGAGGAGTTCCAGCGCCGTGGTCGACATGTCGACCGGAGGGAACCGCGGTCGCCAGGTCTCCACGACGCGCCGGATCCGGCCCGATGCGCCCTCGATCCACCACGCGGTCAGGCGCTCACCTTCCGGGACGGGCGCGGCCTCCGAGAGGAACACCGCCACCTCCGTCGAGCACAACAGCATCCGGTGAACGGTGACGGCGCTGCCGCGATCGCGCCGCTCCCCGAGCCACTCTCCCAGCGACGCGCCCTCTCGTAACCCGACCACCTCGGCGTCGTCCGTGAAGACGGCGGGCGGGTCACCGACCGGGCGCTTCCACCACGCCACGAGCGCCTCGACCGCGAGCCCGAGGCTGCCCCAGCCACGCGCCTGGGCCGGGCGCGCTGCAGCGGGGGCTCGCGCCGCGCGGCCCTCGCGTTGCGCGCCCTGTCCCACGAACCCTCCGCACTCCAGCAGGCGGTCGATGCGCCCGGGGACACCGTCGAGCCACCAGGCGACACGGTGCGTCAGCATGGTCACGGGATCGACGCTCTCGAAGAACAGCGCTGCGTGCTCGGCGTCCGCGACGACCCCGAGCAGCCGCGGAGGTCCGTCGCCGGTGCACGGCCGAAGCTCGTCGCTCCAGTCTGCCGCGTCCTCCGCGGCGAACGACGATCGCGCCTCGAAGTCGGGCCCGAGCACGGACGCTCGCTCGCTCGCAGGCGCGCCGTACCACGCGAACAGCGCGAGCGCGGTCTCTCGCATCTCGGTCCCCATGGCTCAGAACGCGACCGGCCACGCGGTGAAGGAGCCGAACGAACTCAGGTCGAAGTACCATCGCCCGTTCTGAGGATCGAAGATCATGGTGCGTCCCCGCTTGTTGATCCCTACCACGACGTGGTCAGAGATACGCTGACTTGGACCGCGGAATACAACGAACATCGTCTGGTGACGTGCACTGATCAGCGTTCCGTGCTGCACACCGGCCGTGATCCGGACCTTCGCACCTGCCTCGATCAGCCGCTTGGCCTGTTCGATGCTCCCGCCGTTCCAAGCCACATGGGAATCCCCCAGCGCCTCATGCACTTCCTTCGTCTTGACGCTCGAGAGGAAGGCGCAGACAGAACCGACGCAGTTCTTCCGACCACCCGTGGGATTGAATCGGCTCACGCCGCCGCCCCCTGCACCCACATGCGACGCCACGTCGTCACCCGAGCGGGCCAGCCGCCTCAGCACCGCCCCTGTGCGGGCCGCGAGCCTGACGGCATCGTCCACCGCCGCCGCGGCCAGCGCGGGGCCGCGGCCGCTGGCCGCCGCGACCACGATCTTGACCTCGTTGCGCGCCAGGTCGCGCAGCGAGCAGCCGTCGCCG
>CAADGB010000349.1 GCA_900696455.1 uncultured delta proteobacterium
CACCGCCAGCATGGCGCTCGACGACGCCGGCAAGCTCGCCGGCCTGACCTTCGTGCCCCGGCCGCCGCTGCCGCCCGATCCCCACGCCGACCGCCCGCTGCGCGCGCGCCTGCGCCTGCCCTTCGACGGTCAGTGGTTCGTGTTCTGGGGCGGACCCAGCGCCACGGTCAACTACCACGTGGTCGCCCCCGACCAGCGTCACGCCTACGACCTCGTGATCTGGAAGGACGGCGGCACCCACACCGGCGACGGCACCCGCAACGAGCAGTATCACTGCTGGGGCCAGCCGGTGCTGGCGCCGGCCGCCGGCACGGTCGTCGCCGTCGAGAACGGCCTGCCCGACAACCCGCCGGGCAAGATGGACGCGAGCGCCAAGGCCGGCAACCACGTCGTGCTCGATCTCGGCGACGGGGCCCACGCGCTCCTCGCCCACCTGCAACAGGGTTCGGTCGCGGTGCGGCTCGGCGATCGGGTCACCGCCGGCCAGCGGCTCGGCCTCACCGGCAACAGCGGCAACACCAGTGAGCCCCACCTGCACCTCCACCTCCAGGACGGCCCCACCCTGTTCCGCGGCGCCGGCCTGCCGGTGTGGTTCGACGACGCCTGCGTCGACGGTCAGCCGCCGGCGCGGGTCGCCCCGGTGCACAGCCAGTTCGTCGAGCACTGCCGCTGACGCCCGCCGCGGCGCAGAGCGTGTGAAGGAATCACACGCTCGGGTCGATCGGTCGGTCCCGGCGAGGACGCCGGCGCCGACCTGAGTCGGAGCCGATCGCCTCGGCTGCGCCTCGGCGCAGAGCCTGTCATCGAATCGATGCCAGGCTCTCTCTCGATCGATCGACCTCGCCCGCTGACGGGCTCGTCCGATCTCCTCCGGACCAGCGCCGCACCGCTGCGCTCGGCTCAGGCGGCGCGCTCGTCCAGGTGCCGCCGCACCAGCCGCGCGCACCACGCGATCGCGCCGGTCGCCAGCAGCAAGCAGACGACGAACAGCGGCAGGCCCTGGGCGCCGTCGAGCGTCGCCCGCCACTCGATGGCGTGGGCGCGATCGACCTCGCGCAGCGCCGCCACCGCGAGGAACAGCGCGACCGCGCCGACGGTGGCCAGCCGTCGCCCCGCCCGCCCGCGCCCGCCGGCGAGCGCGATCATCCCGGCCGCGGTCACCGCCGCGCCGCTCCCCGCCAGCACCAGCCACGGCGTGGCCATCGCCGGCAGCTCGCCGGCGCGCCCGCCGACCGTCCCCACCGCCGCCGCCGCCGCCACCGCCAGGCCGGTCAGCCCGAGCCCGCCCAGGCGGCGCAGCTCGGCGCGTCCCGCCCGCGCCCCGGCCAGCCACGCCGCGCCGGTCGCGAACGCCACCGCCGCCAGCCCCAGCCACAGCGCCAGGCGGACGGCGATCACCGGGTCGCGGTGGAACACGCGCCCGTCGCGGTAGTGCGCGACCCAGGTCTCGGCGCCGGCCGCGGCCAGGGTGTGCTCCTCGATCCACGACCACGCGACGAAGAGGAACGCGAGCAGGGCGGCGCCGCTCACCAGCCCCCGCCGCGCCCCCGACCACGCCCGCGCCCGCACGCTCTTGCCCAGGTACAGCAGGTAGAAGCCGGCGATGAGCGCCGGCACGATCGCCATGAACCGGTGCGACATGAGGAGCGTCGCCGTGTACACGCGGTGCTGGTAGAGGACCTGGATCAGCAGCAGCGGCGCCACCCCGGCGGTGATCGCCGCGCCGAGTGCGAACGGCAGCCAGTCGCGGGCCGCCGCCGCCACCGGGTCGTCGCCGCCGACGAGCGCCCGCGCCGTCGCCCACGCCGCCGCGCCCAGCACGAAGCCGACGAGCAGCGCGTGGGCGGCGAAGGTGACCACGAGCAGGAGCACGTAGCCCCCCGGGCCACCGAGCTCGGCGAACAGGCTCATCGCGCACCCCCGCGCCCGCCACCCGTGGCCTCGCCCGGCGGCCGCGGCCGCTCCGGCGCCGGCGCGGTGCCGGCCTCGTCGAGCCAGCGCCCGATCTGCGCCAGCGCCACCGGGTCGTCGGACACCGGCCAGGCGGCCGGCGCGCCCGCCGCCTCCCAGCGGATGAGCTGGGCCACCGCCTCGACCTCGGTCGCCGGCCCGGCGAACGGCGGCATGAAGCCCTTGGTCTCCTGCAGGCGCGCGATCGCGATGCGGAGCTGCTCGAGCGACCAGGCGCCGCCGAGGTGGACCAGGCCGTTGGCGCCCTTCATCGTGTGGCAGGCCGCGCACTGCAGCCGCACCACGCGCGCCCCGAGGGCGAGCTGCGCCGTCGGGTAGCGCGCGGCGTCGCGCAGCGGGTACGGGTCGCGCGCCACCGAGCCCTCGGCGCGCAGCCGCGCGACCTCGGCCGGCGCGATGGCGTTGGAGTACAGGACCTGGCGGATCGTGAACGGCTTGCGCGCGCCCGCGCGCACGAACTCGCCGGCGGCGGTGGCGCCG
The DNA here is from genome assembly GCA_900696455.1 of uncultured delta proteobacterium. Classification (GTDB taxonomy): domain Bacteria; phylum Myxococcota_A; class Polyangia; order Haliangiales; family Haliangiaceae; genus UBA2376. Next base: position 2,452 of record CAADGB010000349.1, read on the forward strand.
AACGCCAGCGCCAGCAGGAGCGCCGCGGTCGCGCCGCTCACGTACAGGCGCCGCCACCAGATCCCGACGAGCGCGTAGGCGCCGATCAGCAGCGACGCCCCGGCGGCCAGGGCCAGGAACATCGACATCGCGACGCTGCCCCCGGTCAGCCACGCCCGGCTGTCGGCGGGGATCACCGCCACGTACCACAGCCCCAGCGCCGGCATCGCCGCCATCGGCACCAGCAGGCGCGCGGCGCGGGCGAGGAGGGCGTGGCGCGCGGCGCGGTCCAGGTCCATCGTGTTGATGACGGCGATCGCGGCCAGCGCCCCCAGCGTGCTCGACACCGCGACCCGGTAGAGCAGCGACGGCCAGAAGCTGGGGTTGAAGAAGCCGGCCCACACGTCGCCGGAGGCCAGCCACGCCCCCGGGGTGAGCTGCCACGACAGGATGCCGTTGATCCAGAACAGGCTGCCGAACGACGCCAGCGCGTAGGTGGCGAGCAGGCGCAGGCGCACGCCGTCGGGCAGGCGCTCGCCGTAGCGCAGGAACATGTAGCCGGCGACGATCTCGACCGCGAAGCAGCACCACTCGATCGCCCAGATCCAGTGGAACTCGTCGACCATGAGCCCGATCGTGTGCGGCCCGACCTGGATCGTCGTCAACCACATCGCCACGCCGGTCAGGGCGCCGGTGACGAAGCTGACCAGCACCAGGTACTTGAAGAAGCTGTCGAGGAAGCGGCGAGCGTCGGGCACGCCGCGCCCGGCCAGCCACTGGAAGTACGTCATCAGGAACCCGCCGCCGATCGCGAACTGGGCGAGGAAGACGTGGAGGATGCCGACCGCGCCGATGACCATGCCGCGCATCGCCGGACCGAAGTCGTTGACCGGGTAGGCGGTCGGCTCCATCCCCGCTGGGATGATGCCACCGCCGGCGCCGGCATGCGTCATCGCGTCGCGGCGATCCGCCGGCCGCGTGGCTCGCCCCGCCTTCGCTCAGGGCGCGAGGCGGGCGACGAAGGCGTCGGGCCTGGCCAGCTTGGCGCCCTCGGCCTGGACCGCGGTCGGCCCGCCGGGGACGAGATCGAGCGTGAAGCGGTAGGCGCCCGAGACGTAGGGCGTGCCGTCGCGGCCGATGGCCACCGCCAGCCCGACGTCCTGATCCTTGGCCCCCCAGCGCCGGCTCCACGCGTGGTTGCCGGCGGCGTCGAGCTTGAGGAAGAAGCCGTCCATGTAGCCGGCGGTCTTGAACGGGCCACCGCCGAGGTCGATCGTGGTCTCGAAGCCGCCCACGACCACCAGGTTGCCGGCGGCGTCGGTGGCGACGCCGAGCCCGACGTCGGCGCGCTCGCCGCCGTAGGTCTTGACCCACAGGAGCTTGCCCTCGGGCGACAGCCGGGCCACGAACACGTCGGACTCGCCCTTCGACAGCACCGGCGTCCCCAGCACGTCGAGGTCCTTGTCGAACGAGCCGGTGATCACGACGTGGCCGGCGGGGTCGACGGCGAGCCCGCCCGCCCGCTCCTGGAACGGGTTGCCGAGGCGCACGCTCCACACGTGGTTGCCCACCGCATCGAAGCGGGCCACGAACAGGTCGTCGTCGCCGGCGCTCTTGTGGGTGGTGCCGCCGAGCGTGATCGTGCCCTTGAAGCGGCCGAGGGCGTAGATGTTGCCGGCGGGGTCGACGGCGACGTGGCTCACCTCGTCGGGGTACTCGCCGCCGAGCTGGGTCACCCACTCGACCTCGCCGCCGGCCCCGAGCTTGCCCAGCGCCGCGTCGTCGCCGCCGCGCGAGGTCACGGTGGTCGCGCCCAGCGCCACCTCCTGGCCGAACGACACGGCGACGATCCAGCCGCCGTCGCCGGCGGCGGCGATGGCGGTGGCGGCGTCGGAGGCCGGGCCGCCGGCGGTCCACAGCCACTGCACCTCGCCGGCGGGGTCGAGGCCGACCACGAACAGGTCGTCGGAGCCGGTCGCCTTGCCGCTCAACCCGCCGGCGGTGACCGTGGCCGAGAAGAGCCCGGTGGCGGCGACGTTGCCCTTGTCGTCGACCGCGACCGCGTCGCCCCGCTCCTCGTGCTTGCCGCCGATCGTCGTCACCCAGGTCACCGCGCCGCTGGCGTCGAGGCGGGCGACGAAGGCGTCGCTCTTGCCGGCCGCGGTGCGCGCGCCGGCGCCGGCGAAGGTCGCGGCCTCCTCGAAGTCGCCCACCGCGTAGACCGCGCCGTCGCCGCCGACCGCGAGCCGCCGCACGATGTCGACCCGGGTGCCGCCGAGGCTCGTGACCCAGGCCACCGCGCCGGTGGCGCCCGGCGGCGACTCGGCCAGCGGGGGCAGCGGACGCGGCGGCGGCGCCACCCGCGGCTCGGCCGGCGCCGCGCTGCCGGAGGCGCTGCCGGACCCGCTGCCGGCGCCGTCGCGCTCGACCTTGCCGGCCCCGGCCTTGCCGGCCGGCTCCTTCTTGCCGCAGGCGACGAGGGGAACGACCAGGGTCAGCGCGACCGGGCCGACGAGGGCGAGCGAGACGAGGCGTGTGCGCATGGTTCCTCTGGGGACACCGCGAGAGCCCTGACGTTGTCATGGCATCGCCTCCCAGGGCAATGCGCACTTCGAGGGAACCGCCGCGGCGCCGCGTTGTCCAACTCGCCGCGGCAGGCTATCTCTCCCTCATGCGCGTGGTCGGAGATGACGACGGCGTCGCGGCGCTCAAGGCGCTGGCCGCCGACAACCGTGACTACCTCAAGTTCCTGATCACCGAGGCGCAGTCCAACAGCGACCACACCGCCTCCTTCCGCGCCGCCGACGACACCCGCTGGGTGGTCCGCTTCCACCCGGAGTCGGGCGAGCTCGAGGTGCGACGCGCCCCCGCGCCGTGACGTATGGTCGCACCATGCGGGTGCCCCTCCTCCTCGTCCCCCTCGCCCTCGCCCTCGCCGTCCCCGGCTGCCCCCGTCCCGGCGCCACCGGCGAGCCCCGCCCCGATGACCGCCCGCTGACCCGCGAGGACCGCCTCCAGGTCGCGCGGCTCGAGGCCCAGCGCGCCGCCGCGGTGCCTCGCCTGATCGAGCTGACGCGGGATCCCTCGGTGGCCCGCCGCGCCCTCGCCCTGCGCGCCCTGGGCCGGATCGGCAGCCCCGCCGCCGTCGCCGCGCTGCGCGCCGCCCTCGCCGGCGACGCCGCGGTCACCGCCAGCGCCGCGCTCGGCGTGGCCGGGGCCACCGGCGCGCTCGAGCCCGACGTGGGGGCCGCGATCACCTCCGAGCTGGCGAAGGTGACCGCCGCCGGCGCCGATCGCGCGACCGTGATCGAGGCCCTCGGCCGCGTCGCCCACCCGACGGCGGCCGCGACCGTGGGCGGCGCCCTGGGCAGCCGCGACCGCGAGGTCGCCATCGCCGCCGGGATCGCGCTCGGCCGCCTCGGCCGCGCCCAGGTGCCCCTCGACGAGTCCACCGAGCTGGCCGCGATCGGGCGCAGCCGCGACGACGATCCCGACGTCCGCTTCGCCGCCACCTACGCCCTGGCGCGGGCCCACATCCCGGCGAGCACGCCGCCGCCGGCCGCCACCGATCCGGTGGTGCGCGCGCTGCGCGACCGCCTGACCGACCCCGAGCCGCTGGTGCGCGCCACCGCCATCACCGGCCTGGCCGCGCGCCGCGCGGTGCCGGTCACCACCCCGGCCCTCCTCGATCGCCTCGACGACAGCGACTGGCGGGTCGCGGTCGAGCTGGTGCGCGCCCTGGGCGGCCCCGCCGGCACCCCCGAGACCCGCAGGGCGCTGGTCGCCTTCCTGGCCCGGATCGCCAGCGAGTGGGCGGCGGGCCGGATGAGCGCGCCGTTCGCCCACGTCCTCCTCGAGGGGCTGCGCCAGCTCCCCGCCCGCGCCTCCGATCCGCGGGTGCGCGGCCTCCTGGTCTCGATCGCCCGCAGCTACGCCGACGAGCCGCCGGGCCGCCGCCCGCGGGCGCTGCAGCTCGCGTCGGCGTGGGCGAGCTGCCTGGCCCTGGCGGCGCTGGCCCGGCCGCTGCCCGAGACGCCGCCCGGCGACGCGCTCGGCGATCCGGAGGTGGCGCGGGCGCAGCTCGACGGCTGCGGCGCCGGCCTCGTCCCCGAGGCCGAGGTGCGCAAGCTCGTCCTCGACGTGAGCGCCGAGCGCGGCGGCGCCGACGCCGTCCGCCGCCTCGCCCTGTCGGCGGGCCACGGCGACGTCCGCATCGCCGCCCACGCCGTCGGCCTCCTGCCCGGCCTGTGGACGCCGGCCTCCCACGGCGAGCGCATCCTCCTCGCCGACGCCCTCGCCGGCGCCGTCGCGCGCGCCGAGGCCGCGGTGGCCGGCGCCGCCGCCGAGGCCAGCGGCCCGCTCCTGGCCGAGCACGGCCAGGCCGGCCCGCTGGCGTCGGTCGCCACCGCCGTCGTCGATCGCCTCGCCGCCGGCGGCGATCCCGAGCTGGTGACCGCGCTGCTCGGCGCCATCGCCCGGGCCCGGCTCGACGCGCTGCCGGCGTGCCAGGCGCTGCGCACCGACCCCAGCCCGCCGGTGCGCGCCGCCGCCCGCGCCTGCGTCACCGCGCTGGTCGGCGAGGACCCGGGGCCGGCGACCGCGGCGGCCGCGGCCGTGGCGCCGCCGATCGATCCGCTGGTCGCGCTCGGCGGCGCCCGCACCTGGCGCCTGACCACCACCCAGGGCGAGGTCGCGATCGCGCTCGCCGGCGACCTCGCGCCCTGGCACGTCGCCGCGATCATCACCCTCACCCGCAGCGGCTTCTACGACGGCCTCACCTTCCACCGCGTCGTGCCCGGCTTCGTCATCCAGGGCGGCGATCCCACCGGCTCGGGCTGGGGCGGCCCCGGCTACACGCTGCCGGCCGAGCCCGGCTCGCGCCTCGACGCGCCGGCCCCCACCTACGGCCCGGGCGCGGTCGGGGTCGCCGACGCCGGCAAGGACAGCGGCGGCTCGCAGTGGTTCGTCATGCACGGGCGGGCGCCGCACCTCGACGGCCGCTACACCTGGATCGGGGCGGTGACCGAGGGCGCGGACGTCTTCGACCGGCTGCTGCAGGGCGATCGCGTCATCCGCGCCCGCGTCGAGCCCTGACGCCATCGCCCGCGCGGGCCCGCGCCGCGGCGCGATGTCGCCCCGGGTGGTTTGATCTGCGAGCATCGGGGCGGCTACGGTAGCCCCATGTCCGAGTGGCTCGACCGCACGTTCCTCGGCGTCGAGGCGTGGAAGTACCTCGCCATCCTCGGCCTGGTGTTCGGCGCCCTGCTGGGCAAGGCGATCCTCGAGTGGATCCTGCGCCGCTACTTCCGCTCCCTCCTGTCGCGGGCCGGGCTGTCCTACCTGCAGGCGACGATCGAGGGCGCCGACCGCGCGCTCGGCTTCCTCACCTTCGCGCTGATCGTGTTCCTGGGGGTGCCGCTCATCGAGCTCCCCGAGCAGCCGGCGCAGATCGTCCGCGTCGCCGCCCGCATGATGACCGCGGTCGGCGGGGTCTGGCTGTCGTTCCGCGTCCTCGACGTCCTGTTCGACTGGCTGGCCGGGCGCGCCGAGCGCACCGACAGCAAGCTCGACGACCAGCTCATCCCCATCCTGCGCCGCACGGTCAAGGTCTTCGCCGCGATCATCGGCGGCCTGTTCGTGCTGCAGAACATGAACGTCGACGTCGGCTCGCTCCTGGCCGGCCTCGGCCTCGGCGGCCTGGCCTTCGCGCTGGCCGCCAAGGACACCGTCGCCAACTTCTTCGGCTCGGTGATGATCTTCGTCGACAAGCCGTTCACGATCGGCGACTGGGTCGTGATCGACAAGCACGAGGGGATCGTCGAGGAGGTCGGCTTCCGCACCTCGCGCATCCGCACCTTCTACAACTCGCTGCTCACCGTACCCAACGCCATGATGACCACCGCGGTCATCGACAACTACGGCGCCCGCAAGTACCGCCGCTACTCGACCACGATCGGCATCACCTACGCCACCCCGGCCGAGCAGGTGCAGGCCTTCTGCGAGGGCGTGCGCGCGATCATCACCGGCCTGCCCGGCATGCGGAAGGACTACTACATGGTCGAGTTCCGCGAGTTCGGCGCGTCGTCGCTCAACATCATGCTGTACTGCTTCATGGAGACGCCGACCTGGGCCGAGGAGCTACGCGTCCGCACCCACCTCAACCTCGAGATCCTCCGCTTCGCCGAGAAGCTGGGCGTACGCTTCGCCTTCCCCACCACCACCGTCCACATCGAGAGCCAGGTCGCGCCCGGCCCCAGCCAGGCGCCCGCGCCCGGGCCCGCGACCGCCGACCTGGCCGAGGTCATCCGCGCCTTCGGGCCGCGCGGCGCGCTCGCCCGCCCGCGCGGCGTCGCGCTCACCTCGGGCTTCGACCCGCGCAAGGGCGCGCTCGCCGCCGACGACCCGCATGCCGGCGCCGCCGGCGACGCCGGCGAGGGCTGAGCCAGCGCCGCCGAGCGCCCGCGCCCGGCGCGACGAGACGCCGCGCGCCGCCGCGGCATCCCATCGCCATCGGTTGCTCCGGATTCCACTCCGGACGACAGTCGTTCGCCACCACCGGGGGAGCTTTCATGGACGAGCGCAACCAGAAGCGTGACCTCGTGCTCGCACCGAGCGAGTACGCCTACATGCAGGACGTCACCAAGGGCATCATCAAGACCTACACCGGCCCGACGGTGATCAACCCGACGGCGCAGGAGCGCCCGGTGGTGTTCAACCCCGAGAACAAGCGCTTCGAGCCCTGCTCGCTCGAGCAGGCGGTGCAGCAGATCGCGATCGCGCCCGAGGGCTACTACCTCACCCTCAAGAACCCGTCGGCGAAGAACGACCACCCGCCGTCGGGCGGCGTCTACCCGTCGCCGGATCTCGAGGTCGGCCGCAAGATCAACATCACCGGCCCGTGCTCGTTCGCGCTGTGGCCGGGGCAGATGGTCAAGCTGGTGCCCGGCCACCACCTGCGCTCCAACCAGTACCTGGTGGTCCGGGTCTACAACGAGGACGAGGCGCGCCAGCACTGGGGCCAGGCCGTGATCAAGCCCGCCGGCGACGGCCCGGCGACCCCCGATGGCGGTCAGCCCATCGGCCGCGCCCCCGGCGACCTCACCGTCGGCAGGCTGTTCATCATCAAGGGCACCGACGTCTCGTTCTACATCCCGCCCACCGGCGTCGGCGTCGTCACCGACGAGGCCGGCTCGTACGTGCGCGACGCCCTCACCCTGGAGCGGCTCGAGTACTGCATCCTCGTCGACCAGAACGGCAAGAAGCGCTACGAGCGCGGCCCGCAGGTGGTCTTCCCCGAGCCGACCGAGACCTTCATCGCCCGCGACGGCGTGCGCAAGTACAAGGCCATCGAGCTGCAGGAGATCCAGGGCCTGCACGTCAAGGTCATCGCCCCCTACGCCGAGGGCGGCCGCACCTACCGCGAGGGCGACGAGCTGTTCATCACCGGCAAGGAGACCGCGATCTACTTCCCGCGCGAGGAGCACTCGATCGTCCGCTACGACGGCAAGGACAAGCACTTCGCGGTGGCGGTGCCGGCGGGCGAGGCCCGCTACGTCATGAACCGCAAGAGCGGCGAGATCCGCATGGTGCGGGGCCCGGCCATGCTCCTGCCCAACCCCATCGACGACGTGATCGTGCGCCGCGTCCTCACCGAGCGCGAGTGCGGCACCTGGTACCCGGGCAACGACGCGGTCCTGGCCTACAACCGCTCGCTGCGCCAGCTCGAGAGCGCGGCCCCGGTCGGCCGCGCCGGCGTGGTGTCCGAGGGCGAGATCCAGAAGGCCCAGAAGCGGGCGCCGGCGTCGCAGCAGGTGGCGATGGGCGCGGCCGCCCCGGCGTCGACCCAGGTCGCCAGCGACGTCCTCGATCGCGGCAACCAGTTCACCCAGCCGCGCACGATCGTCCTCGACACCCGCTTCCAGGGCGTGCCGGCGATCAACGTCTGGGTCGGCTACGCGGTCATGGTGCTCGACAAGCAGGGCCACCGCCGGGTCGAGCAGGGCCCGATCAACCTGCTGCTGGGCTACGACGAGACCCTCGAGGTCATCGAGCTGTCGACCGGCAAGCCCAAGTCGACCGACCGCCTGCTGCAGACGGTCTTCCTGCGCGTCCTCAACAACAAGGTCGGCGACATCTGCATCGTCGAGACCAGCGACCACGTCCAGGTCACCCTCGAGTACTCGATGCGGGTCAACTTCACCGGCGAGGCCAACCGCTGGTTCGAGGTCGAGAACTACGTCAAGTTCCTGTGCGACCACGTCCGCAGCGTGCTCAAGGGCGCGATCAAGAAGGTCTCGATCGAGCAGTTCTACGGCGGCTCGATCGACATCATCCGCGACGTGCTGCTCGGCCGCGCCGAGAAGTCGGACCGGCCCGGCGAGGCCGGCGCTCGGCCCGGCATGCGCTTCGCCGAGAACGGCATGCACGTCACCGACGTCGAGGTGCTGGAGGTCAGCATCGAGGACGAGGCCATCGCCAACCTGCTGGGCGACGCCCAGCACGACGCGGTGCAGTCCAACATCAAGCTGCTGAGCGCGCAGCGCGGCCTCGAGGTCGTCAAGCAGCAGGAGACCATCGCGCGCGCGACCGCGACCGCCCAGGCCGAGACCCGGCGCACGCTGAACGAGCTCGAGATCGAGGCGGTGGCCGCGCGCTTCCGCCTGGCCCTGGCCCAGGTCCAGGGCGAGCTCGACGAGGCCAAGGCCCGCGAGCAGGCGGCGGTGGCGCGCAACGCCGCCGTCGACGTCGATCACCAGGCCAACCTGCGCCGCTCCGACGATCTCGAGAACCAGGTGCTGGCCGGCGCGCGGGCGCGGCAGGCGCTGGCGCTGGAGGCGCTGGCGGCCGAGGTCGAGGCGGTGGTCAAGCGCTTCGCGGCGGCCCAGGGCGGCTTCAGCGAGGCGCTGCTGGCCCTGTCGTCGCGCGAGGTCCTGGCCAAGGTCGCCGAGGCGATGAGCGTGCAGGCCTTCGTCGGCGGCAAGACCCTCACCGACGTCATCGACAAGGTCTTCGCCGGCACGCCCCTGGCCGGCCTGATGGACAAGGTCAAGGACCGCGCCACCGGCGGTGGCAACGGCGAGGCGCCGCGCCTCACCCCCGGCGCCTGAGCGGCGGGCGAACCACGGCGTCAGTTGGAGGTGGCGCCGGCGCTGGCGCTGATCTCGGCCGAGACCTCGATCGAGACCGAGATCCGGGCCTCGATCTGGGCGGCGGCGGCGAAGGCGGCGCCGAGCTGCAGGCCGACGCAGACCGAGCGCTCGCCGAGGTCCTTGGCGAGCTGGCCGGAGGCCTTGATGAGGCGGCCGAGGGTCTGCGCCCACAGCACGATCGCCTTGCCGGTGAGCTCGGCCCGCTTGCCGACCTGGAGGATCGTCGGCATGCCGGCGTCGATGGCGCGCATCGCCGCCTGGAACTTGGTGTCGTCGACCACCGTCACCTGCTCCTGGACGACGCGGACCCGCGGCTCGCTGCATTCGGTGCGCAGGCTGGCGCGGAGCTCGGCCGAGGCCTTGCACTCGGCCGAGGCGTCGACCGAGGCGTAGCCGCGGCAGTCGGCGGAGCAGCGGCCACGGCAGGTGCCCTGGCACACGCCGTTGCACTCGCCGCCGGCGCCGGTCGAGCCCTGGCACGCGCCGTCGCAGGTGCCGGAGCAGGTGCCGCCGCAGGTGCCCTCGCAGGCGACCGCGACGTCGGCCTGGACCCGGGCCTCGCACTGCGCGACCACCTCGGCCGCGAAGTCGACCTGGGTCGTGCACACCGGCGGGTCGTAGCGGGTGACCATCAGCGTCTCCTGGCTGACCGAGACCTGCAGGTTGGCCTCGAGCGCCTGGGCCGCGGCCCGGCACACCGTGCGGGTGTCACCGTCGGGCGAGACCCCGAGCTCCCGCGCCATCTCGCGACAGGCGTCGCGCACCGAGCCCTCGAGCTCGAGGGTGCGGCGGTCGAGCTCGGCCGAGGCGACCAGGAACTGGTGCAGCCGGCGCCCGACGTCGGAGGTCGAGATGTTGCCGCAGGCGTCGGGATCGACGGCGGCGCCACCGCCGCCCCCGCCCGGGCCTCCGCCGCGTGGCGGCGGTCCACAGGCGATCAGGGTGGCGACGAGCGAGGTGAGGACGAGCACGCGAATCGAGGACATGGACCCTCCGGGCTGGACGCCGGCATGATGCCCGAAACCGCCGCGCCCGGGTGGTGTCCCACCGTCCATGCGCGCCCCGCTGCTCGCCGCCGCCGCCGTCACCGCGGCGGTCGGCGCCCGTCCCGCCGCCGCCGACGAGCTGACCAGCGCACTCGATCAGGGCGTGGTCGAGATCTCGCACGCGGTCGAGATCTCGGTCGCCGCCGGCGTCGCCCGCTACCGCGTGCGCCGCACCTTCGCCAACCCCGGCGCCGTCGCCGACGAGGCCCGGCTCGAGCTCGACCTGCCCTACGGCGCCGCCGCCACCGGCCTGCGCATCCGCGCCCGCCGGCAGTGGTTCGACGGCGACCTGCTGGAGGCGACCGCCGCCCTCGCGCGCTACCAGGAGCTCACCGGCCGCGGGCGGTGGGAGCCCAAGGATCCGGCGCTGCTGGCCTGGCGCTGGGCGGACAAGCTGGCGCTGCAGGTGTTCCCGGTGCTGCCCGGCGCCACCAGCACCGTCGAGTACACGCTGACCGTGCCCACCCGCTACAGCGGCGGCCGGATCTTCCTGTCGTACCCGCGGCCGCACACCGCCGGCAGCAACCTGGCCGAGCCCGTGCTGGTGGTGCGCCCGGCGTGGGCCGACGCCACGACCCCGATGCGGCTCGACGGCGAGCGCGTCGCCACCGACACCCCGCTGGTGCTGCGGCCGCCGGCGGACCAGCCGTGGCTGGCGGCGATCGAGCGCGACGAGCACGCCAGCTACGCCGCGAGCGCGATCGAGGTCGCGGCCACGCCGGCGACCCGCCGCACCTTCGCCGCCGCCACCGTCACCCTCGAGCTCGAGCACACCTTCCGCGGCGACCTGCGGATCGCGCTGGTCACGCCGGCGGGCGCCGCGATCGAGCTCTTCGGCGGCGAGGGCGGCGGCGCCAACGACGTGCGCGGCCGCTTCCCGGTGACGCTCCCCGCCGGCACCACCGGCGCCGGCACCTGGCGGCTGGTGGTGTCGGATCACGCCGCGCGCGACACCGGCACGCTCGAGGGCTGGGCGCTCGAGCTCGGCGACGGCGCGGCGATCAAGGTCGCGGCCACCGACACCCCGGTGTTCGTGCCCGACGCCCCCGAGCGCCCGTCCGACGGCGGCGTCGCCGTCCTCGAGCTGGCGCCGCCGGCGATCCCCACCGTCGCCGCGCGGCTCGGCCGGGTCGTGGCCTCACCCGCCCACGCCTTCACCCGGCTCGAGCTCGACGTCGCCCCGGTGCTGCGGCCGCTGCCGCGACGACCGCAGGTGGTGTTCGCGATCGACGCCTCGCACTCGATGGGCCCGGCCGGGGTCGAGCTGCAGCTCGCGCTGGTGCGCGCCTACCTCGGCCACGTGCCCGACGCCGAGGTCGAGCTGGTGGTCTACCGGCGCGCCGCGAGCCGGCTGTTCGGCGCGTTCGTGCCGGCCCGCGAGCTCGACGCCCGGCTGGCCGCCGCCGTCGCCGCCGACCGGCTCGCGCCCGGCAACGGCAGCGCGCTCGACGACGCGGCGCGGGTCGCGGCCGCCGCGCTCGCGGGCCGCCCCGGCCCCCGCCGCGTCGTCCTGGTCTCCGACGCCCTGGTCCGCCCGCGCTGGGCCGACGCGCCGGCCCGGGCCGCCCTCGCCGCGCTCCCCGCCGACACCGTCGTCCACGTCGTCGTCGCCAGCCCGCGCCACGGCGGCGAGCCGGCGCTCGAGCGCGACGACGATCACGCGCTGGCCCCGCTCGCCCTCGCCCACCGCGGCATCCTCGCCGAGCTCGCGGGCGGCCGCGACCCCGGCAAGGCCCTGCCCCGGCTCACCCTCGGGCTGGTGCGCCCGGTGCAGCTCGACCACGTCCAGCTCCGCGGCCTCGCTCGCGCGACGGGCCGCGCGATCGAGCTCACCCACGGCCGCCACGACCGGCCCGTGCCCTCGACCTTGCCCGAGGGCGCCGGCCTGCGCCTGGTCGTCGACCACGCCCACGCGCCCACCCGCGTCGAGCTCACCGCGATGATCTGGGGCGAGCGCTTCCGCCGCGTGATCGACGCCGACGCCGCGTTCTCGCGCGCCGCCGCCGCCTGGGTGTTCTCCGAGGACGACCACGGCGCGCTGTCGCCCGCCGAGATGATGACGGTGGCGATGCAGGGGCGCGCGGTGTCGCCGGTGACGTCGTACCTGGCGATCGAGCCCGGGGTCCGACCGTCGACGATCGGGCTCGAGCGGGAGGGCCAGGGCCGGCTGGGCAGCCGGTCGGTCCGGGCGCCGCGCGTGGTCATGGGCACGGCCCGCACCCGCGCCCGCCCCGACCCCGCGCCGCTGCTCGCCGCCGGGGTGCGCGCCTGCGTCGACCGCCACCGGCCGGCCGCCGGCTGGCAGCTCACCCTCGAGCTCGACACCTCCTACGACGAGATCGTCGACGTGACCACGCCCGACGCGCGCGCGCCGCTGGCCGGCTGCCTGGTCGAGGCGGCGTGGGCGGCGCGGCTGACCCCGGCCTTCGACCTCGGGCGCGAGCGCTTCACCCTCACGCTCCCCTGATCAGGTCAGCGGGGGCCCGCGCCGGCGCGCCGGACCGGCGACGCCGCCGCCGGGCGCGCCGGCGTCGCCACCCGGGTCCCGCGCCAGAACACCAGCGCGCCCACGGCCAGCATCGCGATCGAGAAGGCGCCGCACATCGCGCCCCAGAACCAGTAGGCCCCACCCATGGCCTCGGCCATCTGCTGGGTGTCCGACGGCATGCGGCCCTGCGTGGTCTCGGCCCACTGCATGAACAGGTAGTCGCCGCGCGAGTACACCGAGAGCGCGAGCTGCACGGCCAGGAACAGCAGGGCGGCCTGGGCCAGGTGCGCGCCGCCGCGGATCGCGATCACGAGCGCGCCGGCGGCGAGCACGCCGGTGAACGCGGCGCCGAAGCCGTTGCGCACCACCAGCACCAGCGCCAGGGCCAGGACCGCGCCGAAGGCGCCCAGCGCGTAGCGGGCCCAGCGCCCGTCCTGCGCCGCCGCCATCATGCCGGCGGCCGCCACCGCCGGTCCGCACAGGCCGCCCGCCGAGATGAAGGCCTTGGCCGCCGCCGAGCCCGGGACGGTGTGGACCGCGACCCCCGAGCCGTCCTGCCACATCTTGAACTCGATGAACTCGCTGCCGACCAGCATGGCGGCGACGCCGTGGCCGAGCTCGTGCACCAGGGTCGAGATCAGGATGAGCGGGTAGGCCAGGTAGTGGCCGTGGGGCACCAGGTAGAGCCCGAGCGTGACCGCGGCGCTGGCCACCAGCACCCAGCGGGCCCGGGTCGACAGCGGCATCGGCGTGCGGTGGACGGCCATGCCCCAAGCCTACGCCATGACGGCCGGTCGCGCCGGTCGCG
>CAADGB010000350.1 GCA_900696455.1 uncultured delta proteobacterium
CGCGCCACCCAGCCCCATCGACGCGCTGTTCCCCGACGAGGAGCCGGCGCGGCCGTCGCGGCCGCTCCCCCAGCTCGCGGCGATGGCGGCCGGGCCGCTGGCCGAGCCGGCGCCGTCGCGCGCGCCGTCCGGGTTGCCGCCCGTGCCGCCGGGGGCGGAGCCGGCGGCGGTGGCCGCCTCGGTGATGCCGCGGGCGGCGCCGCAGGCGCAGACCATGGTGCCGGTGCCGATGGCGGCGGTGCGTCCCACCGTCACCATGCCGGTGCCGGAGCCGGTCATGTCGCCGGCGGTGCCCATCGCCGACGAGGCGCCGCGGGTCGTGGCGCGAGCGACCGCGATCATGCCGTCGTCGGCGCCGGCCGGCGTCGGCGACGAGACCGGGATCCTGGTGGCGCCGCCGGGCTCGGTCGCCCCCCCGGACGGCGGCGGGCGCAAGGGTGGGGTCGCGGTGCGGCCCGAGACCGAGCTGGTGCGGCCGGGGAGTCACCTCCCGGCGCCGCGCACGCGTCGGCCGCTGGTGGTCGTGGTGTGGTCGCTCATCACGGTGGTCATCATCGGGGGTGGCGTGGTGGCCGGCTTCTGGATCCGCGACCTCCGCCTCGACAAGAGCATCGACGAGGCGCGGGCGCGCGCCCGCGCCGACGCGCGCGCCGACACCTGGGCGGGCTGGCGCAGCGCGCGCGATCGGCTCGCCGGCGTGACCCGCGTGCGCGCCGACAGCGCCCACCGCGCCGCCCACGCCCGGGCCCTGGCGGTCCTCGCCGCCGATCATCACGACGACGTCGAGGGCGCGCGCGCCGCCGTCACGGCGCTCGGCGAGCTCGGCGGCAAGGACGCGGCGCTGGCCCGCGCCTGGCTCGCCGTCGCCGGCGGCGACGCGGCGGTGGCGCGGACCGCGGCGGCCGCGGCCGGTCCGCCCGAGGATCCCGACGTCGCGCTGGTGACCGCACGCGCGGCCCTGCTCGAGGCGCGCTGGGACGAGGCCGCCGCCGCCGCCCGGGCCGCCGCCGATCGCGAGCCGCGGCCGGCGGCGTGGCTGGCGCTGTGCGAGGCCGAGACCGCGCGCAAGCGCTGGTCGGAGGCCGAGGCCGCGTGTGCGCGCGCCGACGAGGAGCTCGGCAAGGTGGCGGGGCCGGGCGCGGCGCATCCGGGCGCCGCGATCGCGCGCGCGCGCGTCCGCGCTCGCAGCGGCGCCGCTCGTGGCGACACCGCGGCCCTGGTCGCCGGGCTGGAGGCCCTGGTCACCGAGGCCCAGCAGGCGACGCCGGCCGCCGGCGCGCCCGGGGTGTCGCCGGCACAGGCGGCGTGGGCCCAGCTCGCGATCGCCGAGGTCCAGCTCGCCGTCGGCGACACCCTGGCGGTGCGGCGCGCGCTCGAGCGCGCCCAGGGCGCCCGGATCGACAGCCGCGGCTTCCTCGACGCCGAGGCTGCGCTCCTGCTCGCGCTGGGCGACATCACCGCCGCGGGCAGCGTGGCCGAGCGCGGCCTCGCGCGCTGGCCGGGGAGCCCGCCGCTCTTGATCGTCACCGCGCGTGCGCGCCTGGCCGCCGCCGACGTGGCCGGCGCCCGCAAGGCGCTGGACGAGGTGACCGGCGCCGCCGCCGGCTCGCTCGACGCCCTGGTGGCCCGGGCCGAGCTGGCGCGGGCCTTCGGTGATCTCGACGCCGCCGAGCGCGAGCTCGACGCCGCGCTGGCGCGCGCCGCCGACTTCGAGGAGGCGATCGTGGCGCGGGCCGAGCTCGAGCTCGAGCGCGGCGACGCCCGCGCGGCGCTGTCCCGGATCGAGCCGCGCCACGGGCCGCAGGCCGCGGCGCCGGTGGCGATCGTCTACGCCGCCGCCAAGCGCGTCACCCGGCAGTTCGACGCCGCGCGCGAGGCCCTCGCGCGGTTCAAGGACGGCCCGGCGGGACCCCTGGCCGGCCGGGCGTGGCTGGAGCTGGCGCGCACCGAGCGCGACGCCGGCGAGCTCGCCCTCGCCCGCGCCGCCTACGGCAAGGCGGCCGAGATGCTGCCCGCGTCGCGGACCGTTCGCCTCGAGTCGGCGGTGCTGCTCGTCGATGACGGCGACGCCGCCGGCGGGCGCGACGCGCTGGTCGGGCTCGCCGCCGACGCCCGCGACGACGGCGCCATCCAGCTCGAGGTGGCGCGGGCCCAGATCTTGACCGGCGAGCTCGAGGCGGCGCGCGCGTCCCTGGAGCTCGCCGCCGAGGGCGGCGCGCCGCGGCCGCGGGTCGCGCGCGAGCGCGGCCGGCTCGCCCTGCGCAAGCGCGACCTCGCCGCCGCCGTGTCGGGGCTGGAGGCGGCGACCAAGGACGCGCCCGAGGATCTCGAGGCGCGGCTCCTGCTCATGGACGCCTACGTCATCGGCGGCAACAACGCCGGTGCCCAGCAGCTCGCCGACGAGCTCACCCGCCTGTTCCCGGGCCGCCCCGAGACCCACCTCGCCCGCGGCCGCCTCGAGCTGGCCGGCGGCCGCCCGGCCGAGGCCGGCAAGCAGTTCACCCGCGCCCGCGAGCTCCTGGCCAAGGCGCCACGCCGCCAGCGCGCCGACGCCGGCTACTGGCTGGCGCTCACCGCCTACGCCAGCGACGACCTGGCGCGGGCCAAGGACCTCCTGCTCGAGACCACCACCACGGATCCGTTCCACGCCGACGCCTGGTCCATGTTCGCCACCGTCCTGTCCGAGCGCGCGGACCACGGCGGCGCCGCGCAGGCCGCCGAGCGGGCGCTCAAGCTCGATCCCGACAACGTCGACGCCTACTTCGTCCTCGGCGAGGCGCTGTCGATGACCCGCCGCGTCCGCGAGTCGAAGCGCCCGCTCCAGGAGTACCTCAAGCGCGCCGGCCCCGACGCCGAGCGCGCCGAGGAGGCGCGGGCGCTCCTGAAGAAGCGCTGAGCGGCGGCGGCAGGCCGGCGGCGGCGGCGCGGTGGGACGGCGGCGGTGTCGGCGGTGGGACGGCGCGGCGCTGCTGCGGCGGCGGCGGTCCAGCTCCGCCGCTCGCGTCGGCCGGGCCTGCCACGTCGGGCAGGGGTGGCCCAGCCTCGACCTCCGCCGAATCACGCGGAGCACGCGCCGGTCGTGCCCGGCCCTGCGTCATCCGGCTCGGATTCGGGTTCGGGCTCGGGCTCGGGCTCGGGGGCGCGCGCGTGGCGGGCGCGGCGCCGCACCTAGCCCGCGGCGCGCCGGCGGGTGGCCGCGTCGGGGCGGCCCGTCGCCGCAGCGCAGTCGGCGGCAGCGCGGTGGGCGGCCGCACGGTCGGCGGCAGCGCGGTCGGCGGCAGCACGGTTCGTGACGGCGCGGTCGGTGACGGCGCGGTCGGGCGCCGCGGGGGCGAGGTGGACCTGGCGCGGGCCGAGGACGGACTCGGCGAGGGCCAGGTACTCGCGCCAGTCGAGCTCCTCGACCAGGTGGACGCCGCGGCGCATGCCGAGGAGCGACCAGCCGGCGAGGACGCCGGTGGAGGTCTGGAGGAGGGTGGCGTTGGTGGCGAAGCGCGCGCCCTCGGCCACCGAGGTCTCGAAGCCGGTCCACAGCTCGCCGTGGCGGCGGCTCACGAGGAGCGCGCCGACCCGATCGCTGCCGGACAGGCGCGTCTCGTGCGGCGGGTACAGGCGACGGAGCGGCCAGTCCGCGGGCGCACGATCGGGATGGCGCCACAGCGCGGCCTGGGCGGCGTCGGGGATCGCGTAGAAGAACGCGGACTCGACGGCGGGGAAGCGCCAGCCCAGGGTCACCACCTCCTCGTGTGGCACCACCATCGCCGCGACCTCCCCGGCGCCGCAGCGCGCGGCGTAGAGGCGCTCGGGCGGGCGATGCTCGAGCGCGCGCAGGTCGCCGCCGGTGGCGTACATGGCGCAGGGCTCGAGGAGCTCCTCGAGGGCGTGCTCGGGCGACCACGACATGGGGAAGGCGTCGCCGACGTCGCCGGCGCCGGCCGTGGTGTCGCGCTCGGTGACGTGCAGGCCGCAGGCGGCGACGCCATCGACGGTGGGCGGCGCGCCGGTGCGCCGCGCCAGGTCGGCGATCGCGGCGAGGGCGAGCGCGTTGACGATGCCGGGGTTGGTGCCGGCCGCGACCAGGTGGCTGACGCGCCCGACGTCGGGTCGGCGGTCGGGCAGGGCCCACTGCGCGCCGACCATGGTCAGCGCCGCGCTCGGCGCCACGTCCTTGCGATGGATGCTGGCGGTGACGAGGTCGACCCCGCGCTCGGCGCACACCGCCGACAGCGCCGCGGTGTCGACGTCCGCCACCTCGACGACCTGATCGATCCGGTGCTCGGTGAGGAGGCGGGCGAGGGCCTCGCCGTCGCCGACCGCCTGGGGCGGGAGCACGCGCGCGGCGGCGAGGGCGGCCGGCGGCGTCCCACCGGGCATCCGGTCGAGCAGGAGCAGGGCGTCGAGGTGCCGGGCGAGGCGCTGGCCCGTGGGGTGCGCGGCGAGCAGACCGACGAGGGCCTGACCGACACCCCCGCGCCAGCCCACGATGAGGGCGCGGTGAGGAGGCATCCTCCGAGTGTCACCCGCGAGCGTCCCCGGGTCAGCTCCGGCAGGACACTTTCTGTTCAAAGGAGCTGTCGGAGGCGGAAAGGGACAAGGTCGACGCGGCGGACACCAAGATCCTTCTTGCTCAAAGGAGAAATCTGTCAGCGGGGACGGGGGACGGCCGGCGGCCGGCGGTCCATGACGTCGTCCGACATCGCGCACGCCACGGCCGCGGCTTGTCGGCCTTCGACACGCCCTCGCTGTCGCTCGGGCGGCTCAGGCCGACCGGAGCGATGGGGCTCGCCGTTCGGTACCCGCGAGCTCCGACCGCGGTCGGCGGGCGGGCTCAGGCCGAGCGGAGGGCCGCGGTCGCCGTTCGGTGCCCGCGAGGAGCGGGGCGCGCCGTTCGTTGCCCGCGAGCCCAGACCGCGGTCGGCGGGCGGCTCAGGCCGAGCGGAGCGACCGGGCGCGCCGTTCGTTGCCCGCGAGCCCAGACCGCGGTCGGCGGGCGGCTCAGGCCGAGCGGAGCGACCGGGCGCGCCGTTCGTTGCCCGCGAGGAGCAGGGCGCGCCGTTCGTTGCCCGCGAGGAGCAGGACGCGCCGTTCGTTGCCCGCGCCGGGCCCGCGTCTCGCCATCCGCCCGTCGAGGCGCCGGCCGGCCGCCGTCGCCGCCACGGGCTAGCGGCGGCGGGTCTTCTTGCGGGCGGCCTTCTCGGCCTTGCGCTTGTCGCGCTTGTCCTTCTTGTCGTGCGTGCGGGCGCCCGGCGAGCTCTTGGTGCCGGGCGCGGTGTAGCCCTTGGGCAGGCCGGGCACGTTGCCGGTGGGCACGCCGGGCATCATCGGCATGTTGGGCATGCCGGCGGGCGCGCCGGCGAGGCCGGGCGGCAGGCCCTCGCCGCCCATGATGGCGCCGAGGTCCATGTTGGCCAGCTTCTTCATCTGCGAGAACTGCTTGAAGCCGGGCAGCTTGCCCATCAGGCCCGTCGACGCGCCGAGTTGCACCATCATCTGGCGCATCGTCGCGAACTTCTGGAGGAGCTCCTTGACCTCCTGCTCGCTGCGGCCGGAGCCCTTGGCGATGCGGCGCACGCGGCCGGGCGCGAAGTCGGCGCGCCGGCGCTTGGCGTTGCGGCCGGCGGTGGAGGTGAACTCCTCCCACGAGGTCGTGACGAAGACCTCGGGGCGGGTCCGCTCCTCCATCGTCATCGAGTTGATCATCGCCTCGATCTTCACCAGCTCGCGGTCGTCGAGGTTCACGCCCTCGGGCATCTGGCCGCCGAAGAACGGCAGCTTGTCGAACAGATCCTTGAGCGATCCCATCTTCTGGATCATCCGGATCTGCTCGACGAAGTCCTGCATGTCGAACTTGCCCTTGAGCATGCGGAGGGCGTCCTCCTCCGCCTTCTCGGCGTCGACCACCTGCTCGAAGTCCTTGACCAGGCCGACGATGTCGCCCATGCCGAGGATGCGCGAGGCCAGGCCCTCGGGCCGGAACTCCTCGAGCTTGTCGAGCGACTCGCCCATGCCCAGGAACTTGATGGGCTTGCCGGTGATCTCCTTGACCGACAGCGCGGCGCCGCCGCGGGCGTCGCCGTCGAGCTTGGTCATGATCACGCCGTCGAGGTTCAACCGCTTGTTGAACGTGTCGGCGACGTTGACCGCGTCCTGGCCGGTCATGGCGTCGAGGACGAGGAAGATGTTGGCGGGCTGTGCGCCCTTGTCGATGTCCTCGAGCTCCTGCATCAGCGGCTCGTCGATCGCGAGCCGGCCGGCGGTGTCGAAGATGATGACGTCGCAGCCCTCGGTGGCGGCGAAGTCGACGGCGCCCTTGCAGATCGTCACCGGGTCCGAGCCCGGGATCGAGAACACGGGCATGCCCAGGGTCTTGCCCAGGGTCTTGAGCTGATCGATCGCGGCCGGGCGGTAGACGTCGGCGGCGACCAGGAGCGGCCGCTTCTTGTGGGTCTTCTCGAGGAAGCGAGCCAGCTTGCCGCAGCTCGTGGTCTTGCCCGAGCCCTGGAGCCCGACCATCATGAAGCCGGTCGGGCCCTTCTTCGCCCACCGCAGGTCGGTGTCGACCGGCCCCATCATCCGGGTCAGCTCGTCCTGGCAGATCTTGATGAAGGCCTGCTCGGGGGTGATGCGCTGGACGCCGTACTCCTCCGACCGCGCCTTGAGCACCACCTGCTCGCCACGCGCCGCCTCCTTGACCCGGTCGAGGAAGCGCTTGACCACGCGGAACTCGACGTCGGCCTCGAGCAGCGACAGGCGGACGTCGCGCAGCGCCTCGTCGATGACCTCGTCGTCGAGCTCGGCCTTGCCGGTCAGACGCTGCTTGGCGGCGCGGAAACCCTTGGAAATCGTCTCGAACACTCGTCGGCTCCTTCGAGGGCCGAGCTATACCATGGTTGAATCCGGGAGCCGCCTGCGGTGTCCTACGGGGGATGCGCCGTCCGGGCCCTCCCGTCACCGCCCTCGCCGCCGGCCTGGCCGCCGCCGGCGCCCTGGCCGCCGCCGGCACCGCCGCCGCCAGCCCCCAGCCCTGCGCCGCCGCCGAGGCCGACACCATCGACGTCGACGGCATGCTCGACGACTGGACCGGGGTGGCCAAGGTCCGGGTCGGCGGCACCGCCCCCGACGCCAGCTTCGACCTGCGCTGCCTCTTCGACGGCCAGCGCCTGTACCTGGCGGTCGACGTCCGCGACGAGCACCTGGTGCGCGCCGGCAAGACCCGGGCCGGCGAGGACCGGGTCGAGATCGTCCTGACCGCGGGCAGGGCGCCGCTCACGATCGTCGCCTACCCGGGCAAGGACCGCGTTGCCCCGCGCCGCCTGGTCGGCGGCAAGCCGGCGCCGGCCTGGCTCGTCGTCGAGGACACGCTCCAGCCCCGAGGCTGGTCGGTCGAGCTCGCGGTGCCGGTGGCCCGGCTCGCCGGCTGGGGACCCAGCGTGCCGGCGGTGAGCGCCACCGTGACCTTCCACGACGCCGACGTCCCCCGGCTGTCCCTCACCGAGAGCACGCTGCCGTGGAGCGGGCAGCTCGGGCTCGGCGACGCCGGCTCGCTCCTCGATCAGGTGCTGGCCGAGCTCAAGCTCAAGCCGGCGCAGCTCACGCTCGACGCCACCGTCGAGCTCGATCCGCGCCGGCCCGGCCCCGAGCGCGTCCTCGCCGGCGGCACCGCGCTCGCCCTGCTCACCGATCGCTACGCCCTGGTCCGCCTGCCCGCGGCGCGGGCCGCCGACGTCCTCCGGGTCGAGCTGGTCGATCTCGCGGGCGACGGCCGCCGCCACGTCGCGGTCGCGCTCCGCCAGCACGGCGGCGGCGGCAGCCGCGACCTGCTGCTCCTGCTCGAGGCCCGGGACGGCAAGCTGGCCGAGCTCCACACCGTCGAGATCGGCAAGGCCCAGGGCGGGCGCAAGCTCGCCAGCACCTGGGCGGTGGAGAGCGCGAAGGCCTGGCAGAAGCAGGCCCGCGGCGCCCGCCGCGTGCTGGTGGTCCGCGCCGGCCCGGCCGTGGGCTGGGACGAGGACAGCTTCGCCGAGGCGCCGGCGCCCGACGCCGATCCCATCCACGTGCCGTGGGACGACGATCGCCACGGCGCGGTCTACTGGCTGGGCAAGGGCGGGCTCCTCTCCAGCGCGCCGCTCCGGCGGTGACGCCGGCGCGCGCCGCCGCCGGCGCGGCCCGTCCGAGCGACCCGGGCGCCCAGCCCCGGCGGTCCCGGCGAGGTCAGGCCAGGAACAGGAAGTAGCGGTCGACGAAGTCGGCGAAGCGGGCGCGGCCCTGGCACTCCGGGCACTCGGCCTCGGGCGTGCCGCCGCCCTCGACCACCGGCAGGACCTCGGCGGTGACGATCAGGCGTCCGCCCTCCCAGCCGCAGCCGTCGCAGGCGAACGGGGCGACGAACGACGCGATGCGGGCGTGGCCGCGGGCGTCGAGGATCATGTTCATCTGCAGGACCATGGGCTCGGCGCAGCGCTCGAGGGTGACCTCGACGCCGCGCTCGGCGAGCCGGCGCAAGAACATCACCCAGTCGCGCACGCCCAGCGAGTTGATGTACGCGACGTCGCCGAGGTCGACGACCAGCGGGCCGGCGGTCACGGTCTCGGCCAGCTCGGCCAGGCGCGCGCGCTCGTCGATGCGGCCGGCCATGACGAGCCGGCCGGGCGCGGACGCCACGGTGAAGGTGGGGGCGGACTCAGCCATGGGTTCTCCCGGAGGTGGCGGCGCCGGGCTCGGTGTGGAGGTGGAGCGACGGAACCAGGGCGCGCCCACCGTCGGGGCGGGCGCGCAGATCGATGAGGCCGATGGCCTGGGTGGCGCGGCCGGGGGCGAGGTGGAAGACGAGCTGGCTGGTGGCCAGGAAGGTCATGGCCAGGCCGAGGCCGGCGCCGCCGTTGCCCTGGCGCGGCGAGGTCGAGCGATCGATCAGGCGCGCGACGTGGGCGCGGATCGTCGCCGGGCTGACGGCGCCGAACGGGTCCGTCACCTCGATCGCGACGTGGCGGCCGTCGCTGCCCCAGCGCAGCCGCGGGCGCTCGGCCGGGATGATCTCGCGATCGGCGGCGCGCGCGCTCTCGCGCCGCGCCTCGTCGCGCGCGCACGGCGCGTCGTAGATCGCGTTGGCCAGGAGCTCGTCGGCGACCAGCGCCGCCTGTCGCTCCTGGCGCGCCGACAGCTCCATCGCGGCCAGGCCCTCGCGCAGGCGGCCCAGCAGCGCGACCCGCTCGTGGGTCCGGGTCGGCACCAGCTCCTCGAGCCGCGCGCCGTGGCTGAGGTAGCGCGCGGCGCCGAGCTCGCACAGCCCGGCGGGCGCGGCCAGCGCGCGCAGCGTCAGCGGCAGCTCGTCGGCGAGGTCGACGGGATCGCTGCTCACGACGTGGTCGAGTTCGTGGTCGCGGACCAGGGGGAGGACCGCGGTCGGGCCGCCCTCGCCGCACAGCAGGAGGTGGCCGCCGCTCGTCCGGACCGCCGCCGCCAGCTCGCCGAAGCCGGGGCCGGCCGCGGCCTCGGCGCTGACCACCGCCGCGGTCGCGCCGTCGACCAGGGCCCGCGCCGCCGCCGGCGTCTCGACCACGGTCACCGGGCCGACGCCGCTGGCGATCACCCGCGACAGGGTGCGCTGGCTCTTGCGATCGCGGTGGACGACGATCACCCGGCGCATCGGAGCCACCATTGTCGCACAGGTGGCGGGGGCTTCTGTAGGCTGGGGCGGGCGTGCGGCCGTCCCTCGTCCTCGCCATCGTCCTCCTGTCGACGGCCGCGCCGCTCATCCGCGCCGCGGCGCCGGTGCCGCCCCTGGCCATCGCCGCCCTCCGCGTCGGGCTGGCCGCGCTGGTGCTGGCGGCCATCGCCGGCAAGGAGCTGGCCACCGTCGCCGGCCTCGGCCGCCGCGAGCGCGGGCTGGTGGTGGCCTCGGGGCTCCTGCTCGGCGTCCATTTCGGGGTGTGGATCGCGTCGCTGTCGTTCACCTCGACCGCGGCCTCGGTGGCGCTGGTGGCGACCAACCCGATCTTCGCGGCGCTGCTCGGCTGGTCGATCGGCGACACCGTCAGCGGCCGGGCCTGGGTCGGCATCGCCCTCGCCGCCGTGGGCTGCGCCGTCCTCGCCGGCGGCGACTGGCAGGCCGGCGGCGACGCCCTCCTCGGCGACGGCCTCGCGGTGCTGGGCGCGGCCACCGCCGCCGCCTACCTGATCGTCGGCCGCCGGCTGCGCGCCGCGCTGCCCCTGTTCCCGTACCTGGCCGCGGTCAACGGCGTGGCCGC
>CAADGB010000351.1 GCA_900696455.1 uncultured delta proteobacterium
CGGCCGCCGCCGGCGTGGCCGCCGCCGACGTGGCAGGCGGCGGCGCGGCCGCCGCCGGCGTGGCCGCCGCCGAGGTGGCAGGCGCCGGCGTGGGACCCGACAGGTCGACCCGATCGACCGGCGAGTCGAAGTCGTCCTTGCGCTTCTTGTCCTTCTTGTCGAACAGGCCCATGAGCGTCCCCTCTCCCCCCTATCGTACCGAGCGCCGCGACCCGTGTCACAGGCTCGGTCAGCTCATCGCCCAGACGCGGGTGGGGGCGCGGGCCGCCCCGGTCCTCGCCGGCGCGAGCGGGCCCTCGTGTGCGCGATGTCGGAGATCCGGGGCGCCCGCAGCGTGAGGATCAGGTCGTCGCCGGCGAAGGCCACGGCGTGGAGCGCCAGGCGGTGGGCGTCGGCCAGCCGCGGGACCTCGTCGCCGCCGACCCAGGCCGGTCCGCCGCGCCGGCCGCCGAGGATCCTCGGGGCGACGTGGAGGACGACCTCGTCGGCCAGGCCGGCGCCGAGCAGGCTGGCGTGGACCTCGCCCCCGCCCTCGACCAGCACCGAGGTCACCCCCTCGCCGGCCAGGGCGCGGGCCAGGGCGCCCAGGTCGACGCGGCCGTCCACCGCCGGCAGCCCCAGCACGGTCGCGCCCGCGCGCTCGAGCCGCCGACGCCGGGCCGCGGGCGCCGTGGTCAGGCCGGCGACGATCACCCGCGCCCCGCCGGCGGTCAGCAGCCGCGCGGTCGGGGGCGTGCGCAGCCGGCTGTCGACCACGACCCGCGCCGGGTCGGCGCCGGCGGCGTCGCGCACCGTGAGCGCGGGGTCGTCGGCCAGCACCGTGCCCACGCCGACCAGCACCGCGTCGTGGCTGGCGCGCAGGCCGTGCGCGGTGGCGCGCGCGGCGGCGCCGGTGATCCAGCGCGACTCGCCGCGGGCGGTGGCGATGCGACCGTCGAGGGTCATCGCCGCCTTCAGCGTGAACCAGGGCCGGCCGTGGCGCGCCCAGGTGAAGAAGCCGCGATCGAGGTCCTAGCACGCCGGGGCGAGCACGCCGCGGGTCACCTCGATGCCGGCCCGGGCGATGCGCCGCGCGCCGCCGCCGTGGCCGGGCACCGGATCCATCGCCCCGATCACGACCCGCCGCACGCCGCTCGCGATCACGGCCGGCGCGCACGGCGGCGTGCGGCCGTGGTGGTCACAGGGCTCGAGGTTCACGTAGAGCGTCGCGCCGCGAGCCGCGCCGCCCAGCCGGGCCAGGGCGTCGACCTCGGCGTGGGCGGTGCCGGGGCCGCGGTGCCAGCCCTCGGCCAGCACCTCGCCCCGCGCCGAGACGATGACGCAGCCGACCCGCGGGTTGGGCGAGGTCCGCCCGCCGCGGGCGGCCAGCTCCAGGCAGCGCACCATCCAGCGGGCGTCGTCGCCAGCCACGTCGGCGATCGGGCCGGCGACCGGGCGCGAGCCCGGGCGCGCCGGGTGCGCGGGGCGGCGGGCGCGCGCCGCCATCGGCTCAGGCGCCTCCGTCCGACGCCGCCCGCTTCTTGAGCGCCCGCAGCTCGCGGGCGAACTCCTCGACGTCGCCGAAGTCGCGGTAGATCGACGCGAAACGGACGTAGGCGACGGTGTCGAGGGCGCGCAGCCGGGGCAGCACCCGCTCGCCGATCTCGCGCGACGCGAGCTCGTCGACGCCCAGCTCGCCGACCTCGCGCTCGACCGCCTCCGCGATCTGCCGCACCTGCTCCGGCGTCACCGGCCGCTTGATCACCGCGAACGAGATGCCGCGCTCGATCTTGTGGACGTCGAAGGGCTCGCGCCGGCCGTCGTTCTTGACCACCACCGGCATGGCCTCGTCGACCCGCTCGTAGGTGGTGAAGCG
Organism: uncultured delta proteobacterium; assembly: GCA_900696455.1. Taxonomy (GTDB): domain Bacteria; phylum Myxococcota_A; class Polyangia; order Haliangiales; family Haliangiaceae; genus UBA2376. The sequence continues at coordinate 1,856 of CAADGB010000351.1, forward strand.
CCGCTCGCAGCGCAGGCACTCGCGCCGCCGCCGGATCTCGCGGCCGTCCTTCGACGTGCGCGAGTCGTTGACCTTGTCCTCGTCCTCGCCGCAGAACGGGCAGCGCATGGTCGGCCGTCACGCCCCCCGGGCGGCGTCGTCGAGGGTGTTGAGCTTGCCGACGCGGCGGGCGTGGCGCCCGCCCTCGAACGCGGTGTCCCGGAAGGCGCGGACGCAGGCCTCGGCGACGCCGGCGCCGATCACCCGCGCGCCCATGGCGAGGACGTTGGCGTCGTTGTGGGCGCGGGCGGCGGTGGCGGTGAAGGCCTCGGTGCACAGCGCGCAGCGCACGCCCGGCACCTTGTTGGCGGCGATGCTGATGCCGACCCCGGTGCCGCAGATGATGAGGCCGAGGGTGGGCGTGCGCGCCGAGGCCACGGCCCGGCCCACCGCCGCCCCGAAGTCGGGGTAGTCGACCGCGTGCTCGCTGTCGGTGCCGAGGTCGGCGACGTCGTCGCCCAGCGAGCGCAGGACCTCGATCAGGTGGCGCTTGAGCGCGAACCCGGCGTGGTCACTGCCGGCGAACCAGCGCAGGGCGGCGCCCGGACCGCTCACGGTCAGGCCGCCCCGTCGCGGGTCAGGACCAGGGCGGCGTTGGTGCCGCCGAAGCCGAACGAGTTGGAGATCGCGGCCGCCACCCGCACCTCGCGCGCCACGTTGGGCACGTAGTCGAGGTCGCACTCGGGATCGGGGGTGTCGTAGTTGATGGTCGGCGGCAGGACCCCGCGGGTCAGGGCCAGGGCCGTGATGCCGGCCTCGATCGCGCCGGCCGCGCCCAGGGTGTGACCGGTCATCGACTTGGTCGACGACACCGCCAGGGCGCGGGCGTGCTCGCCGAAGACCGCCTTGATGGCCGCGGTCTCGTTCTTGTCGTTGAACGGGGTCGAGGTGCCGTGGGCGTTGATGTAGCCGATGGCCTCGGGCGCGACGCCGGCGTCGGCCAGGGCCATGCGCATGCAGCGCTGGGCGCCGATGCCCTCGGGCGCCGGGGCGGTGATGTGGTGGGCGTCGGCGTTGGCGGCGTAGCCCTTGACCTCGCCGTAGATGCGGGCGCCGCGGGCCCGGGCGTGCTCGAGCTCCTCGAGCACCAGCACGCCGGCGCCCTCGCCGATGACGAAGCCGTCGCGGTCCTTCTCGAACGGCCGCGACGCCTGCGCCGGCGCCTCGTTGCGGGTCGACATCGCGCGCATGGCGTTGAAGCCGCCGACGCCGAGCATCGTGATCGTGGTCTCGGCGCCGCCGGCGATCATGACGTCGGCGTAGCCGTGGCGGATCGTGCGCATGGCCTCGCCGATCGAGTGGGCGCCGGTCGAGCACGCCGACACGTGCGAGAAGTTGGGGCCGCGGGCGCCGGTGCGGATCGACACCAGGCCCGGGATCATGTTGATGATGATGTCGGTGACGAAGTACGGCGAGAACCCGTAGCGCGGCCCCTTGGCCCGGCCGCTGTCGTGGGTGTGCTCGATCGTGGTCACCCCGCCCAGGCCGGCGCCGATGAAGACGCCCCAGCGGTCCTCCTCGCCGGCCGGCACCTTGCGGCCATCGTAGCCGGCGTCGTCCATCGCCATCATGGCGGCGGCGACCCCGAACTGCAGGAAGCGATCGAGGTGCTTGAGCTCGCGCTTGTCGAACCAGGCCCCGGCGGCGGCCTCCCAGCCCTTGACCTCGCACGCGAAGCGCGTGGCGTAGGCCGTGGCGTCGAACAGGGTGATCGGCCCGGCGCCGTTCTTGCCGGCGAGCAAGGCGGACCACGTCTCCTCGCGGCCGATGCCGACGGGGGTGATGAGGCCGCTACCGGTGATGACGACCTTGCGCATGAGCTCTCCTCGAGGGGTGGGCGCCGCGCCGTCACGCCGGGCGGCGCGCGCCGCCGCGCCGAGGCGCGGCGCGCGGACGCGGCCGGTTCAGGAGGCCGCGTGCGTCTTGATGTAGTCGAGCGCGTCCTTGACGGTCTTGATGCGCTCGGTGTCCTCCTCCGGGATCTCGAGCTTGAACTCCTGCTCCAGGGCGAGGACGAGCTCGACCACGGCCAGCGAGTCGGCCTTGAGGTCGTCGACGAACGACGCCTCGGGGCGGAGCTGCTCGGGCGAGACCTCGAGCTGCTGGCAGATGATCTCCTTGACCTTCGCTTCGATATCGGACATGGGACGCTTCCTTTCGATCGTGCAGGCGGCTTGCAGGCGGCTCTTTAGTACGAAAGCCGGCTCTACATCAACAATCCACCGTTGACGCGTAGCACCTGCCCGGTGACGTAGGCGGCCTCTGGTCCGGCCAAAAACGCCACGGCGTGGGCGACGTCGTCGGCCAGACCGATCCGGCCGAGCGGGATCTGCTCGAGCAGCGCGCCGCGCGCCGCCTCGGGCAGGTGCTCGGCGGTCATGTCGGTCTCGATGAAGCCGGGGGACACCGCGTTGACGGGGACGCCGCGCGACGCCATCTCCTTGGCCAGCGACTGGGTGAGGCCGATGAGGCCGGCCTTGGACGCCGCGTACGCCGCCTGGCCGGCGTTGCCGCTCTCGCCCACCACCGAGGTGATGTTGACGATGCGGCCGCGCTCCTTCGCCCGCAGGAGCAACGAGGCGGCGGCGCGGGCGCAGTGGAACGCGCCGGCCAGGTTGACCTGGAGCGTGCGCTGCCACTGCTCGTCCTTGTAGCGGAGGAGCAGGCCGTTGATGGCGACGCCGGCGTTGTTGACCAGGATGTCGAGGCCGCCGTGGTCCTTGCCGAGCTGCTTGATGGCCTCGGTGACGGCCTCGGGCGCCGCCACGTCGAAGGCGGACAGGACGGCGGTGCCACCGGCGGCGGTCACCAGCTCGGCGGTCTCGCGCGCGGCGTCCTCGCGGGCGGCGTAGTTGATGGCGACCTTGGCGCCGCGGCGGCCCAGGGCCACGCAGATGGCGCGGCCGATGCCGCGCGAGCCGCCGGTGACCAGGGCGACGCGTCCGTCCAGTGCTCGATCGATGATGGCCATGCTCGTCCTCCTCGTCGTTGTCGTGCGCCTCGTCGGCTCGTCGGTTCGGGGGGGGCGCGGCGCGCCGGCTCAGGCGAAGCCGTCGACCTCGTGGGGCTCGCCGATGGTCGTGACCTCGATGCCGTCGGCGATGCGCTTGACCAGGCCGCGCAGCACCGAGCCCGCGCCCAGCTCGTAGGCGCGGGTGACGCCCGCGGCGGCCAGGGCCCGCACCGACTCCTCCCAGCGCACCGGCGCGGTGACCTGCTCGACCAGGAGCCGGGTGAGCTCGGCGGGATCGGTGACGGCGGTGGCGGTGACGTTGGTGACGACGGGCACCGCCGGCGGCCGGACCGTCACCGCGGCCAGGGCGGCGGCCAGGCGCGTGGCCGCCGGCGCCATCATCGAACAGTGGAAGGGCGCGCTCACGTTGAGCTTGACCGCGCGCCGGGCGCCCTTGCCCCGGGCCAGGCCGAGGGCGCGCTCGATCGCGGCGGCGTGCCCCGAGATCACCACCTGGCCGGCGCCGTTGAGGTTGGCCGGCTCGCACGGCTCGCCGTCGGTGCCCGCCTCCTGACACAGCTCGATCACCGCGGCCAGCTCGAGCCCCATGAGCGCGGCCATCGCGCCCTGCCCCACCGGCACCGCCTCCTGCATGAACTGGCCGCGCAGGTGGGTGAGGCGCACGCCGTCCGCGAAGTCCAGCGCCCCGGCCGCGCACAGGGCGGTCCACTCGCCGAGCGAGTGACCGGCGGCGACGTCGAAGGTGAGGCCCTTCTCGGCGACCAGCACGCGGAAGACCGCCATCGAGGTGGCGAGGATCGCGGGCTGGCTGTGCTGGGTGAGCGTGAGCTCGTCCTCGGGGCCCTCGAAGCAGATCCGCGACAGGGCGAAGCCCAGGGCGTCGTCGGCTTCCTGGTAGGTGCGGCGGGCGAGCTCGAACCGGTGGGCCAGGTCGCGACCCATGCCGACCCGCTGCGAGCCCTGGCCCGGGAACAGGAGGGCGGTCTTCATCGCCGGTGTCTTTGCACAGAGCCGCGCCCGAGGAAAGCGGCGCGCGGCGCGAAACGGATCACGCGCCGGTGCCACCGCCGGGTGGCGGTGGTGGCGTCGTCCCGGCCGGGCCCGGCGAGCCCGTCGAGCCCGTCGCGCCCGTCGCGCCGAACGCGCCGAGGCTGGCGGCGAGCCGCGCCGGCAGCCCGGCGGCGGCGAAGCGGTGGGCCAGCTTGACGGCGTTCTTCATCGCGGTGGTGTCGCTGCGGCCGTGGGCGATGATCACCACGCCGTCGACGCCGGCCAGGAGCGCGCCGCCGGTCTCGGCGAAGTCGATGCGCTTCTCGAGCGAGCGCAGGGCCGGCGCCGCCAGGGCGCCGCCCAGGCGCCGGCGCACCGTCGCGACCTGGGCGCCGACCGCGGGCCGGCCGGCGCCGGGGCCCGCCGGCGCGCCCGCCAGCTCGGCGCGGACCAGGCCGAAGAGCGCGTCGGCCACGCCCTCGCACACCTTGAGCACGACGTTGCCGGTGAAGCCGTCGGTGGCGACCACGTCGACCACGCCTCGCCACAGGTCGCTGCCCTCGACGTGGCCGGCGAACGTGAACGCGGCGTCGGGCGCGGCCGCCGCGGCGGTGAGCAGGGCGTGGGCGGCCCGGGTCAGCCCCGTGCCCTTGCCGGGCTCGCTGCCGTTGGCGAGCAGGCCCACCCGCGGCCGCGGCCGGCCGTGGACCACGCGATCGTAGGCGGCGCCGAGCAGCGCGAACTGCGCCAGCATCGTCGGCCGGACGTCGACGTTGGCGCCCACGTCGCACAGCGTGAACGCGCCGTGGGGCGCGGGGAACGCGGTGGCGATGGCCGGCCGCTCGACGCCGGGCAGGCGCCCCAGCACGAACAGAGCGTGGGCCAGGATCGCCCCCGAGTTGCCGGCCGAGACCAGGGCGTGGGCGCGGCCGGCCTGGACCAGCTCGGTGGCGATCCGCAGCGAGCTCGCCCGCTTCTTGCGGAAGACCTCGCCGGGATGATCGTCCATGGTGACGACCTCGGCGGCGTGCTCGATGGTCACGCCGCGCTCGCCGCGGGCGCCGACGCGGGCCAGCTCGTCCTCGAGGCGGGCCCGGTCACCGACCAGCACCACCTCGAGCGCGGCCTCGCGCACCGCGGCGACGGCGCCGCTGACCTCGGGGCGGGGCGCGGCGTCGCCGCCCATCGCGTCGACTGCGATGATCACGCCCGCCGTGCATACCGCACCGGGCCGGTCGACGACCAGCCGCGGACGGCACGGATCACGGGCGGGGCGACGCGGCCGGTCGCGTCGCGCTCGAGGCCACCGCCCGCGCCGGGCGGCCGGTCACTCGCCGGCGTCGGCGGTGCGGGCCTTGGCGACGGCGCGGCCGTCGTAGAAGCCGCACGCCAGGCACACGCGGTGCGGGATGCGGGGCGCGGCGCAGTTGGGGCACGCCTGCACGAGGGGACGGTTCTCGCCGGACTTGCGCATCCAGGCCGAGCGCTGGTGACCGGTGCGGGCGGGCCCGCGACGACGCTTCTGAAGTGCCATGGCTTCCTCTGGGTTCTACGACGGGAGCTTGAGGCCCGCGAGGGCCGCGAAGCGGGGATCGAGGGGTTTCTCGCACGCGCAGGGAGCGAAGTTGCGATCGGCGCCGCACTGGGGGCACAGGCCGAGGCAGTCCTCGCGGCACAGCGGCGCGAAGGGGACCGCCAGCACGAACTGCTCGCGGACCAGGGGCTCGAGGTCGACGGTCTCGCCGTCGTACGGATAGACGTCGAGATCGTCCTCGGCCAGCTCGACGCCGTCGTCGTCGCCGGGCTCGTCGGCGGGCATGGCGTGGGCCGGCAGGTAGGTCACCCGCACCGCCTCGTCGAGGCGGACCGCCACCGGGCCGACGCAGCGGCTGCACGCCACCGTGACCTGACCGCGGATCGTGCCGTGGACGTGGACGTTCTCGCCGTCCTCGTACAGCTCGAGCGCGGCGGCGCCGCCGTCGCCCTCGGTGGCCGCGTCGCCGTCGAGGGCGTCGCGCAGGGGCAGCCCGCGGGTCGCCTCGGCGACGAACGCCGGCGTCACGACCAGCTCGCGATGGGCGGGCAGGTCGCGGTCCGCGACGCGGAACGGGCTGGCGGGACGAGGTGGCGTGGACACGGCGAGGGTCCCCGGGACCGGGTGGCTCCGGGAGGCGCGCAGTATATGGGTCGGCCTTCCTCTGTCAAGGCTGTTCCCGCCAGCGAAACCGCGTGGTTAGATGGCGGCATGCTGTCTCGTTCGACCTGGCTGGCCCTCCCCCTCGCCCTCGGCGCGCTGGCGCCCGCTGGCTGCGGGGGCGACGATCCCCCGGCGGCCATCACCTACGGCGCCGTCGGGCCGCTGGTCGGCGACGCCGGCCGCACCGGCTGGCGCTTCGGCGCCGCCTCGGCCGCCACCCAGATCGAGGAGGCGGCCCCGGCCAGCGACTGGGACGTGTGGAGCCGCCGCACCGCCGACGGCGGCCTCGGCCGGGGCAAGGACCCGGTCGGCGAGGCCTCGCGCGGCTACTCGAAGGCGCTGGAGGACGTCCAGCTCCTCGTCGACGCCAACCTCGACGCCTACCGCTTCAGCGTCGACTGGGCCAAGGTCGAGCCGGTCCGCGATCAGTGGGACGAGGCCGCCTTCGCCCACTACGGGGCGCTGCTCGACGAGCTGCGCGCCCGCGGCATCCGGCCGATGATCACGGTCCACCACTTCTCCAACCCGGTGTGGATCGCGGATCCGCGCGACCCGACCTGCCAGCAGAACCCGACGCCGGGCCAGCCCGCCGACACCAACCTGTGCGGCCTGGGCTCCGCCGGCGGCGGCCAGATCGTCGAGGAGATGGCCGAGCTCGCCGGCGAGCTGGCGCGACGCTACGGCGATCGCGTCGACGAGTGGGCGACGCTCAACGAGCCGGTGAACTACCTGCTCGCCGCCTACGGCATCGGCTACTTCCCGCCCGGGCGCGTGCTCATCACCTCGATCCTCACCGACTTCGTGCCGGTGGTGCGCGACTACCTGGCCGCCCACGCCGCGATGTACGACGCGATCAAGGCCGCCGACACCGTCGACGCCGACGGCGACGGCGTGGCGGCCGCGGTCGGCTTCACCCTGTCGGTGGCCGACTGGACGCCGGCCGCCGGCAACCAGGTCTCGACCGACCCCGTCGACGCGGCCGCCCGCGACCGTGTGGTCTACGTCTACCACCACCTCGCGGTCGACGCCTTCGTCCACGGCACCTTCGATCCCCAGCTCGACGGCACCGGCGACGAGGCCCACCCCGAGTGGGCGGGGCGCCTCGACTGGCTGGGCGTGCAGTACTACTTCCGCACCGGCGTCACCGGCCAGGTCAAGGCGGTGCCGGTCCTCGAGCTGACCCCGTGCTTCGGCGCCTTCGATCTCGGCTCGTGCCTGCCGGCGCTCGACGCCACCCATTGCGTGCCGTCGATGGGCTACGAGTTCCACGCCCCGGGCATCTACACCGTGCTGAAGGATCTGGGCGCTCGCTACCCCAGGCTGCCGCTCGTCATCACCGAGGCCGGGATCGCCACCGAGGTCGGCGCCCGCCGCGCCGAGAACGTGGTGCGCGTGCTCGAGCAGGTCGAGCGCGCCCGCGGCGAGGGCGTCGACGTGCGCGGCTACTACCACTGGAGCCTGTTCGACAACTTCGAGTGGGCCGAGGGCTTCGAGCCGCGCTTCGGCCTCTACCACGTCGACTACGCCACCTACGCCCGCGCCCCCACCGGCGGCGCCGTGGCCCTGGGCGAGATCGCCGGCGCCCGCACGCTGTCGACGGCGCTGCGCCAGGCCCACGGCGGCGAGGGGCCGATGACGCCCGAGCCCGGCGTGCCGGCCGACGCGTCGATCTGCTCGTACCTGCTGCCGTGACGCGCCGGCGCCCGACACCCGGGCACCCGGCCCCGGCACCCGGCCCCGGCGCCCGGCCCCGGCACCCGGCCCCGGCCCCGGCACCCGGCCCCCGGGATGCTTTGAGCTGCAAGCTCGCTCACGTCGATCCTGACGGTTGATCCCGGGCGCGACCTGCCGGATGGTCCCGCCCCATGTCCCGGACCTCCCTCGGTATCGCGCTCTCCCTGGTGCTCGTCGCGTCCGCCTGCGGCGGCGGCGGCGACGACGGCTCCGTCGACGCCACGTCCGCCGACGCCTCGAACCCCGACGGCACCGACGTCGACGCGGCGCCCGACGTCGACGCGGCGCCCGACGTCGACGCGGCGCCGACCGACGCCTCGGACGTCGACGGCGAGCTCGCCGACGCCGGGACCGACGCCGCGGAGCCCGACGCCGGCCCGCCCGACGCCGGCCCGCCCGACGCCGGCCCGCCCGACGCCGGCTCGCCTGACGCCGGCCCGGACGCGCCGCCGCCCCTGGCCGGCGACACCTGCCAGCTCGCCGAGGCCGTGACCCTCGTGAACGGCGCGGCAACGATCAGCGGCACCACGAGCAGCTACGGCGCCGACTACGCCCCGCCGGCGGCGTGCACGAGCAACTACGCGCAGGTGGGCCCGGACCGGGTGTACGCGGTCACCGTCCCCGGCGGCGAGCGGCTCTCGGTGACGATGGCGCCGACCGGATTCGACGGCGGCCTCTACCTGGTCGCCGGGCCGGCGGCGATGTGCGACGCCAGCCCGATCGCCTGCCTCGCCGGCACCGACGCCGGCGTGAGCGGCGCCGCCGAGTCGGTCACCTACACCAACCCGGGCGCCGGCCCGCTCGAGGTCTTCATCGTCGTCGACAGCTACAGCCTGACCCAGAGCGGCGCCTTCACCCTGACCGTGCAGGTCGGCCGCCCGGCCGGCGACACCTGCCAGCTCGCCGACGCCGTGACGCTCAGCGGAGGCACGGCCACGATCACCGGCACCACCGCCGGCAGCGCCGGCTACACCGACGACTACCAGCCTCCGGCGACCTGCACTGGGTACGGCGCGCCCGGCCTCGACCGCGCCTTCCGGGTCACCGTGCCCGCCGGCCAGCGGCTGTGGGCGCGGGTGGTGCCCGGCGACGCCAACCTCGACCTCGGGGTCTACTTCGTCGCGGCGCCGGCGTCGAACTGCGACGCCAGCCCGATCGTCTGCCTCGCCGGCGCCGACGCGTTCGAGGACGGCGATCCCGAGCTCGCGCACTACACCAACACCGGCGTCACGGCGATGGACGTCTTCGTCATCGTCGACAGCTACTGGGCCGGCGAGGGCGGCCCGTTCACCCTCGACCTCCGCGTCGGGGCGGTGCCGCCGGGCGAGACCTGCCAGCTCGCCCCCACCCTGTCGGCGGGCACCACCACCGGCACCACGATCGGCTACGTCGACGACTACCGCCCCGCCTCCTCCTGCACCGGCTACGCCGCGCCGGGCGCCGACCGCGCCTACCTGGTCTCGATCCCCGGCAACCAGACCCTGACCGCGACCGTCACCCCGGGCGTCCTCAACGACGCCGCGCTCTACCTGGTCGCCACCCCGGCCCTGGTGTGCGACGCCTCGCCGCTGGTCTGCCTCGACGGCTCCGACGACGCCCTCGACGGCGGCGCCGAGACCGTCTCCTACACCAACCCCGGCCCCACCCCGATCGAGGTCTTCGTGGTCGTCGACAGCTACTACGTCTTCGAGGAGTACGACTTCACGCTCGCGGTGAGCGTCGCGCCGTGACCGGCGGCCGGTCCGGTTGATACCATCGGCGGGATGGACAAGCTGGACCAGCCGGGCGGCGCCCGCCAGGAGAGCCTCGGTCACTACGAGATGCTGTGGGACTGCGGCCACTGCGAGACCAAGAAGCTCCTGGGCAAGACCCACCGCCACTGCCCGCACTGCGGCGCGCCGCAGGACGAGCGCGCGCGCTACTTCCCGAGCGACGCCGACAAGGTGCGGGTCGAGGACCACCAGTTCACCGGCGCCGACAAGAAGTGCGCGTCGTGCGGCGCCGCGCAGTCGGCGAAGGCCGACCACTGCGGCCAGTGCGGCGCGCCCCTGGGCGAGGCCGGCCGGGTCAAGCTGGTCGAGCCCGCCCGGCCGGCGCGCAAGACGTCGAACCTGCTCTGGTACGTGCTCTTCGGCCTGGTGGTGGTCGCGGTGCTCGTCTGGTTCATGTGCATCCGCAAGCGGGACATCGCGCTCGAGGTCACCGGCCACCGCTGGGCCGCGGTCCAGGAGCTCGAGGAGTTCCGGGAGGTGACCGAGGAGACGTGGCGCGACGAGGTGCCGCCCGGCGCCCGCGCCCTGTCCTGCCACAAGAAGCAGCGCTCGACCCGCAGCGTGCCCGACGGCGAGGACTGCAAGACCGAGAAGGTCGACAAGGGCGACGGCACGTTCGAGGAGGTCCGGACGTGCACGCCGCGCACCCGGCAGGAGGGCGTCGACGACGACTTCTGCCGCTTCCTGATCGACCGCTGGACCAAGGTCGAGGAGCTCGCCGCCAAGGGCCAGGGCCTCGAGGTGGCGTGGCCGGCGGTGCCGCCCTCCCCCATCCAGGACGGCTACGGCGCCCGCCGCGCCGGCAAGCGCCGCGCCACCTACACCCTCGAGCTGAGCGACGGCAAGCAGGCGCGCACCTGCGACCTCGCCGAGGCCACGTGGAAGAAGTACCAGCCCGGCCAGAAGGTCAAGGCCCAGGTCCGGGCCCGCAGCGGCGAGCTGGTGTGCTCGTCGCTGTGAGCGCCCCATGGACCCGGCGCCGGCGCTCCGGTACACACGGAGCGTGAGCGAGCCCGCGCCGCCTCCGCCGCCGCCGCCGACGCCGCCGCCGCCGGACCTGGCGCCGGCGCCGCTGCCGCGCGGGCTGTCGGTGGTCATCCCCTGCTACCGCAGCGAGGGCTCGATCGGGCTCCTGGTCGAGCGCCTGGCGCCGGTGCTCGCCGCCCACGCCCCGGCCTGGGAGATCATCCTGGTCGACGACGCCAGCCCCGACGGCACCGGCCGCGTGGTGCGCGAGCTGGCGCGCGCCCGGGCCGGCGTGCGGGCGATCTCGCTCATGCGCAACTACGGCCAGCACGCCGCGCTCCTGTGCGGCATCCGCGCCGCCCGCTACGACCTCGTGGTCACCACCGACGACGACCTCCAGCACCCGCCCGAGGAGCTGCCGCGCCTGCTGGCGGCGCTCACCGACGACGTCGACGTGGTCTACGGCGCCCCCGCCCGCGAGCCCCACGGCCTCCTCCGCGGGCTGGCCTCGCGGATCTCCAAGCGGGTGCTCATGGGCTCGATGGGCGCCGCCACCGCCGCCCGGGTCAGCGCGTGGCGGCTGTTCCGCACCCGGCTGCGCGACGCCTTCGCCGCGTTCCGCGGCACGTTCGTGTCGATCGACGTCCTGCTCACGTGGGGCACCCAGCGCTTCACCCACGTCACCGTGCGCCACGACCCGCGCACGATCGGCACCTCGAGCTACACCTTCCGCAAGCTCCTCACCCACGCCGTCAACATGATGACCGGGTTCTCGACGATCCCGCTCAAGCTGGCGAGCCTGGTCGGCTTCGTGCTCACCGGTTTCGGGCTGGCGGTCCTCGCCTTCGTGCTGGTGCGCTACGCCCTCGACGGCGGCAGCGCGCCCGGCTTCCCGTTCCTGGCCTGCATCGTCTCGATCTTCAGCGGCGCCCAGCTCCTGTGCCTGGGCATCATCGGCGAGTACCTGGGCCGCGCCCACTTCCGCCTGCTCGATCGCCCGGCCTACGTCGTGCGCGAGGTCGCCGGCGGCGCGGTCGCGCCGACGCCGACGCCGACGGCCGCCGGCGACCCGCCGGCCGGGGCCGCCCCGTGACCCCGCCGCTCATCCCGTTCTCGCGCCCGCACCGCACCGGGCAGGAGGCGGCGCGGGTGGCGGAGGCGCTGGCCGGCGGGCACTGGCGCGGCGACGGCCCCTTCACCCGGCAGGCCGCCGAGCTGCTCGCGCCGTGGCTCGGCGGCGGCAAGGTCCTGCTCACGACCTCGTGCACCCACGCCCTCGAGATGTGCGCGCTGCTCCTCGACCTGGGGCCGGGCGACGAGGTGATCGTCCCGTCGTTCACGTTCGTCTCGACGGCCAGCGCCTTCGCCCTCCGCGGCGCCCGCGTGGTCTTCGCCGACGTCGACCCGCGCACCCTGAACCTCGATCCCGCCGACGTCGCCCGCCGGGTCACGCCGCGGACGCGGGCGGTGGTGGCGGTCCACTACGCCGGGGTCGCCGTCGACGCCCAGGCCGTGGTCGCCGCCGCGCCGGGCGCCACGCTGGTCGAGGACAACGCCCACGGCCTGTTCGGCGCCTGGCAGGGGCGGCCCCTGGGCAGCCTCGGCCGCCTGGCGACCCAGAGCTTCCACGACACCAAGAACCTGTCGTGCGGCGAGGGCGGCGCGCTGGTGGTGAACGATCCGGCGCTCGCCGAGCGCGCCGAGATCGTGCGCGAGAAGGGCACCAACCGGGCCCGCTTCTTCCGCGGCCAGGTCGACAAGTACACCTGGGTCGAGCTCGGCTCGAGCTACCTGCCGAGCGACCTCCTGGCCGCGGTGCTGGTGGCCCAGCTCGAGGCCGCGCCCGCGATCCAGCGCGCCCGCCACCGGGTCTGGGCCCGCTACCACGCCGAGCTGGCGCCGTGGGCCGCGCGCCACGGCGTCCAGCAGCCGCACCTGCCAGCCGGCGCCGAGCACCCGGCCCACCTCTACTGGCTGCGCGTGCGCGACCTCGCCGCCCGCACCGCGCTCCTCGCCCACCTCGCGGCCGACGGCGTCCAGGCCACCTTCCACTACCAGCCGCTCCACCTCTCGACCGTGGGCCGCGCCGCCGGCGGCCAGCCCGGCGACTGCCCGGTCAGCGAGGCGGTCGCCGACACCCTCGTCCGCCTGCCGCTCTACGCCGACCTCGACGCCGGCGACGTCGACCGCGTGATCGCGGCCGTCACCGCCTTCGCGCCCTGCGCCCCGGCCCGCAGGCCACGGCGACCGCGGGCCACGGCGACCGTCGAAGAGCGGTACGGCGCCCTTCGACGGCGGCGTCGGTCGCTGCGCTCCCTCCGCCTGGCTCAGGGCGAACGGGGGGACGGACCGGGTCGCGGTCGCATGGCACCGAGACCGAATCCGAATCCGAGCCCGAATCCGAATCCGAATCCGAGCCCGAATCCGAATCCGAGACCGAATCCGAATCCGAGCCCGAATCCGAATCCGAGCCCGAATCCGAATCCGAGACCGAATCCGAATCCGAGCCCGAATCCGAATCCGGGGCCGGGGCCGGGGCCGGGGCCGGGGCCGGGGCCGGAACCGGGGCCGAGACCGGGGTCGAGGCGGGGCTCAGCCGGCGGCCAGGCCGCGGAGGTAGGCGCCGTAGTCGTCGGGCAGCTCGGCGGCGAGCTCGGCGAGGCGGGCGCGATCGATGAAGCCCATGCGCCACGCGATCTCCTCGGGGCAGGCGATCATGAGGCCGGTGCGGCGCTGGATGGCGTGGACGAAGCTCGCGGCCTCGAGCAGCGACTCGTGGGTGCCGGCGTCGAGCCAGGCCATGCCCCGGCTCATGACCTCGACCGCGAGCTCGCCGCGGGCCAGGTAGAGGCGGTTGAGATCGGTGATCTCGAGCTCGCCGCGGGCGCTGGGCACCACCTGCCGGGCCAGCGCCGACACCTGCTCGTCGTAGAAGTAGATGCCGGGCACCGCCAGGTGCGAGCGCGGGCGCGCCGGCTTCTCCTCGAGCGACACCACCCGACCGGCGCCGTCGAGCTCGACGATGCCGTAGCGCTCGGGATCGCGCACCGGGTAGGCGAAGACCACCGCGCCGCGCTCGACCCGGGCGGCGCGCTCGACCGTCTCCTGCAGGCCGGCGCCGTAGAAGACGTTGTCGCCCAGCACCAGGGCGCAGCGGTCGCCGGCGATGAAGTCGGCGCCGATGAGGAAGGCCTCGGCCAGGCCGCGCGGCGCGGCCTGCTCGGCGTAGGCGAACGCCAGCCCCCACTGCTGGCCGTCGCGCAGGAGCCGGCGGTAGGCCGGCAGATCCTCGGGCGTCGAGATGACCAGGATGTCCCGGATGCCGGCCAGCATCAGCACCGACAGCGGGTAGTAGATCATCGGCTTGTCGTAGACCGGCAGGAGCTGCTTCGACACCGCGCGCGTGATCGGGTACAGGCGCGTGCCACGGCCGCCGGCGAGGATGATGCCCTTCACGGCGCCTCCCGGGGCCGGCCGTCGCCCCGGCCGTCGTCCCGGCCGTCGTAGTTGAGCGCGATCCAGCGCCGGTAGTCGTCGCTGTCGCGGATCGCCGCCAGCCAGGCGCCGCTGCTCGCGTACCAGGCCACGGTGGCGGCCAGGCCGTCGGCGAGGCCGTGGCGCGGCCGCCAGCCCAGCTCGGCCTGGATCCGGGTGCAGTCGAGATCGTAGCGGCGGTCGTGACCGGGGCGGTCGGCGACGAAGGTGATGAGCGAGCGGTGCGGCGCGTGCGCGGCCGCCGGGTAGCGGGCGTCGAGGAGCGCGCACAGCGCCTCGACCACCTCGAGGTTGGTGGGCTGGTTGCCGCCGCCGACGTGATAGGTCTCGCCGACCCGGCCGCGCTCGAGGATGGCGAGGATGGCCGCGCAGTGATCCTCGACGTGCAGCCAGTCGCGGATCTGGCGGCCGTCGCCGTAGACCGGCAGCGGCTTGCCCAGCGCGCCGCTCACGATCACCAGCGGCACCAGCTTCTCCGGGAACTGGTACGGCCCGTAGTTGTTGGAGCAGCTCGACACCGTGACCGGCAGGCCGTAGGTGGTGGCGTAGGCCCGCACCAGGTGATCGCTGGCCGCCTTGGACGCGGCGTAGGGCGAGCGCGGCGCGTAGGCGGCGCCCTCGGCCACCGGCGGATCGTCGGGGGCGAGCGCACCGTAGACCTCGTCGGTCGAGACGTGGTGGAAGCGGACGTCGGGGCGCAGGCCGGCCGGGCCCCGCCACGCCGCGCGCGCCGCCTCGAGCAGCGTGAAGGTGCCGGTGACGTTGGTGCGGATGAAGGCGTCGGGGGCGACGATCGAGCGATCGACGTGGGACTCGGCGGCGAGGTGGACGATCGTGTCGATGGCGTGCTCGGCCAGCACCCGGTCGACCGCGGCCCGGTCGCAGACGTCGCCCTGCACGAAGAGGTGGCGCCCGGGCGCCGGCAGGTCGCGCAGGTTCTCGCGGCTGCCGGCGTAGGTCAGCAGGTCGTAGGTGATCACCCGCACGTCGGCGCGCGCGGCCAGGAGGTGACGCACGAAGTTGGAGCCGATGAAGCCGGCGCCGCCGGTGACCAGGACGTGCTGCACGCCCGGCCAGCTTAGGGCCTGCCCCCGGCGAACTCCAACGCTGTCGGGGCCGATCGCCTCGCCGTCGCCGCGGCTCACCGCGTCCCGCGCGTCGCCACCAGCGCGCCGCCGACCGCGCCCACCGCCAGGTGGGCGAACCACAGCGCCAGCGACGCCGCCAGGGCGTCCTCGGCGGGCAGGCCGAACAGCCGCCCGCCCAGGGTCACGAACACGGCCTCGCGAGCGCCGGCGCCGCCGACGGTGATGGGCAGGAAGGCGGTGGCCGCGGCCAGGGGCACGAGCAGGAGCGCGCCGGCCAGATCGACCTCGGGGTGACCGGCGTGGAGGAGCGCCCAGCCCGCCGCTGCCACCAGCCCCTGGGTCACGATCGACAGCACGACGCCGTGGCCGAAGGCGGGGAGCGAGACGATGCCCGGCAGGCCGCCCGCGATCCGGCCGAGCGCGCCGGGCAGCCCCAGGGCCAGGCGCCGCGCCAGCACCAGGCCGACGACGATCGCCAGCGCGCCGCCGGTGCCGAGCGCGGTCCACAGCCACAGCCCGCCGGTGCCGGCGCGATCGCCGGCCACCGCCAGGCCGAGCGCCAGGAGCGCGAACAGCGCGAACAGGCCGAGCGCGCGCTCGACCAGCACCACCGCCAGGTTGCCGGTGACGCCGCCGGTGCCGAACGACTCGCGGATGGCGACCCCGCGCACGACGTCGCCGGCGACCGCGCCCGGCAGGTAGTTGTTGTAGAAGAAGCCGATGAACGACAGGCGGACCAGCCGCGGCAGCGGCGGCGGCGCGGTCGCGCCGTAGGCGTCGAGCAGCGCGCGCCAGCGCAGGGCGCCGGCGACGACGTTGGCCGCCACCAGGGCGATCGCCAGCGCCAGCGCGAGCAGCGGCAGCCGCGCCAGCGCGTCGTCGAGCTGGCCGACGTCGACCAGGGTGAGGGTGTAGGCCACCGCGGCCGCGGTCCCGCCCAGGCGCAGCGCCCACGCCAGGATCCGGCGCAGCGCGGACGGCGGGGGGGCGGACGGCGCGGTGGTCACGGTGGCGGCCGAGGATGCCGACCCCGGGCGACGGCCGCAACCGGCGGCGCGGCCCGGGCGCGCCGAACCCGCCTCGTGACCCCGGCCACGGCCGACCGCCGTCCAGCCCCACCTTGCCGAGATCGAGGGTCGCGACCCCGCCACCATGGTGGTACACGTCGGGTTCGAGCCATGTCCCCCGTCCTGTCGCTGGTGGTGCCGGTCTACAACGAGGAGCGCAACATCGCCGCGTTCCTCGCCGCCGCCACCGCCGCGCTCGAGCGCATCGGCGAGCCGTTCGAGATCGTCTTCGTCGACGACGGCAGCCGCGACGGCTCGCTCGGCCTGCTGATCGCGGCCAGCGCCACCGATCCCCGGGTCAAGGTCGTGAGCTTCGCCCGCAACTTCGGCAAGGAGACCGCGCTCACCGCGGGCCTGGCCCACGCCACCGGCCAGGCGGTCGTCCCCATCGACTGCGACCTCCAGCACCCGCCCGAGCTCGTCGCCGAGCTGGTCGCGGCCTGGCGCCAGGGCGCGGACATGGTGCTGGCGGTCCGCCGCACGCGCACCGAGGAGTCGTGGCCGCGGCGCACCGCGTCCGGCCTCTACTACCGGGTGCTGCGCTGGCTCACCAGCGTCGACATCCCGGCCCACGCCGGCGACTTCCGCCTGATCTCGCGCAAGGT
Source organism: uncultured delta proteobacterium (assembly GCA_900696455.1). Lineage (GTDB taxonomy): Bacteria > Myxococcota_A > Polyangia > Haliangiales > Haliangiaceae > UBA2376. Next base: position 18,783 of record CAADGB010000351.1, read on the forward strand.
CGTCGACGTCCTCAACCAGATGCCCGAGCGCCACCGCTTCATGAAGGGCATCTTCGCCTGGCCCGGGTTCAAGACCACGACGATCGAGTTCCAGGCGGCGCCCCGCGCCGACGACGGCGGCAGCAAGTGGGGGCTGTTCAAGCTGTGGCGCTTCGCGCTCGACGGCATCTTCTCGTTCTCGACGGTGCCGCTCAAGATGTGGACCTATGTCGGCCTGCTGTGCGCGGCCGGCGCCTTCGCCTACCTGGCGGTGACGGTGGTGCAGGTGCTGGTGTTCGGGATCGACGTCCCCGGCTACGCCTCGCTCTTGTCGCTCCTGCTCTTCTTCAACGGCCTCTCGATCATCTCGAACGGCATCCAGGGCGAGTACCTGGCCCGCATCTTCGAGGAGGTGAAGGGCCGGCCGCTCTACGTCGTGGGCGGGCGCTGGGGCTTCGGCGAGGCGGCGGCCACCGACGCCCCGCGGCGCGAGCCGGGACGCCTCGACGCGGCGAGCGCGCCCGCGGTGGCGCCCGCGCCGGCCGCGGCGCCCGCGCCGA
>CAADGB010000352.1 GCA_900696455.1 uncultured delta proteobacterium
CGGCGACGGCGGCGGGCCGACCACCGGTGGCCCCGACGGCGGCCGGGCCGGCGGGCGCGGCGCCGACGCGACCGGCGGCAGGACCGCCGCCGGCACCGGGATCGACGGCGACGACGGCGACGACGGTCGCGACGGGCCGGTCAGCACCTCCGCCATCTCGACCAGGCTGTCGTGCCCCGTGCTCTCGTGCAGGGGCAGCGGATCGGGCAAGGGCGTGTCGGTGTCGAGGGTGCTGTTGCGCCCGGTCGGCGGCGCGACCCGTGGCGGCGGCGGCGGGACGTGCTTGACCGTGGGCGCGACCGACGCCACCTCGCGCACCGCGAGCGCGTCCGCCTCGAGCACGCGCGCGGGCCGCGCCGCCGGCGGCGGCCCGGCGAACCCGGGGGGCGCCGCCGGGCCGGGCGCGAGCGACGGGCCACCCCACACCGGCATCGCCGGGGCGCTGCCGACCGGGGCGGCGAAGGGCGGCGGCTGGGTCTGGGACAGGCTGCGGTCGACGTGCTGGAGCATCCCGTACAGCTCGCTGTCGGCCGGCGCGATCTCGAGCGCGCTCCGGCACACCGCCGCCGCCTGCATGGACCGCCCCTGCTCCAGGTAGGCGCGCGCCACCGAGCGGTAGAGCTCGAGCGCGTCGCCGCCGCGCCCGGCCTCGCGGTACGCCGCGGCCAGCGTCAGCCGCAGCGCGAGGTTGCCGGGCTCGCGCTTGAGCTCGCGTTCGAGGTCGCGGATGGGGCGGCGGGCGGTCATCGCAGGTCCGAGGGAGCGGGCGGACGGATCGAGCGCGGGGCCGGCACGGCGGGGGCCGGCTCAGCTCGGGGACAGGGACACCGTGGCCTGGAAGGTCATGGTCTGGGGCGCGGCCGAGAGCTTCCACCGGCTGGCCACGCTCTTCATGCAGGCGTCGAAGGCCTCGCCCAGCGCCGGCTGGAACGAGCTGCGCACGTGCGCCCCCGAGCCCTGGAACGTCGAGGACACGGTCATCGAGATCGTGCGCGCCTGCAGCGCCGTGTTCTTCTTGAGCGCCTGCTCGTAGCACTTCTGGATCGCGCCGCGCGAGCCGTTGACCAGCGCGATGTAGTCGCGCGACAGCGCCTGCGCGACCGCGTCGTCGATGGCCGGCGCGCCCCCGCCCTGGGGCCGGGACTTGATCACGAGGGCGTCCCCCTGGATGACGAGGGTGAGCTCCTGGTTGCCGGACTCGAGCTTGAGGCGGGCGAGCTCGGCCTCGTAGGTCTGGATCAGGCGATCCTTGTCGGCGAGCTTGGCCGACTGCTCCTTGCACGCCTCGAGCGCGGCCAGCGTCTCGGGGCGGTCCTTGACCTCGGTGCTCTTGCAGGCCGCGAGCGCGGCCAGCGACCCGAGGACGAGGACGAGGGGCACGACGTGAGCTCTAGACATCAGGTTCTCCGGACGGCTTGGCGGGGACGGTCGCTCCGGTCAGCGGATCGATCCGTTCGATGAGGCGGGCGACCACCCTCCCCCCGACGACATGGCTGGTGACGACCTCGGCGACGTTCACGCGAGCCACCCGATTATACAGCGCGGTCGCCAGCCGCGGCCCACCCCCGCGCGACGGAGGCAGATCGGCCAGCGCGAACCGCGGCGGCGGCTGGCGCTCGGCCGGGAGCTCGCGCACCAGCACGTTGGGCCCCTGGGAGCAGCGGCCGAAGCAGCTCTGCCAGCTCAGCTCGCAGCGCGCCCCGAGCCCCCGCGCCGCCAGCTCGGCGGCGAAGGCCTCGTGGATCGTGCGCGAGTCGCGGCGGTCACCACACTCGGGGCCGCGGCACACGACGATGCGGAAGCGCCGCTCGGCCACCTCGACAGGGTATCCGACCGCGACCGCCGGTGCACCCCGGCGGGGACGCGGGGACGCGGTCAGGGCGACGGCGTGGCCAGGGCCGCGCGCGCGGCGTCGGCGACCGCGGGCACGGTGCGCGGATCGGTGGCGACGTAGCGCAGGGTCTCCCGATCCTCGACGCCGCCGGCGGCCAGCGCCGCGACCATGGCCTCGACCAGGCGGGCCTCGCGGGCGAGGGCGGGGTCGGCGCGCTCGAGCACGAGCTGGCTGCGGACCCAGGGCCGCTCGGCGCCCTGCCCGATCGCCACCATCGCCCGCACCAGCTCGGTGCGGTCGGTGGCCGGCGTCGCCGGATCGTCGGCATGGGCGACGAGCGCCTTGACGGCGCGCCCGCGATCGGCCTCGGCCAGGCCGCGATCGGCCAGGCCGGCGAGAGCGCGCGCCACCACGCCGACCGCCGCCGGCTCGGTGCCGGCGATGAAGTCGTAGCGCGGCTCGAGCGCGGCGAGCAGCGCCGGCAGGCCGGCCGGGTCCTTGCGCCCGACCAGGAGCTCGATCACCGAGTCGCGCAGCTTGGGCGGGGTCCGCCCGTCCTGGACGATGGCGAGCAGGTCGCGGGTGACCTCGCCGCCCTCGAGCCGGGCCAGCGCGGCCACCGCGAGCTGCTTGATCTCGTCGAAGCGGGCGTCGCGGTCGCGGGCGATCGCCACCAGCGCGGCCACCGTCGACGGCGGCTCGCCGGCGCCCGCCGGCGCCCAGCCGTCGCAGTCGAAGGTCGCGCCGAGCACCTGGCCGCCGACGTCGAGCTTGCTCTGGGCCCGGATCGCGCCGGTCGCCGGATCGAGCGCCACCACCGAGCCGTCGGCGCCGACGCCGACGATCACCCGGCCGGCGTGCTCCGACGCCACCAGCTCGACCCGCGGGTGGCTGTAGGCCCAGCGCAGCGCGCCGTCGGCCGTCAGGCCGAAGACGAAGCGGAAGAAGTGGACCGCCACCACGTCGTCCTCGAGCCGGAAGCCGTCGCCGCCGGCGGCGGCCCGCCACAGCACGCGCTTGCGATCGAAGGCGGAGTAGCCGGCCTGCACCGGATCGAAGGCGTCGCGATCGTAGGTCGCGGTCGCGAGCTGGGGCGGCAAGGTGGAGGTGCCGTAGGTGGAGGCGGCCCGCTTCCCCGACGCCGCCTTGACGTCGAGGCGGAAGATGCCGGCCTTCGACCCGAACCAGGTGGCGTCGCTGGTGGTGCGGACGAACGAGATCTCCTCGTCGATGCCGCGGACGCGGGTGAGCTGGGCGCCGGTGCGCGCGTCGAGGATCGCCAGCCACTGCCGGAGGAACGGCGAGTACACCAGGCCGCCCTGGGCCGCCGGCGCGCCGAGCGCGCCCGGGGCGTCGTTGCGCCAGCGCTCGCCGCCGTCGGGCGAGTACGCGGCCACCGTCCACGTCGGCTTGCCGCCGGCCTGACGCTGCCAGGTCACGTACACCTGGTCGCCGTCGGTGGTGACGCCGACCAGCTCGCCGCCGAGGGCGATGCGGCCACGCGGCGCGCCGTCGCGCAGGTTGCGGATCACCACCGCCTGGCCCTCGCGGGCGACCGCCAGCTCGCCGGCCACCGCGCCCCGCGACTGGACGTCGGCGTCGACGGTCCACAGCGCGGCGCCGGCCTCGGCGTCCCAGGCCACCAGCTTCTTGGGCGTGCCGCTCACCACCGCCAGCACCAGCGGCTTGCCCAGGGCGTTGGTGACGCCGGGCGCGGCCGGCAGCTTGCGCACGGCCAGGGCCTTGCCCAGGGCGTCGGGGTTGTTGTCGTCGGAGGTCAGGCCGAAGACGCTCTTGGGCCCGCACCCGCCGGCGGCGAGCGCGACGACCACGGACAGCGCCAGCCCGGCGCACGGCGTTGCGTACCTACCCAGGGTCGTCATCAGTCGTCTCCCAGCTTCTGCTTGAGCACGTTCTCGGCCTCGCGCCGCGACGCCCGCGGCGGCGTGGCCGGGGTGGCGTCGATGTAGTCGCCGAGCGCGGTGATGGCCTCGGGGCCGGCCAGCTTGGCCAGCGCCAGCACCACCTGCACCCGCGCCGGATCCGGCCCGAAATCGGGGCGGACCAGGATCTGACCCAGGCACTGGGCGAGCACGCCGTCGGGCGCGGTGCCGATCCGCTCGGCCACCACCCGCGCCAGCTCGGCGTCGGCGATCGCGGCCAGGGCCCGGGCCGCCGGCAGCTCGCCCTTGTCGAGGAGCGCGACCAGCGGCTCGGCGGCGCCGCGCGGGCGACGCGCGACCACTGCCTCGGCGGCCGCCGCGCGCACCGGCTCGGCCTGATCGCGGAGCGCGGTCAGGATGAGGGCGCCGGCGTCGGCGTGCGCGCCCAGCACCCGGACCGCGGCGGCGCGGACCGCCGGCGGGCGGGCCCGCAGGTAGCGGGTGAGCGTCGTGAGATCGCCGGGGCGGGGCGCGGCGCCGAGCGCGGCCAGGGCGGCGACGGCGACCTCGGGGTGGAGCCCGGTGCCCAGCCCCTCGAGCAGCGCGGCGTGGGCGGCCGGGTCGTCGGTCTTGCCGAGCTCGGCGGCGGCGGCGGCGGCGCGCTCGACGTCGCCGGCGAGCAGCGCCGCGCGCTGGGCGGCGACGTCGACCTTGCCCTTCTTCACCTTGGCGCCGCGGGGCGCGGGCCGGGGCTGCGCCGACGCGTCGGGCACCCCACCGGGGGCCAGCGACCAGGGCGCCGCCAGCGACAACCCGACGACGAGGGCGAACGCGCGCCGGGCGCGTCGCAGAGAAGACTTGGCACGCATGGGGACCCTCCGCTCCATCGCTATGGCGACGGCGTAGCAGAGTGCCCCCCCGGGATCACCGGCCCGGCCCCGGGGATCGCGGGCCGACCGGTCCTGGCGCCGGGCCGGCGGCCGAGCGCCGCTCGCGCCGGCTACTCGTCGTCGTCCTTCTTCTTCGTGTCCTCGTCGGAGAAGTCGACCTTGCCGGTGTAGCGCTCCTCCTGACCGAGGATCTTGAACTTGCCGGTGGCGAAGGTCTGGCCCTGGACCTCGATGACCATCAGCACCTGCTTGTTGACGCCCACGTGCTTGCGCTCGAGGGTGAACTGCGAGAGCAGCGCCCGCTGGCCGCGCTGGTCGAGGTACTGCTCGAAGCTGGCCAGGAGCTGGCGGTTGCCGCGGCTCACGTCGTACAGCTTGACCACCACCTCGATGTCCGGCAGCGGCCGCTTGAAGAAGGCCGCGAAGTGGATGCGCCAGTTCTGCTTGGCCTTGTCCTCCCAGAACTGGTTCTTGGACTGCTTGCGGATGGCCGAGACGTACGCCGAGACGCTCTTGGCGTAGCTCGGGTACTTCTTGTCGCTCACCATGATCTTGCCGCCGAAGACGCGCTCCGGGCCCTTCTGGGCGTGGGCGGTGCCGGTGAGGCCGAACAACACCAGGGCCACGCCGAGGACGGCGGCGGCGCAGGTCACGACGAGCGAGGACGGACGCACGGACATCGATACCTCCCGGATGCGGACGCCAGGTTACCCGGCTCGATTCAGGGGGTCGATCACAATCGTCGCCAAAGCGAGCGCGGGCGCGATGTAGGTCGCGGTCAGGAGGTCGACGCGTCGGCCGGGGTCTCGGCCGGGCGCCCCGGCCCACGCTCGGTCAGGAGCGCGAGGATCGCGGCGAGATCCTCGGGGCTGGCGGCGCCGGCGACCTCGGCGAGGCCGAGCGCGCGCCGACCGAGCACGCGGTAGAGCTCGTGCAGCGCGGGATCGGCGGCGAGCGCCGACAGGTGGCGCGCCACGGTGCCGGTGTCGCCGCGGCGGATCGGGCCGGTGAGGCCCTGGGCCAGGCCGCGCTCGCCGACGTTGGCGACCGCGCTCTGGGCCAGCGGCACCAGCGCCGCCAGGGCGGCCTCGTCGTCGACGCCGGCGCTGCGCAGGAGGCCGACCGCGGCGTCGAGCAGCGCGACCACGTAGTTGGAGGCGATCGCGGCGGCGGCGTGGTAGCGGACCATGGCCGCGCCGTCGAGCGCGAGGGGCGTGCCGCCGAGCGCCTGGGCGAGCTGGGTGGCGGCGGCGCGGCCGCGGCCGTCGCCCTCGACCCCGAACACCGTGCCCTTCCAGGACCGCATCGTGGCGCGCGGATCCGTGATCGCGCGCAGCGGGTGGAGGGTGCCCGCGCCGCCGATCCGATCGGCGATCGGCGCGAAGGCCTCGGCCGCGGCGCGGGCGCCCGAGCAGTGGAGCAGGACGTGGCGCTCGCCGACCAGGCCGGTGGCGACCAGCCGGCCGGCGACCTCGGCCACCGCGTCGTCGCGCACGGCGACGACGAGGACCTCGGCCTCGAGCAGGAGATCGGGCGGCGCCGGCGAGAACGCGGCGACGCCGGCCCGGGCGGCGGCCGGCCGGGCCGAGGCCTGGCTCCGGCTCCACAGGCCGAGGACGGGGACGCCGGCGGGGCGCAGGCCGCCGGCGAGCGCGGTGGCGACCGGGCCGGAGCCGACCACGAAGGTGTTGGGGGAGCGAGCCGTCACCGGTAGAGACCTCGACCGGCGATATAGCCGAGAACCGTCCGGCTCACCAGCCCCGCCACGTCCTGCCCGGCGGCCAGCCGGCGCCGGACCTCGGTCGAGGACACCGCCGGCATCGACAGCTCGGTGACCACGGCGCCCGGCGGCGGCGTCACCGCGCCCCGGCCGACGACGATGGGCGGGGCGCGCCGGCAGATCTCGTCCCAGCGGTGCCAGCTCGCGGCCTCGCCGAGGATGTCCGTGCCGACCAGGAGGCGGAAGGCGTGCCCGGGGTGGGTGGTGGCCAGGTGCTCGAGCGTGTGCAGGGTGCGGCTCTCGCCGCCGCGGACCCGCGCCACCTCCTCCTCGACCCGCGACACGATCGCGCGCGGCCCCAGCGGCGCCGCCGCCAGCGCGCACATCGCCACCCGGTCCTCGTACGGCGCCAGCTCCTTGCCGAAGGCGTGGCGCCAGGTCGGCACCAGCCACACCGCGTCGACCGGCGCGGTCTCGAGCACGTACAGCGCCACCAGCGCGTGGGCGACGTGCGGCGGGTTGAAGCTGCCGCCGAAGAGCGCGACCGTGGTCGCCATCGCGCCGATGGTACCTCAGTACAGCAGCCAGGCGGCGCGGGCCTCGGCGAAGGCGCGCTCGTCGGCGGCCCAGGTGGCGGCGAGGTCGGCGAGCGGGGCGCCGGCGTCGACCAGCTCGCGCACCGCCGGCCCGCCGGCGAGCAGATCGATGGCGGGGATGGTGTCGACGAACTCGTAGGCGCGGGTGCGCCACGCGAAGCCGTCGCCGAGCAGGCGGCGGGCGGCGCGCAGCCAGGCGACGCCCGTGAGGTAGGGGCGGAACGCGACCGGATCGGTGACGTGGATCTGGACGCCGCCGCACGGCTGGTGGCCGTGCTTGTGGAAGGTCGGGCGGAACACCACCGGCCGGAAGCGGGCGCCGGGCAGCGCCGCCAGCTCGGCGGCCAGGGCGTGGCCGTCGAGGCCGGGCGCGCCCGCCAGCTCGAAGGGCCGGGTGGTGCCGCGCCCCTCGCTCAGCTCGGTGCCCTCGACCAGGCACATGCCGGGGTAGACCAGGGCGGTGTCGACGGTCGGCATGTTGGGCGACGGCATCACCCACGGCAGCCCGGTGTCGGCGAAGGCGTGATCGCGGCGCCAGCCGGCCATGGTCACGATCTCGAGGTCGAGATCGAGGCCCTCCTCGGCGGCGCGCCAGCGCGCGAGCTCGCCGGCGGTGAGGCCGTGGCGGTTGGGGCACGACACCAGGCCGACGAACGAGTCGTGGCCGGGGGCGATGGCGCCGCCCTCGACCAGGGCGCCGCCGATGGGGTTGGGCCGGTCGAGCACGACGAAGGCCTTGCCGGCGCGGGCCGCGGCGCGCATCGCCAGCACCATCGTCCACACGAAGGTGTAGTAGCGGCTGCCGACGTCCTGGACGGCGTAGACCAGGACGTCGACGTCGTCGAGCATGGCCGGGGTCGGCGCCAGCGAGGCGAGGTCGTGGCCGTAGAGGCTGTGGACCGGCAGGCCGGTGCGAGCGTCGACCGCGGCGCCGACCTCGATCATGTCCTGGGCGTCGCCGCGCACGCCGTGCTCGGGGCCGAACAGCGCGGTGAGGCGGAGGCCGGGCCGCGCCGCCAGCAGGTCGACGGCGTGGCGGAGCTCGGCGTCGACCGCGGTCGGGTTGGCGATGAGGCCGACGCGGCGGCCGCGCAGCCGGCGATCGTCGGCGAGCAGGCGCTCGAGGCCGGTGGCGACGCGCATCGCGGCCGGCTCAGAAGATCGGGACCGGCTTGAGCGTGACCTTGCCATCCTTGGTCACGACCCGGAAGCGCACGGCCTTGCACTGGTGCAGGGCCTTGAGCTTGCCCTCGTTGACCCGCAGCTTGGCGATGAAGCCCTCGAAGCTGACCTCGTCGGGGTTGCCGGTGGCGCGACGCGCGGCCACGTACTCGGTGTAGACGCGCTTGTAGTAGTCGGGCTCGGGCTCCTGGGCCAGCGCCGCCAGCTCCGGGCTCGGCCCCTCGGCGGGCGGGCGGGCCTCGGAGTCCTCGTCGAACTCGACCCGGCCGGGGACGATGGGGTTGCCGTCGTCGTCCATCTCCTCCTCGCCGGGCTCGGGCCGGCCGAGGAGGCGGGCGAGCATGACGTTGAGGCCGTTGGCCAGGCCGTCGAGGTCGTCACCCACCGGGCGGAACGTGCGCTCGAGGTTGCCGTTGATGATCTCGGCGACGCCGACCTCGAGCTCGTCGACCTGATCGAGGATGCGGCGGCTCGCCAGCCACATCGCGCCCAGCGCCAGCAACAGCGCGACCGCGCCCAGCACCAGGACGAGGCGGCCGGCGGTGGCGTGCTCGGGCACCTCGCGGCCGGCCGGCGCGAGCACCAGCGCGCCGGCGGTGACCGGCGGGTAGTCGTCGGGCAGGTTGCGGGCCGCCGGGTAGCGCGGCATGCGGATGGCGCCGACCAGGAAGGTCTTGCCGCCGACCGTGGCGGTGAGCGGCGAGGCCAGGCCGCTGTCGGCGGCGAACGCGCGCTTGACGAGGTCGCCCTGGGTCAGGAGCGGCGCCAGCGCCTCCTGCATGCGGGCGTCCTCGGTGTTGTCGCCCTTGCGGAAGCTGGTGGCGTGGACCTTGCCGCCCTCGAAGTAGGCGACCTCGACCCCGAGCAGCACCTGCTCCTCGCGGGCCAGCTTCGACGACTGCGAGGAGGCCAGGACCACGGCGCCGACGACCCGCGGCACGCCGTCGACGGTCTGGGTGTCGACCACCGAGGCCAGCCCGACCCGCATGAGGCCGCGGCCCGGGTAGTTCCACACCTCGGCGATCACCCGGCGCTGGGGCCGGGTCTGGTCGATCACCAGCGCCAGCCCCGGCCAGGTCAGCTTGCCGTCCTTGTCCTTGAGCTCGGTGGCGACGGGGTTGTTGACCCCGTCCATGGCGACGATGTTGCCGGTCGCGTCGATCAGCGCCAGCACGTCGGGCGCGACCGGATCGCGGACGCCGCTGTGGAAGCGGGCGAAGGCCAGGTTGGCCTCGCGCACGCGGTCGGCCGAGCTGCTGGTGCGCAGGGCGCCGATCACGCCGGGGTCGGCGGCCAGGGCCTCGACCCGCCCCGACAGGTTGAGCAGGTCGAGGCGGGCGTTGTTGAGCGCCTGCTGCGGCAGGCGCGACGCCGTCATCTGGGCCCGGGCGTCGACCTTGACCCGTTCCGCCAGGCCGCCCGAGACGACGACGTAGCAGACGGCGGTGAGGACCGCGATGACGACGGCGACGATCGCCCCGATGATCGTGCGAGACATGTGGCCTCCAGCCAGGGGGATTATCGGTACCGGCGGATCTTGGTGTCAATCGACGGGGTCGACGTTCAGGGCGGCGGGGCCGGCGGGACCGATCCGGCGGCGCGGACCGCCTCCACCAGCTCGGGGCGGAAGCAGACGACGAGGTCGTTGTAGATGCAGACGATCTCGGCCACGCCCTCGGCGAGGTTGGCCTCGAGCTGGGCGCGGTCGTCGCCCACCAGGAGCGTGCGGTCGGTGACGCGGAAGTAGACGTGCTGGGACCCGCAGTCGATCCGCTCGCCACCGTCGATGATGCGCGGATCGCACAGCACCTCGCGCGGGACCACCTGGACGGTGAGGCGGTCGGGGAAGGTCGGCGCCTCCAGCGCCCGGGCGGCCAGGACCTGGGGCAGGACCGAGCGGACCTTGCGATAGGCCTGGCCGACGTCGGCCGGCGGCCAGGCCAGCGGCGCCGCCACCCGGACCACGACGCCGTCGGCGGCGAGCTCCGCCGAGGCCGCCCAGGTCACGCCCGGCGGCTCGAACTCGCGCGCCGGCGCGGGCGCGGCGGCGTCGACGGCCGAGCGCGCCCGCCCACCCTGGGTGGCCAGCACCGCCACCGCGCCGGCCGCCACCAGGACCAGGGCGCCCAGCCCCAGCCACAGCCCGGTGCGGCGGGGCGCGATCGGGCGGCCGCCGGTGTCGCCGGGCTCGAGGTGATCGGCCAGGCCGGACGGGCTGGGGAGGCGATCGCCCGGCGCCGACGCCGCCGGGCCGGGCGGCGGCGGGGTGGGCTTGGCGGCGCGGGCCGGGGCCGCGGTCCGGGCGGCGGCCATGGCCTCGCGCGACATGCGCAGGGTCTCGGCGTGGCCGACGTCGGCGTCGCGCAAGAGCGCCTCCAGCTCCTTGCGGAAGTCGCGGGCGGTGGCGAAGCGGTCGTCGGGCTTCTTGGCGAGCGAGCGCAGGATCGCGGCCTCGAGCGCGGCCGGCAGCTCGACGCCGTGGCGCGACGGCGGCACCGGCGGCTCCGACAGGTGCTTGGTCATGATCTCGAAGTGGGTGTTGCCGTCGAACGGGGTCTCGCCGGTCACGGCCTCGTACAGCGTGGCCCCCAGCGAGTAGAGGTCGGTGCGCAGGTCCACCTCCTGCCCGCGCACCTGCTCCGGCGACATGTAGCGTACCGTGCCCATGGTCTGGCCGGTGGCGGTGAGCCGGGTCGAGGTCGTCATCTTGGCGATGCCGAAGTCCATCACCGTGGCGGTGCCGTCGTCGTCGCGCACCAGCACGTTGGACGGCTTCATGTCGCGGTGGACCACGCCGCGGCCGTGGGCGTACTCGAGCGCGCGCAGCACGTCGATGGCGATGCGCACCGCCTGCGGCCACGCCTGCTGCCCGGCCTCCAGGATCAGCCGCTCCCAGGTGTGGCCGTGCACGTACTGCATGGCCAGGACGAAGCTGCCGTTCTCCTGGCCGAAGTTGTAGAGGTGGACGATGTTGGGGTGATCGAGCTGGGCCAGGGCGCGCGCCTCCTCGAGGAAGCGCGACTTGACCTGGCTGTAGGCGGCGAGGTCCGGCGGCAGCACCTTGAGCGCCACCTCCTGCTCGGTCATGGCGTGGCGGGCGCGGAAGACCACGCTCATGCCGCCCTGGCCGAGCACCTCGACGATCTGGTACTGGCCGAGCACGGTGGTGCCGACCATGCGGTGGGCGCCGGTCGAGGCGAGGTTGGCGCCGCACGCCGCGCACTTGACGTCGATGTCGAGCACCTCGGCGGAACAGCTCGGACAGGTCGGCATCGGCCCGGCCATTCTAACAGCCCCCTGCCCGCCTCCGCGCCCGCGCCCTGGCTCGATCGATCGCCTCCGGAGGGTGCGCCGGCGTCAGGCGGAGACGCGCGCCGGCGCCAGCGCCCAGCCCGGGATGCGGGCCAGGAGCCGGTGCAGCTCGTCCTTCACGATCGCCGGGTACTCGACGGGCGTGTAGTGGGTGCCGCCGCGGATGACGTGCAGGCGCGAGCCGGCGATGGCGCGGTGGATGCGCTCGGCGGTGGCGGGCGGGGTCAGCACGTCCCTGTCACCGGTGACGATCGCGGTCGGCGCGGTGATCGACGCCAGCACGTCCTCGGCGTCGTGCTGGTTGAGGCGCTCGAGGAGGTCGGAGTAGATCACCCAGTCGATCGTGCGGAAGCCGGCGGCGACGTCGCGGAACGCGTCCTCGTCGAGGGTGCTCGAGACGAGCCCCACCCGCTTCATCGTGGCGATGAGGGCGTCGGAGCCGGCGACCACGCCGGCGGCCTTGCCCACCAGCTCGGCCTGGGCCTTGACCATGCGCAGGAGCAGCGGGATCACCCGCTCGACGAGCTGCGACGACAGGATCGTGCGGAACGGCCGCCCCGAGGTGCCGTTGATCGCGAGGATCCCCGACATGCGCGCGGCGTGGCGCCGCCACAGCTCGAACACCACCTGGACCCCCATCGACCAGCCCACGAACACGGCGCGCTCGACCTCCTCGCGGCCGAGGATCTCGACCAGATCGTCGACCTGGTGGACGACGGTGTTGGCGGCGGGATCGGCGGGCGCCGCCGAGGTGTAGAGCCCGCGGTAGTCCCAGCACAGCACCCGGTAGCCGGGCAAGGCGGCGTAGATGTGGCGGAAGGCCTCGAACGTGCCGCCGAGGCCGTTGGCGAGGACCACCACCGGCGCGTCGGGGCGCGCGCCGGGCCGCACCTGGTAGCCGATGCGGGTGCCGTCACGTACCACCAGGTGACGCTGCACGAGGCCAGGGACCATCCCGGCACGATACCGCAGGCCGGCCGCACGCAGGCGGCCGATCTGCGGGCGGGCGGCCGCCGGCGCTAGAACGTGATCATCGCGCCGAGGCGGACGCGGGTGTACGACTCGTCCTCGTCGGGGACCAGGGCGCGGGCGCTGGCGTCGGTGGGCAGCGCCAGGTCGTCGTCGCGATCGACGGACTCGCGCGAGCCGAGCCGGGCGTCGCCGAACAGCGCGATGCGCGGCGACAGCCGCCAGCGCAGGCCGGCGCCGATCTCGGCCACCGCCTGGCTGTCCTGCCACCCGCCCGTCACCTCGACCTGCGTGGTGCCGAGGCCGCCGGTCACGTACGGCGCCCACCGCCGCTCGGCGCCGAGCTCGTAGGTGAGGCCGGCCATCAGGCGGCGATCGACGCGGCCGCCGTCCTCGAGCGTGTTCTTGGCGATCTCGCCCTCGACGAGCAGGCCGCGGGTGAGCCGGAACTGGCCGACGAAGCCGAGATCCTCGCCCTCGTGCATGCCGTCGACCGACACCCCGCCGAGGAACACCCCCAACCCCCAGCGCGGCAGCTCGGGCTCGGCGGCGGCGGCGACGACGTAGGGCGCGGGCGCCGGCGCCGGCGCGATGGGGCCGTAGTACTGCGGACCGCAGTCGCAGGCCGGCGGCGGCGGCGGCGGCTGGGCGAACGAGCGATCCTGGTAGTAGCCGCCGACCCAGATGTGGCCGCCGACGTGGATGACGGGGCGGTGCACGTAGTGGTGGCGCCACCACGGCCGGATGACCCGCACCCGCGGGGCGCGGACGTGGCCGCCGCCGATGCGGACGTGCGCGCTGCCCCCGGCGCGGACCCGGATGCGGACGTCGGCCGACGCGTCCTGGGCCGTGACCGCCGACCCGACGGCGAAGAGCGCCAGGGAGGGGATGGCGGCGACCAGGACGAGCTTGAGCGGGGAGGTTCGGATCACGGCGGGGCTCCTGGGGTGCGTTCGGCCTTCATCCACGGAAGACGGCCGAGGCGTCGGATCGGTTTACTGGGTGCGGGATATTGCAGGCGTCGCGCCACCTGGCAGGGGCCGGCAGCGCCCGGGCGATCCCTCGGACCCGGTGACGTCCTCCCAGGTTACGAGGGACGACGCCGCCGCGCACGCCGCGATCGTGAATGGCGCTTCACGGTCGCCGTGGCCGGCGTGCAACACGGGCGACCCTGGCGTGTCGTGCCCCACGTTCACCACGGAAGTGTCCCGAATTCCTTTGCTATGCTTGACGCGGACGCGTGGGCTCCATAGAGTTCCCGTCGATCTGGAGGCACCATTGAGCCAGCAGCCCCCCAAGAAGTCGGGTAGCCGAGACATCAACGAGCTGAAGGCTCGACTCGGCCTCAAGAAGGGCACGCAGCCGGCGGCTGCCAAGCCCAACGGATCGCCCTCGGGCGGCGTGGTCCCGCCGCCGGGGCTCGCGGTGCCGCCGCCGCCGGGCGCGGCCGGGCCCGCCCCGCAGCCGGTGGTGCCGAACGCCCACGACGATCCGTTCGGCGCCATGAACGCCATGGCCCAGATCGGCGCCGCCCAGCGCGCGCCCGAGATCGTCATCGTCAACGACGGCCGGCCGGTGGAGAGCGTCAGCGCCGGGACCCGCGCCGCCACGATCGGCAAGTACGTGGCCATCGCGCTGGTGCCGTTCGTGATCGGCATCGCGATCCGCGGCATCTCCAAGGACGCCGCCGCCTACAACGACGGCATCGCCGGCGCCAAGATCCGCATCAACGACGTCAAGGGCGTCAAGAAGACCCTCGCCAGCGCCAAGATGCGCCTCGACAGCGACGAGGTGAAGAAGGCCGGCCTCATGGGCAAGGAGGTCACCGCCGTCATGAACACGCTCCACCCCGACAAGTTCGAGGTGAAGCCCGGCGACGTGCTCAAGCGCAAGCAGAACATCGGCGCCGACCTCGCCCTGGGGGTGATGGAGTTCTACGCCGACGTCGCCTCGCTGCAGGCCCTGGTCAAGGACCACCTGCGCGGCGCCAAGGCCGACGACGCCGCCCTCAGCGCCGCCCGCGCCAACGCCGAGAAGAGCACGCTGCCGCAGGCCGATCCGTTCCAGAAGGCCGTGCGCTACCGCCTCGGCGTCCTGGTGTGGAACCCGAGCGAGGAGGAGATGAAGACCGCGGAGCCGGCGCCGTTCGGCGCCCGCCTGGTCGAGATCGGCCCGCCCTACTGCGCCGACGGCAAGCGCGCCGACTCCGGCGTCTGCCCGGCCGAGCAGCCCATCGAGACCCTGGCCTTCCGCACCGGCCCCGGCGCGCCGTGGCAGAAGGCCGACTTCGCGATCCCCGGCCAGAACCTCGGCCTGGGTGACGCGGTGCCGTCGAAGAAGATCCTCATCATGTCGCCCACCGGCACCCTCGAGTCGCTCATCCAGGACTGCGCCGGCGGCGGCTCGGGCTGCACCCCGTACATCGGCGGCAGCGCGGCCGAGGTCGCCTACAAGAAGCGGGTGCAGCACATCGTCGAGAAGCTCGACGACCTGATCGAGAAGGGCAACGACCTCGAGCGCCGGCTCGCGCCGCGGGCCAACGAGAGCGACCGCTTCACCTTCTTCATGTGAGCAGGCGGGCGAGCCGGGTGCCGGCGGTGGAGACCCCGGCGGCCCGGCGCGGTCCCGCGCCGCCGCGGGCGCCGCCGT
This sequence comes from uncultured delta proteobacterium, assembly GCA_900696455.1. Lineage (GTDB taxonomy): Bacteria > Myxococcota_A > Polyangia > Haliangiales > Haliangiaceae > UBA2376. Next base: position 15,036 of record CAADGB010000352.1, read on the forward strand.
CGACGACCGTGGCGCCGACGACCGTGGCGTCGACGACCGTGGCGTCGACGACCGTGGCGTCGACGACCGCGGCGAAGGCCATGGTCGGCGCGCTGTGGGCCGCGACCACCGCGCCACCCGGCGTGATCGCGATGACGCCGCCCTGCCCCCGGCCGCGCGCGGCCAGCTCGGCCAGGAGCTCGGCCGCCGCGAGGTCGGGCTCGACGCCGGCCGCCAGCCGATCGCAGAGGGCGCGGCACAGGGTCACCCGGATGATGGCCTCGCCGTCGCCGGGGGCCGAGGCCGCGCCGGCGCGATCGTCGGCCCAGGTGCCGCAGCCGGGGAGCGGGGTGTCGCCGACGCGGCCGGCCCGCTTCCACAGCGTGCCCCCGGTCGAGGTCGCGGCCGCCAGGTGACCGGCGGCGTCGAGGGCGACCGCGCCGACGGTGCCGCCCTCGCGCTCGCCCGCCGCGCCCGGGCCGCGGCCTGGCCCCGGGGC
>CAADGB010000353.1 GCA_900696455.1 uncultured delta proteobacterium
ACCGTCGTCGAGCCCGCGGCGCCCGCCGTCGTCGAGCCCGCGGCGCCGGCCGTGGCCGCCGAGCCGCCCGCGCCCGCGGTGGTCGAGCCCGCGGCGCCCGCCGTCGCCGAGCCGGCGCCGGTGCGCGCGGTACCCAAGGCCGTCGCGCCCGCCGCGCCCAAGGCCACCGCGCCCAAGGCCACCGCGCCCAAGGCCGCCACGCCCAAGGCCACCACGCCCAAGGCCACCAGGCCGGCCGGCGGCATCGTCGACCCGTTCGGCGCCCCGGCCCCGGCCCCGGCCAAGCCCAAGGCCGAGCCCACGCCGAAGGCCGACAAGAAGCCCAGCGGCGGCATCGTCGACCCGTTCGGCGGCTGACGCGCGAGCGCCCGCCGCCCGCCCGCCCCGCCCGTACCACCTGCGTCCGGCGGCGTGAGCCGGACCACATCGGCCTGACCTCGACGCCGGGCCGGTCATCGGCGCCGCGACCGATGTCAGGCCGCGTTGGAACCGAGGGCCGGGTTGTGATACCCAGCCCGGGAGGACCCGTGACCTTCTTCCGCCGACACTCCACGGTCGCCCTCCTGGTCGCCGCGCTCGGCGTCGCCCTCGGCGCCACCTCCGTCGAGGCGCAGCCCGACGGCAAGGAGGCCCCGGCGCCGCCACCGCCGACCCCCGAGCAGCTCGAGCAGGCCAAGCAGGCCTTCCTCGCCGGGCGCCAGCTCTTCGACGAGAAGAAGTTCGACCAGGCGGTCGAGAAGTTCAAGGAGTCGTACCGCCTGTCGCGGAACCCGCTCCTCCTCTACAACCTCGCCTTCACCCTCGATCAGATGGGGCAGAAGGATCTGGCGGTCTTCTACTACAAGAAGTTCGTCAGCGACGCGCCGGCCGACGCCGCGCAGCGCCCCGAGGCGACCGCGCGCCTCAAGGTCCTGGAGAAGGAGCTGGCGGCGGTGACGCCGCCCGACGGCGGCGGCGGCTCCACCGGCGGCGACGGCGCGACCGGCGGCGGCACCACCGGCGGCGGCGCCACCGGCGGCGGCAAGAAGCCGCCCCGGGTCGACCCGTCGACGTTCACCGCCGACGACTTCCAGCACCAGATCGTCGAGGACGCGCCCCCGGGCAAGCCGCTCGACCTCACCGCCTTCGCGCCCGAGGAGTCGGGCTGGATCGTGACCCTGCACTACCGCGGCGCCGGCGACGCCAAGTTCACCGCGGTGCCGATGCGGCCGCGCTACAACGAGCTCGTCGGCCGCGTGCCCGCCGCCAAGATGACGGGGGTGTCGGTCCAGTACTACGTCGAGGTCCGGACGCCGGACGCCAAGGTGGTGACCCGCGTCGGCAAGCCGGCGAGCCCCAACATCGTCTACATCGACCCCAAGGCCCGTCCCCGCTACTACCCGGACCTGACCGACGAGCGCGACTGGACTCCCGACGGCGGCGGCGGTGGCGGCGGTGGCGGTGGGGGCGGCAGCTCGTACGTCCCGGGCGGCTGGACCGAGGTCGGCTCGACCAAGTTCCGCCGCGCCAAGCTGGCCGCCACCGCGACCAGCGGCGGCCTCCTCGCCATCTCGCTCACGTTCTACTTCCTGGCCGCCAACATGTCGTCGACGCTCGAGGCCGAGGCGGTCCTGTCGAACACCAACAGTCGGTGCACCCCGCCCAACACCCCGCCCTGTCGCACCTTCAACGACGAGCGCCGCGCGATCGAGGTCGCCGGGCAGCGCAACGAGCTGGTGAGCCGCATCACCTTCGGCCTCGGGCTGGGCGCCGGCGTGGTCGCCGGCTGGTACTGGTACGAGGACATCAAGGCCGAGAAGGCGGCGACCCGGACCGGCGACACCGTCGGCGCCGGGCCCCGCGGCCTGCGCTCGCTGGTGGCGGCCCCCGTCGTCGGTCCCGACTTCGTCGGCGGCTCGGCCGCCCTGCGCTTCTGAGGCCCGCCATGACCCGCACCCACCTCCTCGTCTCCGCCGTCGCCCTGATCGCCGTGGCCGCCTGCAACCCGTACGATCCCGATCTCGGGGACGTCCCGTTCAAGTGCGGGACCTCGGAGCCCTTCTGCCCCGAGGGCTACTCCTGCATGGAGTACTCCGACACCAACCGCCTCTGCGAGCGCGACGACAGCGGCGGCGGCGACGTCGACGCGCCGAGCTCGACGTTCCAGTGCGCCAACGACGCGTCGATCGAGCCCAACAACGAGGTCCAGTCCGCGTTCGTCACGCCGATCCCGAGCATGCCGAGCTACTCCCTCATCGGCCTCGCCATCTGCCCGGCCGGCGACAAGGACCACTACCGCTTCGACATCAACGTCAACGGCCTCAACTTCGAGGCCCAGGTGTCGGGCGTCGCCAACCGCACGCCGCTGTCGCTGAAGGTCCTCACCAACCAGGGCCAGCTCGTGGCCAGCGGGGCCTCGGTGGCGGGGACGCCGTCGGTCGTCCGCATCGAGGTGCCCAACCGCCTCGCCGTCGGGACGTACATCGTCCAGGTCGAGTCGCCCGATCTGACCGAGAACAACTACGACCTGACCCTCAAGGTCTGCTCGACGCCCCTGCCCTGCTGACCCGCGACCGGCGGGTGGTGGCGATCGTCGCCGTCGCCGCGCGACCGCCGGGCGGCCACCTACATGTCAGCGGGTACCCGCGGGCTACCCCGGGCGGCGCGCGAGCGGTTTGACGTCCGACACCGGGGGCGGATACGCTTCGGTGTGTCCCGCGGGCCACGAGGGCGAAGAACGGGTAATCACACCAGATCGACGACGGAGCCCCGAAACCGATGAGCCGAATTGGCGAGCTGTTGATCCGCGAGAAGGTGCTCTCGCTGCAGCAGCTTCAGCAGGCCCAGGACGAGGCCAAGCGGACGGGACGGCGCCTGGGCGCGACCCTGGCTCGCATGGGCCTCGTGCCCGACAACGTCCTCACCCAGCTCGTGGCGCGGCAGTACAGCCTGCCCGCGATCAACCTGTCCGAGATCGAGATCGACGCCAACGTCCTCAAGCTCATCCCCAAGGAGATCTGCGAGAAGCACCAGGTCATCCCGGTGCGGCGTCAGGGCTCGACGCTCATCGTCGCGATGTCCGACCCGTCGAACATCTACGCCATCGACGAGCTCAAGTTCCTGACCCAGTACAACATCGATCCGGTGGTCGCCTCCGACGGCGCCATCGAGAACGCGCTGTCGCGCTACTACGACAAGGGCCCCGACCTCGACGCGATGATGGGCGACTTCGACGTCGAGAACGTCGACTTCGCCGCGGTCACCGACGACGCCGTCAACGTCGTCGACCTGGAGAACCAGGCCGGCGAGGCGCCGGTGGTCAAGCTGTGCAACGCCATCCTCCTGTCGGCGATCAAGAAGAAGGCGTCCGACATCCACATCGAGCCCTACGAGAAGTACTTCCGGGTCCGCTTCCGCATCGACGGCATCCTGCAGGAGGAGATGCGGCCGCCGCTCAAGCTGCGCAACGCGATGACCAGCCGCCTCAAGATCATGGCGTCGCTCGACATCGCCGAGCGCCGCCTGCCCCAGGACGGCCGCATCAAGCTCAAGATCGGCATCAACAAGGAGATGGACTTCCGCGTCAGCGTGCTGCCCACGCTGTTCGGCGAGAAGATCGTCATGCGTCTCCTCGACAAGTCGAACCTCCAGCTCGACATGACCAAGCTGGGGTTCGAGGTCAAGCCGCTCGAGGACTTCAAGGCGTCGATCAAGAAGCCCTACGGCATGGTGCTGGTGACCGGCCCCACCGGCTCGGGCAAGACCACGACCCTGTACTCGGCGCTGTCCGAGCTCAACACGATCGACACCAACATCAGCACCGCCGAGGATCCCGTGGAGTTCAACCTCCAGGGCATCAACCAGGTGCAGATGCACGAGGACATCGGCCTCAACTTCGCCACCGCGCTGCGCGCCTTCCTCCGCCAGGACCCCAACATCATCATGGTCGGCGAGATCCGCGACTTCGAGACCGCGGAGATCGCGGTCAAGGCCGCGCTCACCGGCCACCTCGTGCTGTCGACCCTGCACACCAACGACGCGCCGTCGACGGTGATGCGCCTCCTCAACATGGGCGTCGAGCCGTTCCTCGTCACCGCCTCGGTCAACCTGGTCATCGCCCAGCGCCTGTCGCGCCGCATCTGCAGCGACTGCAAGCAGCCGGCCGAGAAGCACCCCGAGGCCCTGGCCAAGATGGGCATGACCGAGGAGCAGATCCGCAAGGCCACGATCATGGCCGGCCGCGGCTGCGGCACCTGCAACAACACCGGCTACAAGGGCCGCGTCGCGCTGTACGAGGTCATGCCCTTCACCGACCCGCTCAAGGAGCTGGTGCTGCAGGGCGCGTCGGCGACCGAGCTCAAGGCCGAGATGATCCGGCAGGGCTACCCCAGCCTGCGCATGGCCGGCATCCAGAAGATCCTCGAGGGCGTGACCACCCCCGAGGAGGTCCTGCGCACGACCGTCGACGACTAGCCCGCCCCGCCGGGCCCGGCGCCGCGCGCCGCCCCGCCCGCCGATTTGGTGCCCCCGCCCCCCGTTTCTGACAGGATCGCACCGTGGCCCTGCCCTCCCTCCACCAGCTCCTCAAGGTGATGCTCGACAAGGGCGCGTCGGACCTCCACGTCACGACCGGCTCGGCGCCGCAGCTGCGCATCGACGGGGACCTGGTGCCGCTGCGCACCGAGGCCTTCACCCCGGTCGACACCAAGCAGCTCTGCTACTCGATCCTCACCGACGCCCAGAAGCTGCGCTTCGAGGAGGACCAGGAGCTCGACCTGTCGTTCGGGGTCAAGGGCCTGGCCCGCTTCCGCGCCAACCTCTTCGTGCAGCGCGGCGCGGTCGCCGGCGCCTTCCGCCTCATCCCCTTCAACATCCTGCCGCTCGAGGAGCTGGGCCTGCCCAAGGTGGTCGCCGAGCTGTGCGAGCGGCCGCGCGGCCTGGTCCTGGTCACCGGGCCCACCGGCTCGGGCAAGTCGACCACCCTGGCCTCGATGGTCGACCGCATCAACCAGCGCCACCGCTCGCACATCATCACGATCGAGGACCCGATCGAGTTCCTCCGCCCCCACAAGAGCTCGCTGGTGAACCAGCGCGAGGTGGGCAGCGACACCCACGGCTTCCAGAAGGCGCTCCGCCACATCCTGCGCCAGGATCCCGACGTCGTCCTGGTCGGCGAGCTGCGCGACCTCGAGACCATCGAGGCCGCCCTCACGATCGCCGAGACCGGCCACCTGTGCCTGGCCACCCTCCACACCACGAGCGCCGTCGGCAGCATCAACCGCATCGTCGACGTCTTCCCGCCCCACCAGCAGTCGCAGGTGCGGGCGGTGCTGTCGTTCGTGCTCGAGGGCGTGGTCAGCCAGACCCTCATCCCGCGGGCCTCGGGCTCGGGCCAGGCCCTGGCCGCCGAGGTCATGATCCCCACCGCCGCCATCCGCAACCTCATCCGCGAGGACAAGCTGCACCAGATCTACTCGCAGATGCAGATCGGCCAGTCCAAGCACGGCATGGTCACGATGAACCAGTCGCTGTGCGACCTGTTCGTGCGCCGCGTGATCTCGCTCGACGACGCGATGGCCCGCAGCTCCGACATCGACGAGCTCAAGACGATGATCGCGTCCACCGGCGGCAGCGGCGGCCCGGGCGGCGCGGCCCCGGGCGCGCGCCGGGCGAGGAGCCGCTGACATGCCCCGTTTCTCCTGGGAGGCCACCACCCGCGCCGGCGAGGTCAAGCGCGGCACCCTCGAGGCCGCCGACGAGGCCGCGGTCGCCAACCGCCTGCGCGCCGACGGCCTGACCCCGCGCACCATCAAGAAGCGCGCCGGCGACATCGTCATCACGATCGGCTCCGGGGTCCAGCCCAAGGAGCTGCAGATCTTCACCCGCCAGCTCGCGACGATGATCGACGCCGGCCTGCCGCTGGTGCAGTGCCTCGACATCCTCGCCAACCAGACCGAGAACAAGATCTTCGCCGGCATCCTGTTCCAGGTGAAGAACGCGGTCGAGCAGGGCGCGACGTTCTCCGACGCCCTGCGCAAGCACCCCAAGGTCTTCGACGAGCTCTACGTCAACCTGGTCGCGGCCGGCGAGGTCGGCGGCATCCTCGACACGATCCTCAACCGCCTCGCCACCTACATCGAGAAGGCGGTCAAGCTCAAGAGCCAGCTCAAGAGCGCGATGGTCTACCCCATCGCGATCATGGTCGTCGCGATCGGCGTGATCGCGGTGATGCTGGGCAAGGTCATCCCGACCTTCGAGGAGATGTACAAGGAGTTCCCCAACGCCAAGCTGCCGGGGCCGACCAAGGTCGTCATCGACATCTCCGACGCCTTCACCTCCAACTGGTACATCTTCGTCGGTGGCCTGATCGGGTTCGGCGTGCTGCTCTCGCTCGGCCTCAAGACCGAGCGCGGCCGCGACATCCTCGACGCCTCCCTGCTCCGCATCCCGGTGATCGGCTCGGTGCTGCGCAAGATCGTGGTCGCCCGCTTCACCCGCACCCTGGGCACGCTCCTGGCCTCGGGCGTGCCCATCCTCGACGCCCTCGACATCTGCGCCAAGACCTCGGGCAACCGCGTGGTCCAGCGCGGCATCCTCCACGCCCGCGCCAAGATCTCCGAGGGCCAGGACATGGCCGGCCCGCTCGGCGACACCAAGGTCTTCCCGACGATGGTGACCCAGATGATCGGCGTCGGCGAGCAGACCGGCGCGAGGGACCAGATGCTGCAGAAGATCGCCGACTTCTACGAGGACGAGGTCGACACCGCGGTGGCGGCGATGACCTCGCTCATCGAGCCCATCATGATGGCGTTCCTCGGCATCGTGGTCGGCGGCCTGATCGTCGCGATGTACCTGCCGGTGTTCGAGCTGGCCGGCAACATCGAAGCGTGAGCGCCGCCGCCGCCGACCCGGCGCCGCCGCCGGCGCCGACCGACTCGCTGGCCGGCCCGCCGCAGCCCCCGGCCACCGCCGGCGCCATCGGCCGGCGGGTGGTCTGGCTGATGGTGCTGCGCACCGTGCTCATCAGCCTCGTGCTCGGCCTGACGATCTGGCTCGGCTCCCTCGACGAGGCGGCGGCGTCCGCGCCGGCCCAGCTCTTCCTGACCGGGATCGTCGTCGTCACCTACGCCTCGACCCTGGTCTACGCCCTCCTCCTGCGCGGCGGCGCCGACCCCGAGCGCCTGATCTGGCCGCAGCTCGCCGGCGACCTGGCGATCACGACCGCGCTGGTCTACGTCACCGGCGGCGCCCAGAGCGCGTACACGTTCTTCTTCGCGCTGTCGGTGGTGGGCGCCGGCGCCCTCCGCCTGCGCCGGGGCGCGATCGTCGTCGGCGCCGCCTCGGTCGCGCTCATGCTCGCGGTCGGGCTGGCGGCGTGGGGCCAGCTCCTGCCGCTGCCGACGATCCCGCGGGTCGAGCCGTGGCAGGCCACGATCGCCGACCTCGCACGCCAGCTCGGCCTCAACGTCGGCGCCCTGGTCGGGGTCACCGTCCTGGCCTACATCTTCGGCCGCGAGCTGCAGGAGACCTCGGCGTCCCTGGCGTCGCAGCGCCAGGTCGCCGCCGACCTCTACGCGCTGAACCGCGACATCGTCCGCTCGCTGACGTCGGGCCTGATCACCGTCGATCTCGAGGGCCGGATCCTGGCGCTCAACCAGGCCGCCGCCGAGATGCTGGCGACGGCGCCGGCGCAGGTCACCGGCCGCGACGTCGACGCGCTCCTGCCCGGCCTCGCCGCCCGCCTGGCCGCGCTCGCGCCCGAGGGCACGATGCGGCGCAGCGACCTGACCCTGGCCGCGAGCGGCGGGCGGGGACCGCGGGTCCTGGGCATCTCGGTCTCGCCGCTGCGCGATCCCCGGGACCACGTGATCGGCCGGGTCGTCAACTTCCAGGATCTCACCGAGCTGCGCACGCTCGAGGAGACCATGCGGCGCGCCGAGCGCCTGGCCACGGTCGGCCAGCTCGCCGCCGGCATCGCCCACGAGCTCCGCAACCCGCTGGCGTCGATCTCGGGCTCGGTCGAGCTCCTGGCCCGGACGCCGGCGGTCGCCGACGACGACCGGGCGCTGATGGCGATCGTGGTGCGCGAGATCGAGCGCCTCGATCAGCTCATCCGCGACCTCCTCGAGTACGCCAGCCCGCGCCCGCGCACCCTGGTCCACGTCGACGTCGCCGCGCTCCTGGCCGAGGTCGTCCAGGTCATGCGCCAGGACCGCGCCACCGCCGAGGTCGAGCTGCGGACCGAGCTGCCCGACGCGCCGCTGGTCCTCACCGCCGATCCGGGCCAGCTCCGGCAGGTGGTCTGGAACCTGTGCCGCAACGCCGCCGAGGCCGCGGCCGCGGGCCCCGCCGGTCCCGGCACGGTCACGGTGCGCGCCCGGGGCGACGCGATCGGGGTGACGATCGAGGTCGAGGACGACGGTCCCGGCATCGCCAGCGAGCACCTGCCCCGCGTCTTCGACCCCTTCTTCACCACCAAGAAGCGCGGCACCGGGCTCGGCCTGGCCACCAGCCACGCCATCGTGACCGAGCCCGGCGGCACCGTCGACGTCCGCAGCGAGCCCGGCCGCGGCACGCGGTTCGTGATCCGCCTGCCCCGGGCCGGCGCCCGGCCGCCGCCGCCGCCGCCCTGACTCGTTTTGCCCTGGATGCGGGGCGCCGCGCTGGCGATACTCCTCCCCCGGAGGAGTAGATGTCCAAGCCGTACCTGGTCACGACCGCGATCTTGCTCACCGCCCTCACCGTCGCCTGCGGGGGCGGCGGCAGCGGGGACGACGATCCCACCGACGCCGCCACCACCATCGACCGCCCGCCGCTCGAGGGCGAGCGCTACACCCTCACCTACGGCCCGTCCACGGTCCAGCCCGGCCAGGAGGACACCCGCTGCGTCACCCTGCGCCTCGACAACCCGCAGGCGATCAAGGTCCGCCAGGTCCACAACGTCCTGTCGTCGCTGTCGCACCACCTCATCGTCTACCGCGACAACGCCGCGACCCAGGAGCAGCCGACGCCGACGCCGTGCCAGCCCTTCGCCGGCACGCTCAACGTCAACGGCACGACCTCCCCCATCATGATCACGCAGCGGGCCGAGGAGACCCTGACCCTGCCCGAGGGCGTGGCCTACACCTTCCAGCCCAACCAGTTCATCCGCCTCGAGATGCACTACATCAACACCGGCGACGCCCCCATCGAGGCGACGGCGACCGTCGAGTTCTACGCCGTGCCCGACAGCACGATCCAGCACGAGGCCGACTTCCTCTTCATCGGCTCGCCCGACATCGACTTCACCCTGCAGCCGGGAGGCAGCCAGACCCTCGACGCCTACTTCCCGGTGCCGTCGTCGCTCGACGGCATCAACTACTTCGCGATCACCGGCCACACCCACCACTTCGGCACCGACATGAACGTGTGGACGCGGCCCTCCGCCGGCGGCGCCCAGACCGTGGTCTACGACCCGACGCCGTTCTCGTGGAGCGAGCCCGAGACCACGCGGTTCGAGCCGCCGTTCACCGTCCCCACCGGCGGCGGCTTCCAGTTCCAGTGCTCGTGGACCAACCGCGACTCGGTGTCGCACCGCATCCAGTTCGGCGAGTCGGCCAACGACGAGATGTGCTTCTTCTGGGCCTACTACTACCCGTCGCGCGGCGCCAAGGTGTGCGTCCACACCGACCAGTTCGGCGGCCAGAACCTGTGCTGCCCCGACGCCGGGGCCACGATCTGCAACGCCATCGCCGGGCAACTGTGACGGCGGGGCGGCGGTGAGCGCCGACGCGGCGTGTCCGGTGTGCCGGGGCCCGCTCGCCGGCGGCGAGCTGATCCTGGTGTGCGCGCCGTGCCGCGACCAGCTCGGCGGCGCCGCGGTCCGGACCACCGGCGAGTTCCGGGTGCCGGCCGGGCTCGTGGCCGGGCTCGAGGCCGGGATGGCGAGCGGGGGCGAGGCCGGGATGGCCGCCGCGGCCGGTGCCACGCCCGCGCGATCGCCCGGCGCCGCAACGCTCCCGGCCGCCGGGGCGGGGGCCGCCGCGGCCACGGCCTGCACCTGGTGCGGCAAGCCCGGCGACCTCGTGCGCAAGCTCCTCGGCCACGGCGCGGTCGCGATCTGCGACGGCTGCGTGGCGCTGTGCGCCGACATCCTCGAGGCCGAGCTCGGCCCGGGCTGGCGCTGACGCCCGCGCCCCGCGGCGCCGCGCCGCCAGCGGCCGCGGCTCAGGAGATCGGCACGATCGTGAGCTTGCCCTGGTCGACCGGGATCGTCGTCGGCCCGGTGAACGTGCCGGTGAGCGTCACCGTGCCGGCGCCGCCGGCGGGGACGCCCGCGAGGTTGGGGAACAGCGTGAACGTGCCGGTGTCGCCGGGCTCCCAGGTGGGGTCGTCGACGCCGGCGGAGACGAAGCTGGGGCTCGCGCCGATCGCCAGCGCCGTGGGCGCGCCGCGCTTGACCACCAGGACGTGGCCCGCGGTGGCGTCGAAGGTCATCCCGGTCAGGATCTCGCCGTAGCGGTCGTCGGCGTCGGCGCGACGGAGGCCGCGGGCCGAGAACATCGCGCCCGCAGGCGACAGCACCGCCGGATCGGCCACGAACAGGGCCGGCACGTAGAGCGGGCCGCCCTGGGCCGGGGTGTGGTCCACCGTGAGCGTGACCGCGGTCCGCGGCAGGCAGATGATGATCCGGCCGTTGGGCGCGGTCGTCGCGGTCCGCCCGGCGTCGCCGATCACGGTCCACACCGCCTCCTCGACGCCGTCGAAGTCGACGCCGCTGGTCGACTCCCAGTCGACGTACTCGCCCGTCATCTGGTAGTCGGCGCCGCAGCCGGCGGCGTCGGGGCCGTCGATCGCGACGTCGGTGGGGGCGTCGGTCGCCGCGTCGGGGTCGGCCGGCGCGTCGTCGCTGCAGGCGGCGAGCGCGGCGACCAGGGCCAGGACGGCGGACGGGACGGCGAGCGGGGCCGGCGCCGGCGGGGTGCGCACCATCTCCGCAGGCTACCAGAGCGCCGGGCGGCCGGCGTGCGGCAGGCCGCCGCGGCGCGACGGCGATCACGCCCCCGCGGCGGCCGCGGCCCCCGCCGGCTCAGGGCTTGATCGCCAGGTTGGCCGCCGCGTCGGGCAGGGTCATCTCGGCGAGCTGGTCCTGGAAGCGGACCTTGGCCAGCATGAGCTTCTCCTGGGCGTTGACGATGTCGATCGTCGTCTGCTGCACCCGGTTGGAGATGTCCTTCATCTTGTCGGTCAGGTTCTTCTGCAGCGAGGCCGCGCTCTTGACCTTCTTGAGCGAGAGGATCTGCTCGTGCAGCTCGTCCATGCGCTGCCGGTACTCGACCGCGCGCTCGCGCAGGCTGGTGATGCGGTCGGCGGTGTCGACGACCTCGCGGTGGATCGCGAGCAGGCTCTCGAGCTGCTTCTTGAGCTCGGGCGACGGGTGCGGGCTCTGCACGAACACCTTCATCATCTCGAGGGTGGTGGGCGAGCCCAGGTCGAGGGTGCGGGTCAGCGGCGTGGCCTCGGCGAACACCACGGTCTTGCTCTCCCCGGCCCTGAGCTCGATCTCGTAGAGGTGGGCGTCGCCGATGCGCCAGTAGTGCTCGGGCGCCTCCAGCGTGATCCAGCCCTTCTGCGGGGTGTGGCGGACGTAGACCTTGGTCGCCTTGTGCAGGCGGCTGGTGAAGGTCAGCTTCTTGGACCGGACGTGCTGGACCTCGGCGGTCAGGACCCCGCGCTGGAGGGTGACCAGCTTCGACACCTGGTGCTCGCTGGTGTCGTCGCGATCGACCACGACCTGGCGGTCGAGGGCGTAGGGCACGACCACGTTGGCGCTGGGCGGGATGGGCTCGGTCAGGCCCTCGCCGATGTAGCGGTCCTTGCCGTAGACGGTCACCGGCCCGGTCTCGAGCGTGTACTCGGTCGGGTTCTTGAGGCGCACGGCGTTGAAGGCGAAGCGCTTGTTGCCGCGATCGCTCTCGGGATCGAACAGGTAGACCTCCTCGCCCTCGGTCTCGGCCCGCACCATCGACACCATGACGCTGGTGCCGCGGGCCACGGTCATGGGCGTGGTCGACTGGAAGTGGCTCTCGCCCACCGGCGGTGCCGCCGGGTCGAGCTTGGAGCCGCCCGCGGCCCGACCGGTGGCGTCGTCGGGCGGCGGCGCCTCGGCGACCATGCGCACGCCGGCCTTCTGGCCGGCCACGACGCCGCGGTTGACGACCCGGACCTGGGCCGGCGGCACGCCGGCGTCGATGAGCTGGTTGCGGACGATGTTGGCGCGGTCGAGGGCGCGCTGCTCGCTGCCGGGCTCGCTGGCGTCGGCGTAGCCCTCGATCACGACGCTCTGCTTGTTCTTGACGATCTGCGGGGCGAGGGCCGCGATCTTGCGGTCGCCGTCGCCGACCCGCGCCCGCCGGTGGTCGCGCGCGGGATCGCGCGCCGGTTCGGCCTTGGCCACCCGCGGCGGGGACCGGTCGGCGCGGGTCGCGGTGGTGGCGCGGGCGCCGCCGCTGCCGGCGCCGCGGCCGCGGGCGCCCGAGCGCGGCGGCTCGGCCTCGTAGTCGACGGCGCCCAGGGCCACCACGCTGTCGTAGGACGCCTCGCGCTCGGCCGCCTGCGGCACCCGGGTCTCGTCGAGGTTCTCGGGGTGGCCGGGCGGGCGCCGGATCTCGTCGTCGCCGAGCTCGGCCACCATCGCCGGCGCCTGCCCCTGCTGCGAGCCGCCGTAGGGCGAGACCGCGGTCGGCGGCGCCACCGCGAACTGGGCGTCGGCCTCCAGGGTCTCGCGCTGGACGGTGCGCACGCTCCACAGGTCGTAGCGGAACGACAGCGCCGAGCTCGAACCGACGCCGACGGTCACGTCCTTCCAGTCCTCGCCCGAGGTGTTGTCGACGATGGCCCAGCCCTCGATCATGACCTTGCCGTGCTGGCCGACGGCGATGCGATAGGACGGCTTCCACACCGGCGCCTCGGTGACGTAGGTGAGCAGGACGTCGGCGGTCTCGCCCGGGTTCTGCGCCATCGGCACGTCGAGGGTCATCTCCAGGAACGCGCCCGACTCCGACTGCTGGCGCGGGAAGCTGACCGGCAGCGGGCGCTGGGTCTTGGCGTCGACCACGGTGAGCGACTTGAGGAAGTCGTCGACGCGGTCGCGCGGCACGCTGACGGTCAGCTTGCCGCCGGTGACCGTGGCCCGCCGCTCGTAGAAGGCGACGCCGTTGCGGTAGACGACGACCTTGCCGAGCGCGACCTGCTCGACCTTGACGAAGGTCTTGGTGGGCGGGGTGTGGCCGCAGGCGACGACCGTGGTGGCCAGCGCGGCCGAGAACAGGACCTTGGCGAGGAGCTTGCGCATGTAGGGCTCTTTCCGCGCACGCCTCCCCCGCCGGACCGGACGGGGCCCCGCGGCGCGTGCATCGTGGACGGACAGACGCACCAGCGCCCGGGCGGGTTTACCGCGGTCGCGGTTTCTTACCGGGGCGTGACCGCCGGGCGGTGTCGGCGGCGGCCGGCGCGGCGGGGGCGCCGGCGGGATTCCCCTGCCGGGCCACGGCCTTGCGCTCCTCGAGCTCGGCCAGGGTCCGCGGCCAGTCGGCCCGGAGCAGGCGGGACAGGCCGCGATCGGCGAGCAGCTTGCCGCCGGTCTGGCACGGCGCGCAGTAGTTGGCCTCGTTGTCGGCGTAGACGATGCGCTGCACCGGCGCGCCGCAGCGCGGGCACGGCTGGCCGAACTTGCCGTGGACCGCCATCGCGGGCCGGAACGCGGTGACCTCGTCGGGGAAGCCGTCGCCGACCTCGGCGCGCAGGCGCTCGATCCAGGTGGTGAGGCAAGCGCGGGCCGCGACGTGCAGGCGACCGAGTTCGTCGTCGGACAGGTCCCGGGTCTGGCGGAACGGCGACAGGCCGGCGGCGTGCAGGATCTCGTCGGAGTAGGCGTTGCCGACGCCGTCGATCACGGTCGGATCGGTGAGCGCGCGCTTGATCGTGTGGTTCTCGGCGCGCAGGGCCGCCGCCACCGCCGCGGTGTCGGCGGACAGGAGGTCGACCCCGCCGCGATCGAGCTCGGCCAGCGCCGCCCGGCCGGCGACGATCGTGAGCGACGCCCGCTTCCGGGGGCTGGCCTCGGTCAGGACCAGGGCGCCGTGATCGAAGTCGAACGCGGCCAGCCCGATCTTGCCCGGCACCGCCGCCCCCGCCGGCTTCCAGCGCAGCCGCCCCGCGATCATCAGGTGGAGGACGGCGTGGAGCTCGCCCTCGAAGTCGAGCACCAGCCGCTTGCCGAGGCGGCCGACGCCGACCACCGCGCGGCCGACCAGGGCGGTGGCCGGCGGCTCGACCGAGCGCAGGAGGAAGGGGCTGGCGATGCGCAGCCCGCGCAGGGGGTGCCCGACGCAGCGGGCGGCCAGGCGCTCGGCGTAGACCGTGATGTCGGGGAGCTCGGGCACCCGTCGCGATCGTCGGTCAGGCGTCGGGGCGACGCAAGATCATCACCTTGAGGTAGTCGGCCTCGGGGAAGCCCACCGGGTGGTCGAGCTCGGGCGGCAGGTCGGCGACCAGGCGCCACCGCGCGCCCGGGCCGGCGGTCAGCTCGCCGACGACGGCGGCGAAGCGGGCGCGGCTGACCCGCGAGGTGCAGCAGCACAGCACCAGGTGACCGCCGGGGCCGACCCGGGCGGCGGCGGCGCGGTGGAGGCGGCGGTAGGTGGCGAGCACGCCGGCGACCTGCTCCATGCGCGAGGTCATGCTGGGCGGATCGACGATCACGACCTGGTAGGCGCCGCTCGCCCGCGGCAGCCACGCGAAGACGTCGGCGGTGATCAGCTCGTGCCGGTCCGGGTCCCGGACGTGGTGGCGGCGGGCGACGGCGAGGGCGTCGGTGGCGCGATCGACCTGGACGACGCGGGCGGCGCCGGCGTGCTCGGCGGCGAGCCCCAGGGTGCCGGTGTAGGCGAAGAGGTTGAGGACGTGGGCGCCGGCCAGGGGCTGGGCGGCCAGCCAGCGGCGCAGGCCGCGCAGATCGAGGAAGGCCCCGCCCTTCTGTCCGGCCAGCGGACGCGCGACCAGGGTCAGGGGCCCCTCGCGGAACCCGATCTCCTCGCCGGGGTGGCCGCGCAGGACCCGCGGCGGCGTGGCCGGCCCGGCGCCCTCCCCCGGGGCCGCGACCCGGCGGTGGCCGGCGCGCAGCCCCACCGCCACCGGGCCCAGGCGGGCGGCCAGCCGGCGGGCCACCAGGCGGGCCAGGCCGTCGACGCCGGCGGCGTAGGCCTGGACCACGACCACGCCGGCGTAGACGTCGGCGGTGACCGCGGGCAGGTCATCGCTCTCGCCGTGGACGGCCCGGTAGGCGTCGGTCTCGGCGAGGAGCGGCGCGCGCCGGGCCAGGGCGGCGTCGACGCGGGCCGCGAGCTCGGCGCCGCGAGGCCGCGCCGGGCCGCGCGCGATCACGCGGATCGCGATCGCGCCGGCGGCGGCGTAGACGCCGTGGCCGACGACCTGGTTGTGGCCGTCGTACAGGGCGAGCCACTGGCCGTCGGCGAAGGCCGCCGCCGCCGACGACACGCCACCGCGGAAGATCCACGGGTGACCGGCGGCGACCAGCGCGACCCCGCGCTTGTCGAGCTGGTAGCGGCGCGGCCGCGTCGTGGCCCCGGATCCGAGGCCTCCCGGCCGCGGCTCAGGCATCGCTCGCGGGCGGCGACGACGGTGGCGGCGCCGCGCCGCCCGCGCCCGCCCCGCCCCAGCCGGCGGCGGCCGCCGCGCGCTCGACGAAGCCGGGGTCGGTGACCAGCGCGCGGCCCAGCGCCACGACGTCGCAGCGCCCGGCGGCGACGACGGCGTCGACGTCGGCCGGGGTCGCCGCCGCGTCCTCGAGCACCACCGCCAGCCCCAGCTCGTTGCGCAGGCGGTCGGCCAGCGGCGCCGCGTCGAGGCGCGCGCCGCCCGGCGCCGCGATCCCGGGCACCACCGCGATCACGCCGGCGCCGTGCGCCCGCCACGCCG
>CAADGB010000354.1 GCA_900696455.1 uncultured delta proteobacterium
AGGCCGCCATCGAGCGCGGGCTCGTGGCCGACCAGGCCGCCCTGGCGCGCAAGCTGGGGCTCACGCGCGCCCGCGTCACGCAGCTCTTCGACCTGCTCATGCTGGCCGCCGACCTCCAGGAGCAGGTCCTGGCCCTCGAAGCCGTCGACGGCGCCGAGCCGATGGCCGAGCGGACCCTCCGGGCGGTGGCCCACGCGGGGACGTGGGCCGAGCAGCGGTCGGCCTGGACGAAGCTCAGCGCCAGCGGAACTCGCCCGTGACCTGTCGGAGACCGGCGGGCGCGTTGAAGCCGAGGGTCATCGGGCGGTGGTTCGAGCAGAACGTCTCGACGTACGTCTTGAGGAGCGCCGACCCACGCAGCACCTCGGGATCAGCAGACAGGTGATCGACCACCTGCCGCGAGACGAGAACGATCAGCTTCGCCCTCGCGCGCGAGGCCATGACGTTGAACCTGTTGAGGCTGAGCAGGAACTCGTCCTCGTCGCTGATCGCGTCGGGGTCGCCGAGAGCGAACGTCGCGATCATCACGTCGCGTTGCTGCCCTTGGAAGCGCTCGACGGTATCTACCGACTCGCGGATCGTGCTCGGCGGCACGGCCGTGCCGAACAGTCGCTGGAGGCCACTGACCACGAGTGCCTGCTGCGCTCGGTGAGGCGTCACGACGCCGACGCCGAACTTCCAGAAGTCATCGGACGAGTACGACGACGCTGAGGGCGCCTTCACCGTGCCCGTGCGATCGAGCTCGTTGGCGAGCTGTGAAGACATGCAGCCGGAGAGCAACCAAACGAGCGAGGCGACCGCGTCGGCCTCGAAGGGGTTCCACTGGCTGCTGCGGCCTTCGTCGTAGACGAACACGGAGCAAGGCTGCGCCGGGTTCAAGAAGGTCGCCCACTCGGGGGTCCAGTGCAGGTGTGCGGGCCAGTTCGCGGGTGCCGTCGGCGTCGCCGGCGGCGGCGACAGGAGGTCGAGTGCAAGCGCGCCCGAGTGCGCGACCAGCCCGGGAGGATACCCGGCCGCCTGACCGAGGCTGACGATCGTGTTGTTCGACCGGTAGTTCGTGTTGAGGATCGCCGGAGGGATCTGGTGGCGCTCCTGCAAGTACGTGAACACCGGCCCAACGTAGGGCTCAAGCCCGAGGGGCGCCTGTGCCTGATGGATCGGGGGAAGTTGCTTGGGATCGCCGGCAACGACCACCCCGCCGTTGTCCGCGAGCCCGGCGATCGCGAGCGTCGACGTGCCGACGTCGAGCTGAGAGGCCTCGTCCAGCACGATGAGGTCGAACAGCGGCGTGACGGGACTTCCCGCGCCATCGAGGAGCCGGTGGACCTGGTGAACGGTTCCGCCGACGAGCGTGAGCCCTTGGCTTCCCTGGAGGCGCGTCGTCAGTTGCTTGTGCTGCGGCGTCCCAGTGACGACGTCGATCGCCGGTGGAACACGTGGCGAAGCGACTCGTGAAGAAGAGCGGAGGCGCGCGATCGTCACCTGCGGCAGAGCCAAAGAGCCCTGCGTCAGGTCATCCGCGACGCGGAGGAGAACGTTGTCGATGGCCTCGTACGTCGGCCCCGAGATCAGGATGCGCGCAGGGACGCCCCGCGTCGCAGCTTCATGGAGGGCTCCGAGGAGGACTGCTCGTAGGGTGCTGCTCTTGCCGGTCCCGGGCGGTCCCCACACAAGTTGCAGCCGCCGCGAGAGGGAGTCCGCCCATGCCTGCCACTGGCTCGGGTTCAGGTTGATGCCGCCCTGGGTCAGTCGCTGCTGGGTCGCCGGAAGCACGCGGCCGGTCGGCGTCGCGTGGAGGCGCTGACCGTCCCACAGAACATCTGCCGCCGGGGATGCGGTGCCTGCGCGCGGCTTCATCTTGCCGCCCAGCGCTTGCGCGACCGCCGGTAGCGCTTGTGCGATCGGCGGGCTGCCGATGGCGTTGAGGGTCGCCTGCATGCGATCGAGGAGGAAGTCCTGATGCACTGGGTCGAGCATTACGTCCTGCGCAAACGAGAGCAGCCCCGCGTTCTCGGCGGCGGTGAGCGTGGCGAGCCAGTAGTCGTTCACGTCCACGACGATGACGCCGTTGTCGCGATCCACTGCCGCCACATGGACGCCGGCCACCTTCTCCATGCGTGAGTAGGCCGTCGACTTGCCCGGCAGCGGGAGCGTTGCGCCGTTCGTCACCTGCGCCAAGGTCCTGTCGAGGAAGCCGGGGGCGTTGACCGGAGCGAGCGCGAAGTTGATGTCCCCGTCTCTCGCGCGGACCTCACGGGAGCCAGGCGCCAATTCGTACACCCAGCGTCCGGTGGCAGCGGTGAGGTTCAGCCGCGCGAGGTGGGGCGCCGCAGCAGTGGGCGACAGGCGCGTCGTCAGGAGCGCCGAACGGAAGCGTGCTTCACGTTCGTGCGGCGGCATCGCGCGCGTCTGCTGCACTTCGAGCTCGGTGAGCGCCGAGTTGAGCTTCGCGAAGACGTACCAAAGTCGTCCGTCGTAGCTCATCTTCGCCGGGAGGGTCGGCGGCCCGAGATCGGCGATGCGCGGGGCGGTCTGGCTGAGCTGCTGGCGCAGGTCGTCCTCGAGGCGCTTCGAGACGCTTTCGAGCGCGCTGAGCCGCGTCTTCACGGTTCGCTCAAGCTGCTGAAGCTGGACGTTCCAAGGCCTCGTCCCGGTTGCCCTCGACCAGATCTCGTGCGCGCGCTCGGAGGGAATCTGGTCGGACAGCGGGTCCTCAAAGAGCCCGGGAACTTGGAACTGGTTGTACGGCGCCTGCGTGTGCGTCGAGTGGTACTCCCGCGCAACGTTGAGGAGGCTGTAGTAGTGGGGGACGGGCGCCGCGACGATCGCGCGCACCACGTCGCGCACGATGGTGAGCGGCGACTTGCGATCGGACACGTCTGGATTCGCGACCACCGTCTCGGGCGGGAACAGCCACGCAAGGTGCTTGAGCTGCTTGTTTCCGATGATCGCCGGGAGATGCCGACCGATCACTCGCACCAGATGCTCGTAGGTGACCGTGTCCCAGAGGTAGACTTGAACGGTGGGGTTCTGCGCCGCCGTCGTCGCCTGTTGCATCATCTTGTAGACCGCGTCGAGGAGGCGAAGCAGCTCGCGTTCCTCGACCTGCAGAGAGCGCTGGTCGATCGGAAACACTGTCGCCGGGAACATCTGCGATTGCTGCTGCCCTGCTTGAACCCGATCGGGGCGCACCCAGAACTGGCCCTTCACACCGAACGCCACCGAGATGCCGCTGCCGATGTCGAAGTCGGCCGTGACGTAGATTCGGAGATCGGTCCACTTCGGCATGACTGCCGATGTGCCCGTCTGGGGAGGCACAAAAGCTTGCTGCGTTCCGAGCGACTGGGCTCGCCCCGCAACCACGCTCCTCGTCGCCCGCAGGACGTGGTGAGTGTCGTAGGCGGGACTCGACGACGCCGTGCCTGCAAGGACAGCAACGCTCGCGATGTTGTTGTCGACGAGCGCACCGCGCGCTCCTCGCGACACGAACGCAACGCGGCTCAGGTGATCTTGCGTGGTCGCCGTCGGCCAGCAGTGCCTCGGATCGCTCGGCATTCGGTCTCCGATCAGCCTTGGACGACGTTTTCGAGTGCGCTGCGAAGGCCGATGTCGGCGTTCTTTGCGTGGCCGTAGAGGCCCAGACTCGCGCCAACGAGCGAGGCGCGGAACAGGTTGGCGAAGTCGGCGTCGTTGAACGGAAGCCGATCCTGGCGGCGGAACCGATCGCGCCAGCGCCGCGCGTTGGCGCGCGCGGCGGCGATCTGCTCCTCGCTCAGGTTCTCGGTCGGCGTCGTGGTGGGGAGCTTGCGGAACACGAGGACCGCGTCCCAGAGGCTCGTCCCGTCGTGCGTGTGCAGCCCCGTACCTGCCTCGCCGGGCATCGGGAGCACCTGCACAGGCTTCAGCCCGCCAAGCGCGAGTGCCTTCGCCATCGCGAGCCAGCCCTCGGGCGTGCTGTGCCGGAACGTGAACGCGAGGAGCCCGTGCGGCTTGAGGACGCGACGGACTTCGCCGAAGGCCTCGCCGAGGTTCGCGGCGAACTCCTCGATGCTCTCCTCGTTGTTCCGGCGCGCACTGAGCGCCCGCTTCACGAGCGCGCGGCGCTTCGCGGCCTCGGGCACGAGCCCCATGTGCTCGAGCCACGGCTGGAAGAAGTCCGACAGCTCCGAGTACGTGATGTTGTCGAAGTACGGCGGGGCGGTGAGCACCATGTCGACGGAATTCGACTCGACGTCGGTGAGCTCGCGCGCGTTGCCGCTGAACACCCTGGGCGCAGTCGTCGGCGCCACGGCCTCGACTTCGCGGAACCCGCCCCGGCGCGCGGGCTCCTTCGGCGCCTTGGCGAACGCCGACGCGCGCAGCACCTGACGGATCGCGTTCGGGAAGGTGCCGCGGCCCGTGCCCTCGAGCCACGGGTTCAGCTCGACGGGGCGAGGCACGTGCCGGAACGCCCTGATGCTGAAGAGCGGCGTGAGACGTCGCCACCCAGCCGCGTAGGACGTGAGCATGCAGTTGGTCGTGAGGTGGTTGCTGAACGCGAGCCCGATGGCGCGGCGCTGGTCTTCGGGGAGCTTCTTGATCTCACGCGCAAGGCGACCGAGGTGCAGGAGCTGGCGGTCGTTGAAGAGCTGGGACCACTGCCGGTAGCCGTAGTCCGTGAGGCGTGTGTCCGAGCGGTGCTTCTCCTCGATGGCGTGGTGAGGCAGGAACTCTGGGTCGGCCTCGATCTCCTGTCGAAGCGCCTTGGTGGCCCGCGTGACGGCCGCTTGATGAGCGGCGGCGGCCTTCAGGAAGACGCGCTCCTTCATCGGCACGGAACGGCCCGTTGTTCGGGGGGTCGCCTCGATCGCGAACAGGCGCCACGTCGGCGGCGCCTCGGTCTCGCGCCCCAGCTTGATGAGGGGTGTACGCTCCTCGCAGTGCGGGCAGGTGTACGTGCCGCTCTGCACGGGCGCTGAGTCGAGCACCGTCTTCGTCTCGCACGACGTGCAGGAGAAGCTCTTCTGGGTCGCCTTCAGCGAGTGGGGTTCGTGGCACTTCCGGCAGAACGCCCACCGCCTCTGGCCAGCCTCCTCGGCGAGGACGTAGTTCGGATGGGTCTCGCCGACCTTCTTGCACGACGGGCACGCGACGACCTGGACCCAGAAGAAATGGACGGCGGTGAGCTGCGCGCCGTCGGGGCCCTTCACGGCGTACAGCGGTGCGAGCTTCTTGCCGACGCGCTCCTGGAGTGCGCGCAGCGTCGGTAGCAGGTCCTCGAGCGTCGCGGCGGTCAGCTCGGCGTTCGTGACCGCGCACGCGATGGGGTCGACGTCGATGCCGATCGCCGATGCGCCGAGGCGCGCGGCCTCGACGACCGAGGTCCCGCCGCCGACGAACGGGTCGAGGACGGTGACTCCCTGAAGGTTCCCTGTCTCGTAGTACGCCTTCCAGAAGTCGGCCGTCGGCTCCGAGACCGCGCCGACGAGCACGGCGCGGAACGAGCACCCGAGGCGCCGCGCGAACCACTTGTGGATCTGGTAGATCGGGCGCGGGCGTCGCCCCTCGCGCGTCGCGAAGCGAACGAGATCTCCGTAGGGCAGCGCGCCTGCCTCGAGGAGGTTCTGTTCTGGGATCAGGGCGAGGTCCATCGCAGCGCAACTCTACCGGAATCCGCCACCACTCCCCCGGCCTGACCATCTCGGTCTTGGTCTCGACGAGCTCGCGTGTGCGGGTCCATTCGCCAGGTTCGTGAGCCGCACCGCGCGGCCCTCTTGTGGCGCGCGCAACTTGTACCATACACTGGCAACGGTTGGAATGCGTTACCACGCCTTGCCGAAGGAGCCGGTCGTCATGGCCGACGAGATTCTGACCGTCGCCGAGGTCGCCCTTCTCCTGAAGGTGGCCGAGAAGACGGTCTACACGATGGCGCAGAAGTCCGAGCTGCCTTGCTTCAAGGTGCGCGGGCAGTGGCGCTTCCGTCGCCAGGACCTCGACTCGTGGATGGCGGCGCAGGTGAAGGGCCCGGGCGCTCCCGAGCAGCCCGAGGCGAAGCCCAAGGCGTCGACGCGGAAGGGAGGCACGCGTCGATGAACGAAGCCGACACCTGTAGGAAGTACGTTGTCCCGAAGCTCCAGGCGGCGGGCTGGGAGAATGATCCGCACTCGCTCACGGAGCAGAAATCCTTCACCGATGGGCGCATCGTTGTCTTCGGCAACAGGGCCCGGCGGCAGGCGCAGAAGCGCGCCGACTACCTGCTGCGATACACGCGCGACTTCCCGATCGCCGTCGTCGAGGCGAAGGCCGCGTACAAGTCGCCGAGCGACGGGCTTCAGCAGGCGAAGGACTACGCGACCGTCCTCGGGCTCAAGTTCGCCTACGCCACGAACGGTCACGGCATCGTTGAGTTCGATTTCCTCACGGGGCTCGAGCGCGAGCTCACGGAATTCCCGACGCCCGCGGATCTCTGGGCTCGCCTACGCGGCGGCGAGAAGCTCACCGAGGAGGCCGCCGAGCGGCTCCTCACGCCCGGCTTCAGCGTCCTCGGGAAGTCGCCCCGCTACTACCAGGAGATCGCCATCAACCGCGCGGTGCAGGCCGTCGTGCAGGGGCAGAAGCGTGTCCTGCTCACGATGGCGACCGGCACCGGCAAGACCTTCGTGGCCTTCCAGATCTGCTGGAAGCTCTGGTCGGCGCGCTGGAACCGCACGGGCGACCACCGCAAGCCGCGCATCCTCTTCCTCGCCGACCGCAACATCCTCGTCGACGATCCCTACGCCAAGATGTTCGCGCCCTTCGGTGACGCCCGCGCGAAGATCGAAGGCGGCAACGCGGTGAAGAGCCGCGAGATGTACTTCTCCATCTACCAAGCGCTGGCCGGTGGCGAGGGGCGCCCGGCGCTCTTCAAGGAGTACTCCAAAGACTTCTTCGACCTCATCATCATCGACGAGTGCCATCGCGGCAGCGCGCGCGACGAGAGTAGCTGGCGCGAGATCCTCGAGTACTTCGAGCCCGCGTACCAGATCGGCATGACGGCCACGCCGCTGCGCGAGGACAACCGCGACACGTACTCGTACTTCGGCGCGCCCATCTTCCAGTACAGCCTCAAGCAAGGCATCGAGGATGGCTTCCTCGCGCCCTACCGCGTTCACCGGGTCATCACGACGTTCGACGCGGCCGGCTGGCGTCCGAACGCCGGCGAGACCGACCGCACGGGGCGCGAGATCCCTGACCGCGAGTACACGACCAAGGACTTCGAGCGCGTCGTCGCGCTGCGCGCCCGCACCAACGCCATCGCGGCGCACCTCACCGAGTTCCTCAAGAACACCGACCGCTACGGCAAGACCATCGTCTTCTGCGTCGACCAGGAGCATGCCGACGAGATGCGCCGAGCACTCTCGAACCTGAACGCCGACCTCGTGCAGAAGCACCCGGACTTCGTCTGCCGCGTGACCTCCGACGAGGGCGACGTCGGGCGCGGGCACTTGAGTCGCTTCCAGGAGCTGGAGAAGCAGACGCCGGTCATCCTCACCACGTCCCAGCTCCTCACGACCGGCGTCGACGCGCCCACCGTGAAGAATGTCGCGCTCGTGCGCGTGGTCGGCTCGATGAGCGAGTTCAAGCAGATCATCGGTCGCGGCACCCGCGTGCGCGACGATTACGGCAAGCTGTTCTTCAACATCCTCGACTACACCGGCTCGGCCACGACGCTCTTCGCCGACCCCGACTTCGACGGCGAGCCCGCTCGTGTGAGCGAGGAGGAGATCGACGACAAGGGCAAGCCGAAACCGGAGACGTACAAGGTCGACGAGCCCGAGCCCCTGAAGGTTTCGGAGCCGCCCGGACCGCCCTATGGCGGCGGGCTCTCGCCCGATGACGAGGACGACGGCGAGCCGCGCAAGTACTACTTCGATGGCGGGCAGGTGCAGGTCGCGGCGCACCTCGTCTACGAGCTCGATCCCGAGGGCAAGCAACTCCGCGTCGTGCAGTTCACGGACTACACGGCCGAGCGCGTTCGCACCCTCTTCCCGACGGCGGCCGAGCTACGCGAGGCGTGGGCCGACCCGGAGAAGCGCGCCGACATCATCGAGCGGCTCGCCGAGCGCGGCATCGACTTCGACGAGTTGACCAAAGTCACGTCGCAGCCCGACGCCGACCCCTTCGACCTGCAGTGCCACGTCGCCTACAGCGCGCCGCTGAAGACGCGCCGCGAGCGCGCCGACCGTGTCCGCAAGGAGCGGCGCGAGTTCCTTGAGAAGCACTCGGGGCTCGCGAGGCAGATCCTCGAGGAGCTGCTCGAGAAGTACGCGGAGCACGGCACTGCGCAGTTCGTCCTACCTGACGTGCTGCAGGTGCCGCCCATCTCCGACCACGGCAACGTCATCGAGATCGCCAAGCACTTCGGCGGCGCGGAGAAGCTCCGCGAGGCGATTCATGAGTTGCAGACCATCCTTTACGCGGCCTAATGGCTCGCACGAGAGAACGAGCTGATGGCAGTGAAGAAGACGAAGACGAAGACGACGGCGAACCGGAATGGTGCCGGCGCCAATGGCGCGAACGGCATGCCCGCGACCACCGCCCAGCGCCTTGCGACGATCCTCAAGTCCTCGCGGGACATCATGCGCAAGGACAAGGGGCTGAGCGGCGAGATCGACCGCATCCCGGTCCTGACGTGGATCATGTTCCTCAAGTTCCTCGACGACATGGAGTCGATGCGCGCGGAGGAGGCAAAGCTCTCGGGCAAGAAGTTCAAGCCTGCCATCGAGGCGCCATACCGCTGGCGAGACTGGGCCGCGAAGGAAGACGGCATCACGGGCGACGAGCTGATCGCGTTCATCAACCAGGAGGAGTGCCGCCGCCCCGACGGATCGAAAGGCGCGGGCCTCTTTGCGTACCTCCGTGCCCTGCGCGGCGCCGAGGGTGGTGACCGCCGCGACGTCATCGCGACCGTGTTCAAGGGCACGGTCAACCGGATGATCAACGGCTACCTGCTCCGCGACGTCATCAACAAGATCAACGGCATCCACTTCACGTCGTCCGACGAGATCCACACGCTCGGCAACTTCTACGAGTCGATGCTCAAGGAGATGCGCGACGCGGCCGGCGACTCGGGCGAGTTCTACACGCCGCGCTCGGTCGTCCGCTTCATGGTCGATGTCATCGACCCGAAGATCGGCGAGATGGTGCTCGACCCGGCGTGCGGCACGGGCGGCTTCCTCGTCGAGGCCTACTCGCACATGGAGAAGCAGTGCAAGACGGTGCAGCAGCGCCGCCAGCTTCAGCAGGGGACCATCCTCGGCAACGAAGCGAAGCCGCTGCCGTACCTGCTCGCGCAGATGAATCTGCTCCTCCACGGCCTTGAGACGCCGCGCATCGAGCCGGGCAACAGCCTCTCGGTGCCCCTGCGCGAGATCGGCGACAAGGAGCGAGTCGATGTCATCCTCACGAACCCGCCGTTCGGTGGCGAGGAGGAGCGCGGCATCCTCTCGAACTTCCCCGAGGACAAGCAGACCGCCGAGACCGCGCTGCTCTTCCTCCAGCTCATCATGCGGAAGCTGAAGCGCGCGCCAAAGCCCGGACGCGCCGCGGTCGTCGTGCCCAACGGCGTTCTCTTCGGCGACGGCATTGCGGCGCGCATCAAGGAGGAGCTGCTGCGAGAGTTCAACCTGCACACGATCCTCCGACTGCCCAACGGCGTCTTCGCGCCCTACACGAACATCCCGACGAACATCCTTTTCTTCGATCGGTCGGGCCCGTCGACGGACGTGTGGTTCTACGAGCACGCTCTGCCCGAGGGACGACGCAACTACACCAAGACGGCGCCCCTCCAACTCGCCGAACTCGACGAGTGCCGTGCATGGTGGGGCAAGCGCGAGGAGACGGATCGCGCGTGGAAGACGCCCGCCGCCGAACTCATCGAGGCTGGCTGCAACCTGGATCGCCGCAACCCACGCGGAGCCCAAGACGTGATGATGCTCCCGCCTGAGACGTTGGCCGAGAGCATCAGGACCAAGGAGCTTCAGATCGCAGCCATCATGGATCGCGTGAAGCGGCTGCTCGGTGAGGTGACGCATGGGTAGCGACTGGAAGCGAGTACCCCTCACGTCGGCGTTGCGCTTCCGAAAGCCCGACGTGGCGGTCGATGCCAGCGCCACCTACGACTTCGCGGGCGTCTATTCGTTCGGCAGAGGTGTCTTCCGAAGTCAGTCAAGGACCGGGTCAGAGTTCTCGTACCGACTCGTCACGCGGCTTCAGCAGGGCGAGCTCGTCTACCTCAAGGTCGGCGCGTGGGAGGGGGCGTTCGGCGTGGTGCCGCCCGAATGTGACGGCTGCGTCGTGTCCCCTGAGTTCCCTGCATTCGCCATCAACTCCGACCTGCTGCTGCCTCGGTTCCTCGAGCTGCTCCTCGGCGTACCGGCCGTATGGAAGTCGCTCTCGGGCGAGAGCACAGGCACGAACGCCCGGAGGCGACGGCTACATCCCAACGACCTCCTGAGATGTAGCCTGCTCGCGCCATCGCTGGAGAAGCAGCGTGCGATCGTCGCGCACGTTGATGCGGTGCAGGGCGCTGTCCGCGAGGCGCACAAGATCCGCACGAATGTCGAAGGCGAACTCGAAGCGCTGTTGATGAGTGCCTACCAGAAGGCCTCGGATGGGGCGACGCGCGCGCCTCTCGGCGAGGTTGCACCGGTGGTACGGCGTGAAGTCCGCATCGATCCAGAAGCCAGCTACACCGAGCTGGGGGTTCGCAGCTTCTACAAGGGTACCTTCCAGCGCCGCACAGTCGTTGGCGCAGAGTTCTCCTGGCAGGACCTTTACTGGGTCAAGAAGGACGACCTCGTGTTCAGCAACATCATGGCCTGGGAGAAGGCCATTGCAGTCGCGAAACCCGAGGACGACGACTGCGTGGGCAATCACCGGATGCTCACGTGCGAAGCGCGGAGCGACCGCGTGGTGCCATCGTTCCTCTGGTACTACTTCACGACGCCAGACGGCTTCGACAAGGTGCACGCGGCATCGCCCGGCACCGCAGCCCGAAACAGGACGCTCACCGCGAAGGCGTTGCAAGCGATTCCGGTTCCGGTGCCAACGGTGGAGCGCCAGCGGTGGTTCGATCGCGTGTTCAACGAGGTCGACGAAGCGCGTCGACTGCAGAAGGCGGCGGCAGAAGAACAGAGCCTCTTGGTCCCAAGCCTCGTGCAGCGACTCTTCGCGCCTGGCATCGCGGGAGCGACGGCAAGCTAACGCTGATGAGGGGGGCACGGTAGATGGCAGCAGCCGAGACTGTCGCGTGGGTGAAGCCGCCCGAGCCCATCCGAGGCCTCGATCACCTCGGCGTGCAGGCGCCTTGCATCGCGCTCTACGGCCAGCTCCTCCCTGGCATCACGAACGTCACCGACCGGGCCCGCTACTACTCGTTCCACCCGTGGGTGGTCTGGGCATTCGAGCGGCGCTACCCCGACCACTCCGTCGATGAGTTCCGTCGCGTGCTGAGGCGTGCCGAGTGCCTCTTCGCGCTCGTCGCGATCCGTCACGCCCGCGTCGTCGGCGACGGAGATGATGGGCTGCACGGGCGCGCGATGGTCGGGCGCGACAAGCTGCTGCGCATCGCGGAGGACGCGGAGGGCTTCACTCTCGAGGACTACGCCACCCTCGAGGGCCCGAACCGCTACTTCAAGAACAAGCTCGGCGGGCTCGGTCAGTACTACTTCGGGCCGCTGCGTGACCTTCGCGTGCTCGATCACCACGAGGGCGCTGGCTATCCCGGCTACGACGAGCAGCGCGGGCGGCAGCTCGCGGAGGCGCTCGCGAGCGCCGTCCCGCAAGATGCGTTCTTCCGCGTGCTGGAGCAGCCGACCTCCACGTGGGAGGAGCTCGATGAGCTGGAGGCGTTCTGCCCGTGCAAGCTGCACGAGAACGCGGCCGAGCACGAGCTTCTGCTCGATCTGTTCCTCGCGCGCACCGAGCCGTTCCAGGGCGACGGAGGGACGACGCGACGGGCCTCGCTCGGGCTGATGCTCGACCTCATGAGCCAGCCCGCGCGCGATGCCGACTACGTCTTCGAGGGTCTCCTGCGCGGTGCCGCCTACACGGGAGCGCTCGTCGACGGCTCGGCGTGGCAGGTAACCAAGGCGCACCAGCGAGTGTTTCGCGGCTGGGGAACGTACCAGCGCAACGAGCTGCTCTCGATCGCCGTGCAGGGGCTCTTTGCAGCGGTGCTTCGCGCCATCGAGCGCGACGAGGCCAGGAAGATCCGACAGGCGAGCGACGCAGCCGACGTCGCTGTCCGACTGCTCGCATCGCTGGGCGCCGACCTGAAGCTGCCGCTGGACGCGCTCGTCACGCGCGTTCGTGGGGCACTTCCGGCGCTGGCCGACTGGCAGAACGAAGACCACGAGCTTCAGCGAGGATGGCGCCTTCAGAACCTGCCGCTGAAAGACGACACGAACCTCGAGGAGATCGCGAGAGAGAGCATCGCCATCCTCCTGGCGCTGCTCGCGCGCGGCGTCGACGAGTACCCCTACGGCGACTTCGAACTCGACCCGGAGTACTTCGACCCCCGAGAGGTTCACCTGCTCTCGTTGCGGCACGCCTCGAAGGCCGAGTGGACTGGACTGACCGTCGAGGGGTGGGTTCGCTGGCTTGCGGTGCAGTGGGGAGTCGCTCGGCACCTTCGCGTGGCGCTCCGCAAGCTGCGTGGCGAGCGCCGTGACACGTTCCGCATCCGCCCTCTCGAAGGCGAGCTGCGCGTGGTCGAGGCGCCGGCCCCGGTCTTCACCCAGCCGCGCGTCAGCAGGGCGCAGCAGATCCTCCGCGACCTCGGCCTCGTCGCGTACGACGACGAGGGTGTGATGCTCCTGACCGACCGCGGCCGAGCCGAGCTGGAGGCGTGCCGTGTCGGCTGAGATCGCGTCCACGTCACTGCTCGATCACGTCGCCGAGACCGGCTTTCGCGCGTCGGTCATCACGACCTATAGCTGCTACTTCCCGTTCTACGAGGAGGTGGTCCTCCGGCGGCTCATGGCGGCGGGCTGCACGCACAACGTGCTGATGGTCGACGCGACCCGATGCGCCGAGGCGTTCGCTATCGAGGAGCTGCGGCCACGTCGCGCCGGCCGCGACTACACCCTCATCCCCGTGAAGGTCGGCGGCGCGTTCCACCCGAAGCTGTTCCTTCGCTTCGGGAAGTCGAAGGGCTCGCTGCTCGTCGGCAGCCACAACATGACGCTCTCGGGCTTCGGCCTGAACGACGAGGTCACCAACGTCTTCCGCCTCGAGGGCGCCGCGCTCCGTGCGGGCGGTTCGCCGTTTCGGCAGGCGCTCGACTACCTCGCCGGGTTCGTGCCCGCGAACCTTCCCGATGTGGTCGAGGCCTTCGAGGGCGTGAAGCTGGGCGTGCCCTGGCTCGACGGGCCACTCGGGACCGGCCCACAGGACCGGCAACTGCTCACGGAGGCGAGCGCGGGCCCCGACCTCTGGTCGCAGGTCGCGCCCCTCATTCCGAAGGACGTCACGACCGCCTTCATCGGCGGGCCGTTCTTCGACCCGGCGCTGGCACTGGTTCGGCGGCTTCAGCGCGAGGTGCGCCCGAAGCGGCTCGTCATCGGCATCGACCCGGAGTCGGTGGAGATCGATCCGGTCGAGGCCGCGAAGCTCGAGGGTGTCGAGTGGGTCAACATCGCCAGCGTCCCGGCCATCCCGCAGCGGCGTGAAGGGGCGTCGCGCTACCTGCACGCGAAGGTATTCTGGTTCGCCAGCAAGCAGGACGAGCTGCTCGTCACGGGCAGCGCGAACCCGAGCGTTGCAGCGTTCTTCGCGGCACCGGGCGCGCGCAACGCGGAGGCCGTCGTCGCCGATCGCCGCAAGGGTGCATCCGAGTTGCTCGGAATGGGGGCACTGCTCGGCGCGCCAGCCGTCACGGCCACCGACTGGAACGCCGTCACCGCACGCCGGAAGGCAGCACCGTCCGCGACCGCCGAGGAGTCGCGGCACATCTGCATCGCTACGCCGACGCCCACCGGGTTCCTGGCGCAGGAGCCGCTGCGAGTCGGCTTGGTCCTTCGCGGTGCCGGCGACATGGACGCACCCCTCGGTGATGCGGTCGTGCGCGAGGCGGGCGTTGTCGATGCGCCCGATGCCGTGCGCGACGGCGCCCGCTACCTCGAGGAGCGTTCGGCCGATGGTCACACGCTCGTCGTCGTTCACCGCACCGAGGACATCGCGAAGAACCTCGGCGGCGATACGCGCAAGGCGCTCCGGCAGGCGCTCGGCGCGCTCGAAGAAGATCCGACGCAGCTCGAGGCGCTGCTGAAGCTGACGGAGAAGGTCATCTTCGACTCGGACGACGTGGTGCGCACGACGCCGCTCCGTCCGGCGACAGGGGCCGGTGCGGACCAGGAGGCGGGCCAGGCTCCGGCATCGCTCGCGCTTTCGGCTGCCGGGCGGAAGTCCTCGGCGCGACGCACAAGGAGCCTCGCGAGCGGTGACATCGTCGTGTTGCTCGACGCGCTGATGCGTAGGCTCGGCGAGGGGCTCACGACGACGTCGTCGCCACGGCCGCGCAGCGAGGAGGAGGAGATCGGCGCCGACGAAGAGGAAGGCGGCGAACTCGCGCGGCAGGCACCGGACTTCGAGGTGCTGGCGAAGGCGTGCCGAGGGAAGGTTCGACGCCTCATCAAGCGCATGGACGGGCAGTTCGAGCTTGCCGCTGCACCCGACCGCGCGCGTCGGGGCGTCGTGCAGTTGGCGGCGGTGCTCGGAGTCATCCGCACGTTGCGCTTCGTCGAGCAGCGCCCCGAGTGGAAGCGCATGCACCACGAGCTCGTCGATCGCGAGGATGAGTGGAACCTGCTCCAGTCGGCGGCGCTCGCGGTCGGCTGGGGCCCAGACGCTCTCGCGCCGAGGGCGATCACCGAGGCGGGCGGCGACGGCTTCGCCGAGCTGTCGATGGTCGTCGGGCTCCTCGCGTGGCTCGCGTGGGACGTGGAGACCGACATCACCGTGGCCTCGCAACGAGGTGGCCTCGAAGGAATCGAGGACCAGCAGTGGTACGCCGTTCAGCTCTTGGCGACGCTGAGCCCATGGCTCGCGGACGACACCGAGGCATGGACCATCCTCGAGGAGAGCGTCGCCCGCACACCCCGTTTCCGCGTGGATGGAGAGCGGTGGCTCGCGGTGCATCGCGCGGCCCTGGAGACCTTCGCACTCGTGGCGCTCACGCCCGATGAGCACCGACTGACCGCACGCCGTGTGAAGCCCGGCGACCTGGTTGTTCTTCACGCCCGGGAGGTGCCTCGCGTTCGCGTCGTACTGGACGTGCGGCCGGGGAGCGACGGCGGCAAGGTCGTGATGCTGGCGCCCGACGCAACGGACGGCGAGCGCTCGTTCCTCGCCTCCCGCGTCGTCACGCTGCCGTGGGACATGGGCACGACCGTGGCTGCGGTGGCGAGTTGAACACGGCCCGCGCAGAACGGGCCCACGTGCGCGCCCTCGTCGGCGACCGGGCCCAACCCCACGCCCAGCGTCTCGGCGCGCCCTGGGCCAACGTGAGCGCCCTGCGTGCGGCATTCGGGGCCCATGCTGGGCTCGAACCGGGGCACGCTACGACCGGCCCCGCAGGCGTGGCGGGACACTGCGAATCCGCGAATCTGTCCCGGCGCGTCGCGATCAACCTGCTGCATTCGCAATGCGAACGGCTTTCTGGGACGGTGCGAGTCGGCGAATCTGTCCCGGTTGCTCACCCGGAGAGTGTTCGCGAATGGCTCGGCTTGCGGAGCTTTTGAACGCCCAGACGAGTCCGTCTGGGCGTTCCACTTTACAGGCCCCTCGCCGGCACGTCCGTCGAGGGGCTTGTCGTTTCTGCCCTGTTTTCCGGGCGCTTGCGGGCCATCGGGTCGC
>CAADGB010000355.1 GCA_900696455.1 uncultured delta proteobacterium
ACTGGGGCGGAGGCGGGGACGGGAACGGCGGCGGGGGCGGGGGCGGGGACGGGGGCGGGCGCGGGCGCGGGCGCGGGCGCGGGGACGGCGGCGACGCGGCCGCGGGTCGACGACCTCGTCGCCACCTGGGGCGAGCTCGCGCCCCGGCTCCACGGGCTCCATCGCGGCCGGCTCGAGGTCGCCGACGGCGCGGTCTGCGTGTCCGGCATGCGGACGATCGCGGGTGCGGGCGCGGGCGGCGCGCCGCCGCCGCGGCTGTGCACGCCGCTGGCGGAGGTGGTCGGCTGGCACGGCGGCGACGTCGTGCCGCTGGTGAGCAGCGCCGACGCGTGGATCGCCACCGCCGCCGGCCCGGGCAGCCTCCGCGTCGTGGCCGCGGTCGGGGCCTGGAGCACCGCGCGCGACGACGATCGCGACGCCCGCGACGCGCTGGCGCGCCAGTACCACTGCGGCCAGCTCGGCTGGTTCTGGGGGCAGCTCCCGGCGGCTGATCTGGCCTGCCGCGCCGACGCCGACTGCCGGCTCCTGACCGCGACCTGCTTCACCGCGGCCGTGGCCGTCGCCGCCGCCGCGCCGTACGAGGCGGTGCGGGCGCGCTGGGGCGGGACCTGCCTGCACCCGGCCGGCGGCATGTGCCCGCCGGCCCGCGCCCACGCGGCGTGCCTCGCCGGCCGCTGCGCGGTCGTCCACGACTGACGCGGCGGGGCGCGGGCCGCGGTGCGGGCGTGACGCCCTGCCACGTCACCGCCCGGTCACCGTCATGCCGCGTCCCGCCGGCGCGCGCTGGCGGCGAGGAGCGGGCGGGGCCAGTCGCCGGCGAGCGCGGCGACCACGGCTGGCGCGATCGCGGGGGTGGCGGTGTAGATCCGGCGCGCCTGGTCCTCGGCCGCGTGGCCGTTCGCGTCGACGAGCACGATCGGGACCGGGACCTCGAGCTCGCGCAGGCCGGCGGCGAGCGTGGTGCCGAGGCAGCCGGCGGAGATCGCGTCGACGACGATCAGGCTGGGCCACGGGACGGTGGCCTCACCGGCGACGAGCCGCTCGAGCGCGCCGACCAGGTGGAAGCCGCTGGGGTGCGGCTCCACCTGCCAGCCTCGCTCCCCGAGGACGCGGGTGACCCGCGCCCGGCAGACGACGTCGGCGAGCGCGACCAGGGCCCGCGGAGCCCAGGCTGCGGTGGGCCGTGGCCTCACCGCGCCGGCTCCGGGCGACGCGCCACCACGTCGCCGGCGGCCGCAGCGCGCAGCCGTTCGAGCCAGCGGTGGAGGAACGTGCCGTCGCCAGGCTCGGCGTCGGGGCGCGCGGCGAGGGCGATCCGGGCGCTGCGCGGGGTCCGCGCTCGCACGTAGTCCACGGCGATGGCGTCGCGCGCGGCGGTCGCCGCCAGGGCAGCGTCGAGGGCGCGGCGGTGCGTCACCGCCTGGCCGTCGAGCGCGACCAGCACGTCGCCCGCGGTGAGGCCGGCGTCGGCCGCCGCCGTGCCCGGCGCGACCCACGCGACGAGCACGCCACGATCGACCGGCGCGCCGAGGTGGGTGCGCATCGCCGGTGACAGGTCCATGACCGTGACGCCGAGCGCCACGTCCTGGAACGGCCACCACGTCCGGGGCGGGTCGGCGGTGGGGCCCGCGACGGGCCCGGCGGCGGCGTGGCCCGGCGCGATCACGAGCAGGGCGGCGAGCGCCAGCCCCAGGGTGAGGGGGAACCACGAGGGACGCGCGGCCGAACGGCCCGCGTCGTCCCGGAAAACGATCATGGGCATGTGCGTCCTCCTGGGCAGGTGTCCTGTCCCAGCGCGATAACCACGCCGCCGGTGGACGCAAGGGGGATCCGGATCGACGCGCTGGACGGCGCCTCCCAGCGAACGGCGCCGGCAAGCGCCCGACGTCGCTCGCGCGGGGACGCGGCGTGTCGAAGGCCGACAAGCCGCGGCTGCGTCCCGTTCGGTTCCCGCGAGCCCCGACCGCGGTCGGTGAAGGGCGCAGGCCGACCGGAGAGATGGAGGGCTCAGGCCGAGGGCCGGGCCACGAAGGTGTCCTCGAGCGAGCCGCCGGCGGCGGGGTCGGCCTTGCGCACCACCTCGGGCGGCAGGGTGCCGGCCACGGCGTGGGCGAGGTCGGCGGCGAACGCGGCCACGGTGCGGTAGCGACGCGACGGCGAGCGGGCCATGGCCAGGGCGATCACCGCGTCGAGCGCCGGCCCGACGGCCGGCACCAGGCGGGCCGGGCGGGGGGCGTCGCCGCTGCTCCGCCCGCTCGTGCTCTCGAGGGCGGCCGGGCGCTCGCCGGTGAGGAGCTGGAAGCCGATCACGCCCAGCGCGTAGACGTCGGCCTCGGGGCCGAGGGCGGCGGCGCCGGCCTCGGCCATCTCGGGCGCGATGTAGCCGGGGGTGCCGAGGACGGCCGCGGTCTGGGTCAGCGACTCCTGGTCGTCGCGGGCGCGGGCGATGCCGAAATCGAGCACCCGGACCGTGCCGTCGTCGAGGAGGAACAGGTTGTGGGGCTTGAGGTCGCGGTGGACGATGCCGGCGGCGTGGACGACCTCGACCGCGGCGCAGATCGCCACGAGGAGCGCGACCGCGTCGTCGACCGGGAGCTTGCGCAGCCGGCGCAGGCGCGCCGCCAGATCCTCGCCGTGCAGGAGGTCGAGCACCACCACCCGCTCGCCGGGGCCGGCGAGGTGGACCTCGCGCACCGCCGCGGTCACCGCCGGCGGCAGGCGCGACGCCAGCATCGCCTCGCGGCGCAGGCGGGCCACCAGGTGCTCGTCGTCGACCAGGTGCGGGTGCATGACCTTGACCGCCACCGCGGGCGCGGTCGCCGCCGCCTCGCCGGCGCGCACGCCGCGGTAGACCTCGGCCATGCCGCCGCGGCCGATCACCTCGTGCAGGCGGTAGCCGGCGACGGTGTGGCCGGTCAGGCGACCTTCGCGGACGTTGTCGGCGGCGGCGGCCAGGCGCCGCTCGGCGTTGTCGAGGGCGCGCTGGGTGGCGCGCAGGTTGGCGACCAGCAGGTTGCCGCCCAGCCAGGTCATGCCGTAGACGCTGGCGATCGAGAGGAAGACCGAGGCCCGCATCGCGGCGGCGTCGTAGACCGCGCCGGGCGCGCTGGTGTAGAGCGGCGCCCGCGCCAGCACGCCCAGCTCCTCGAGCGCGACCGCCCCGCCGTGGAGCGCCAGCAGGATCCCCAGGCTGGCCACGCCCATCGTCCACGACAGGAGCGCGCGGTGCGCCGCCACCAGCATCGCGCCGGCGACCATGAAGTAGCTCGACAGCGTGCCGGTGGCCTGGACCCACACCACCACGGTGAGGTGGGCCAGGAGCATCGTGAGCGCGGGCACCACCGCCGGGACCTGGCGGTGGGCGGCGGCGCGGCCGAGGGCGAACATGAGGGCCAGCGCCGGCAGGTTGATGGCGGCGAAGGTGTCGACCGTGCGCGGCTCGATGTGGGGATCGCCGCGCAGGCTCAGCCACAGGCCGATGTCGAAGACGAAGGCGATCACCGCCATCGCCCGGGTCATCGCCCAGAAGCCGCGCAGGTGGACGGCGTCGAGCGGCTCGTCGATGGCGGGGCGGGTCGCGGCGCGCGCCAGCAGCGTCCGCCAGGTCATCCCGCGCTCGACCATCACCCCCAGGGTATCAGACCCTCAGCGGCCCGCGGTCTGGACCGCGCGCCGGGACGGGCCGGCGTCGGGCGCCGGCGGCGGCGGCCCCCGGCCGTCGCGCAGGCTCACGGTGCCGGCGGCCAGGACCGCGCGCCGGAGCTCGAGCTGGAGGCGGTAGGTGCGGCGCGGCGGGTAGTCGGTGGCGCGCACCACCAGCGCGCCGTAGGCGCTGCGCTTGCCGCGGGTGATCGCGATCTCGTGGGCGCCGACCCGCTCGCGCCGGCCGTCGCTGACGTCGTAGATGACCAGCTCGAGGCTGACCGCGTCGGCCGGGCGGGCGAAGAAGCCGGCGTAGTGGATCGTGGCCACGCCGGTGGCGGGATCGAAGCGGAGGGCGCCGCGGGCCTGGGCCTTGAGCTTGCGGACGTGCTCGGCCGGCGACGGCGCCGTGGTCGGCAGCGCGCGGTCGCTGATCAGGAGCTGGCCGCTCAGGACGTCCTCGACCCTCTCGGCCCGGGGCTCGACCTTCGGCGGCGGCGGCGGCGGCGGCGGCGGGGCGTCGCGGCCGGGCTCGGCCCGGGCGAGGTCGGGGCCGGCGGCGAGGGCCAGGGCCAGGGCGCCCGCGATCGCGGCGGTGGCGGTCCGCATCATGACGGCCTCGATAGTAGAGTACGCGGGTGGATCTGTCCTGCGCGATCCGCGGGGTGCGCTACCGCTTCGACTCGGTCAAGGAGCTGCTCGGCCGCGCCAACCCGCCCAAGAGCGGCGACGATCTGGCCGGGGTGTCGGCGCGCAGCGCGGTGGAGCGGGTGGCGGCGCGGGCGGTGCTGGCGGGGCTGACCCTGGCCGAGCTGCGCCAGCACCCGGTCATCCCCTACGAGGCCGACGAGCTGACCCGCGCGGTCGAGGACGACCTCGACGAGGAGGCCTTCCGCGCCGTGGCCCACCTGACCGTGGGCCAGTTCCGCGAGTGGCTGCTCGAGACCACGACCACCGGCCCGCTCCTGCGCGCGGTCGGGCCCGGGCTCACCCCCGAGATGGCGGCGGCGGTGTGCAAGCTGATGTCGAACCTCGACCTCATGACCGTGGGCGCCAAGTGCGAGGTCGTGGTCCGCGCCAACAGCACCCTGGGGCTGCCCGGCCGGCTGTCGTCGCGGGTCCAGCCCAACCACCCCACCGACGACGTCGAGGGCATCCTGGCCTCGATGCGCGAGGGCCTGGCCTACGGCTGCGGCGACGCCGTGATCGGCGTCAACCCGGCCACCGACACGCCGGCGTCGACCGCCGCGATCCTCACCGCCAT
Source organism: uncultured delta proteobacterium (assembly GCA_900696455.1). Taxonomy (GTDB): domain Bacteria; phylum Myxococcota_A; class Polyangia; order Haliangiales; family Haliangiaceae; genus UBA2376. The sequence goes on from CAADGB010000355.1 coordinate 4,907, forward strand.
CGACGAGGTCCTGCGCCGGCACCAGGTGCCGACCCAGCACTGCGTGCTGTCGCACGTCACCGTCCAGCTCAAGGCCCTCGAGCTGGGCTGCCCCATGGACCTGATGTTCCAGTCGCTGGGCGGCAGCGAGGCGGCCAACCGCGCCTTCGGCGTCAGCGTCGGGCTCCTCGACGAGGCGTGGGCGACGATGAAGGAGCGCGGCACCAGCCGCGGCCCCAACGTCATGTACTTCGAGACCGGGCAGGGCTCGGCGCTGTCGAGCGCCGCCCACCACGGCGCCGATCAGCTCACGCTCGAGGCCCGCTGCTACGGCCTGGCCCGCCGCTACCGGCCGTTCCTGGTCAACACCGTGGTCGGCTTCATCGGCCCGGAGTACCTCGAGGACGGCGCCCAGATCACCCGGGCCGGGCTCGAGGATCACTTCATGGGCAAGCTGCTCGGCCTGCCCATGGGCTGCGACGCCTGCTTCACCTACCACGCCGCGATGAGCCAGGACGAGCTCGAGAGCCTCAAGGTCCTGCTCGGCGCCGCCGGCTGCGCCTACCTCATGAGCCTGCCGGTGGGAGACGACATCATGCTGAACTACCAGTCGACGAGCTACCACGACATCCCGTCGGTGCGCCGCCTGCTCGGCAAGCGGCCGACCCCGGAGTTCGACGCCTGGTGCGAGGCCCGCGGCATCACCCGCGGCGGCGAGCCCGGGCCGCGCTTCGGCGACGCGGCGGTGGTGGCGTGAGCGTCACCCGCGACCTGGTGGCGGCCCTGCGCGCCCGCCTGGGCGCCAGCGACCCGGCGCCGCCGCGGGTGGCGCTGCCGACCGTGCCGGCGCCGCCGGCCCGGGTCTACGCGCCGCGCCGCGAGCCCCTGCGCGCCGGCGCCGCCGCCCGCCACACCACCGCGCTCCTCGGCATCGGCCACGTCGGCACCCGCTACGCCACCGACGTCGTGCTCCAGTTCCAGGCCGAGCTGGCGGTGGCCCACGAGGCGGTCGCCGCCGAGCTCCCCGACGGCTGGGCCGAGGAGCACGGCTTCCTGCCCCTGGCGTCGCGGGTCGCCAGCCACCGCGAGTTCCTACTCCGTCCGGATCTCGGACGGCGTCTGGCGCCGGCGTCGCTGCAGCGCCTGCGCGACCAGGCCGCGCGCGACCCCGACGTCCAGCTCGTCCTCGCCGACGGCCTGTCGGCGACCGCGTGCATGACCAGCGGCCCGGCCCTGTACGAGGCCCTGGCCGCGGCCTGCGCCGGGCGCGGCCTGCGCGTCGGCACGCCGGTGTGCGCGCGCTTCGCCCGGGTCTGGCTCGAGGACGAGATCGGCCAGGAGGTCGGAGCCCGGGTGGCGATCATCCTGCTCGGCGAGCGCCCCGGGCTCGGCACCGGCGACGGGCTGTCGGCGTACCTGGTGCACCGGCCGCAGGTGGGCAAGACCGACGGCGACCGCAACATGATGAGCAACCTGCACGCCCGCGGCACGCCGCCGGCCGAGGCCGCGCTCCGCCTCGCCGCCCTGGCCGCGGCCATGATCGAGCAGGGCACCAGCGGCGTCGGCCTCGATCTCGATCGCGTCGACGCGCCGGTCGAGCGTGGCTACCGCGCGCCGCAGGTGCGGCAGCGGCTGGTGGCGTGCGGCGGCGCGCCGGCGGGAGGTCCGCGGTGATGCTCGAGCCCATCGTCCCCACCGTCCTGTCGGTGCGGCGCATCCCGGCCGCCGACCCGGCGGTGCTCGCCGCCTACGGCGCCGACCCGGCGCGCCACGTCGCGCTCGGCCTGGTCACCTGCGATCAGGACGACGCCCTCTACGTCGCCCTCGACGAGGCCACCAAGCACGCGGCGGTCGACGTCGTGTTCGCGCGCAGCTTCTACGCGGGCAGCGCCCACGCCTCGGGCCGGCTGTCGGGCGAGATCCTGGGCGTCCTCGCCGCCGCCGAGCCCCAGGCGATCGAGGACGGGCTGGCGGCGGTCCAGGTCTGCCTCGCCCACGACGCCTGCTTCTACGACGCCGACGGCGCGCGCGGCGTGACCGTGTTCCCGCACGTGATCGGCGCCCTGGGCCACTACCTGTCGCGGGAGGCCGGGCTCGCGCCCGGCGAGCCCATGGCCTACCTGGTCGCGCCGCCGCTCGAGGCCACGCTCGGGCTCGACGCCGCGCTCAAGGCGGCCGCGGTGCGCGCGGTCAAGATCGTGCCGCCGCCGACCGAGACCAACTTCGCCTGCGCCTGGCTGACCGGGCAGGCCCCGGGCGATCTGGCCGCCTGCGAGGCGGCCGCCACCGCGTTCGCGGCCACCGTCGTCGACGTCGCCGCCCGGCCGCGGGCGCGCTGAGGTCGCGGCGGCGTCCGGCGGTCGCGGGACGGTCGCGCGCGGGCGCGACCGCGGTTCGCCCGACGCGGGCCGCGGCGTGGCAGGATGAGGGCGTGACGGTGCGCGCGCGCCGCGGCCGCCTTGAGCGCGGCGTCGAGCCCGAGCGTGGCCTCGAGCGGCGGCGCGACCAGGTAGGCCATGGGCTCGCCGGG
>CAADGB010000356.1 GCA_900696455.1 uncultured delta proteobacterium
CGGGCTCGGGTTCGGAGTCGGGCTCGGGTTCGGACTCGGGCTCGGGTTCGGAGTCGGGCTCGGGTTCGGACTCGGGCTCGGGTTCGGACTCGGGCTCGGGTTCGGACTCGGGCTCGGGTTCGGACTCGGGCTCGGGTTCGGAGTCGGACTCGGGTTCGGAGTCGGGCTCGGGTTCGGGGTCGGGCTCGGGTTCGGGTTCGGGTTCGGGCTCGGGTTCGGAATCGGGCTCGGGCTCGGGCTCGGATTCGGGCTCGGGTTCGGGCTCGGAGTCGGGCTCGGGTTCGGAGTCGGGCTCGGGTTCGGAGTCGGGCTCGGGCTCGGGTTCGGATTCGGGCTCGGGTTCGGGCTCGGAGTCGGACTCGGGTTCGGGCTCGGGCTCGGATCAGAACGCGACCACGACGCCGGCGCCGGCGACCGCGGCGGCGTCGGACTCCTTGCCGATGAGGCCGGTGGCGCGCACGCTGGCGTCGACCACGACGTGGCGGTGCTTGATCAGCTCGACGCCGGCCTCGCCCTGGACCACGAAGCGCGAGCGATCGAGGTAGCCGTAGCCCAGGCGCAGGCCGAGGTACGGGTTCAGGACGCGGCGGCGGCCGCCGCCCAGGAAGTCGGAGTAGGCCGCGCCGCCAAAGGTGGCCAGCATCGCCGCCGAGGCCTCGCCGCCGCCGGCGCCGGGCTCGGCCCGGTACAGGTCGACCTCGAGGCTGGCGGCGCGCATGACGGTGTGCAGCACCAGGCTGCCGCCCAGGCGGGTGCGCGGGCGACCGGCGGGATCGAGCAGGATGAGGCTGGTGGCGCGCACGCCGGGGTAGAACTTGGCGCGGGCGATCGTCACCGCGCCGTCGCGGCGGCGGAGCGCGATGTCGAGCGTGGCGAGGGCCACCCGGTCGCGCAGGAAGCGCTGCGCGCCCTTGATCGCCTCGATCTCGCCGCGGATCCGCGTCAGCTCCTTCTCGATGGCGAGGACGTCGGCCATGACCAGGCCGGGCCCGGCCAGGATCGCCTGCAGGCGATCGCTGGTGGCCTGCAGGTTGGCGAGCGCCAGCTCCTGATCGAAGAGCGTGCGCGAGACGTCGGTGGCGTTGATGCGCTTGTCGAGGATGTCGCCCTTGCCGGCGAGCCAGGCCACCACGGCGTCGACCTGGTCCGGCGGCAAGCGCAGCCGGAGATCGGGGCGCCACGAGGTCTCGGCGCCCGAGACCTCCTCGGTGATGACCCGGCCGCCGCCCTGCTCGACCACGGCGCGCAGGCCGCTGATGAGGTCGGCGACCTCGCCGACCTCGACCGTGAGCGAGCCCTCGATCACGAGCTGCTCGGGAAGCTGGATCGCGGTCGGCTCGGCCGAGGCCACCAGCGCGGCCGGCGCGGCGGCGCCGGCGTAGGCGGCGGAGCGGTAGGCGGGGCCGGCGGCGCAGGCGACCAGCGGCGCGAGCCCGAGCAGGGCGAGGAGGAGGACGGCGAGGCGGGGACGCGAGGCGGGGAGACGCACGCCCCTCGAACGGCGGCGGGGGCCGCGGCCTTACACCCCGCGGGCCCCGGGATCCAGCTCGCGGGGGTCGACGAGGGCCGCCAGGAGATGATCGCGCCAGGCGCCGTTGATGAACAGGTAGTCACGGGCGTAGCCGTAGACGGCGAACCCGGCCCGGCGCAGGACCCGCCCCGAGCGCTCGTTGCCCGGCATGTAGCTGGCCGAGATGCGGTGGAGGCGCTGCTCGGTGAACGCCCACGCGCAGGCCGCGCGCACCGCCTCGGTCATGATGCCCTTGCCCTGCTCGCGCTCGTCGAGGCCGTAGCCGAGGTTGGCCCACTGCTGCGCGCCGCGCGCGACGTCGGTGAGGCTCAGCAGGCCGAGGACGGGGCCGTGGGGCTCGTCGCGCCAGCGGATCGCGAAGCGAAAGGCGCGGCCGGCCTCGGCGTCGTCGAGGTTCCGCTTGCCCCGCGCCTCCCAGTAGGCCTCGGTCAGGTAGCCCTCGGGGTGCGGCGGCGACCAGCGCGCCAGGTGGACATCGTTGCGGACCACATGATCGCACAGCGACCAGGCCTGCTCCGGCCCGTACAGCACCATCCGGAGGCGCGCGCTCGTGATCTCGAGGCGTTGCGCGATCACCCCCGGACTATACGCAGCCCGCGCCGCGGTCATCCCGGGACCGCGCGACAAAAGGTCCAGACCGCGCGCCGGCCTCGCGCGTTGGGCGTCCTGATGCGCGCGCTCTCCCTCGGCTCGGTGCTCGCCCTGACCTCGGCCGCGGTCCTCCTGGCGCCCGGCCCGTCCCACGCCCGCAAGTTCATCCTCCACGACGACGAGCTCGCCCCGCCCAGCTTCGCCCTCGACGGCCCCGCCCTCGGCGCGCCGCGGCCACCGGCGGGCGCCGACGTCCGCGCGCCGGCCCACCTCGCCGGCGGCAGCCTGGCCGCGCTCGCCGACGGCGCGCTGGTGCTCGACGCCGACAGCGGCGAGCTGGTCCGGATCGACGCCCGCGGCGAGCCGGCGGCGCGGCTGGCGATCGCCCCCGACGCCGCGCAGCTCGTCGTCGACCGGCGCGCCGCCACCGCCTACGTCAGCGACCGCCGCGGCGACGGCGTGGTCGTGGTCGACGTCAGCGCGCCCGCGCCGCGGGTCCGCGCCCGCTGGCGGACGCCGGCCGAGCCCTTCGGCCTGGCCCTGTCCCCCGACGGCGCGACCCTCCTGGTCACCACCGTCGCCGACCGCACCCTGATCGCGTTCGACACCCGGGCCGGCGCCGAGCGCTGGCGGCGGCCGCTCGGGGCCGAGCCGCGTGGGGTCGCGATCTCGCCCGACGGCGCGCTCGCGCTCGTCACCTACCTGACCAGCGGCCACGTCGACCGCATCGCCCTCGACCGCCCCGCCAGCGCGCCCCGCCGCGCCGTCGCGCTCGGCACCGGCCGCGTCACCACCGTCGCCGCCCGCCCCGACGCCATCGACGCCGCCACCGGCGGCCACCGCCTCCCGCGCGCCGCCTTCGCCGCCCGCTTCGTCGGCAACCGGGTCGCGATCGTGCCCCACCAGGTGTCGACGCCGCTGCAGGAGACCGGCGGCCGCGAGAACGTCGGCGCGTACGGCGGCGGCTTCGAGCCGCCGATCCACCACGCCCTGACCTTCATCGCCGCCGGCGACGCCGAGGTGCCGCGGACGGTGGCCGCCCAGATCGCGATCCACCAGCCGCGGGCGCTGGCCTGGGACCCGGCGCGCGATCGGCTGGCGGTCGCCGGCTTCGGCTCCGACTCGCTCCTGGTCCTCGACGCCGCGTCGCAGGCCGGCGTCCACCACGTCGCCGACGCCGCCCTCGCCGACCGCACCTGCGGCCCGGCCGGCCTCGCCTTCGCCGACGACGGCGCGCTGCTGGTGTGGTGCGCGGTGTCGCGCCGGACCGCGCGGGTGGCGGTGGCGGCGCGGACCGCGGCGCAGGTGAGCTGGGGGCCGGTGCTCACGGCGACGCGGCTGTCGCCGCTCGAGCACGCCGGCGCCGACCTGTTCCGCCGGGGCAACGACTTCCGGATGTCGTCGCGGGGCGCGATGGCCTGCTCGAGCTGTCATCCCGAGGGCCGCACCGACGGCCTGTCGTGGCGCATCGAGGGCCACACCCTGCAGACGCCGATCCTGGCCGGCCGCATCGCCGACACCCACCCCTACAAGTGGGACGGCGGCGACGCCGACCTCACGATCAGCCTGCCCTCGACCATGCGCCGCCTCGGCGGCGGCGGCCTGCGCAAGGACGAGGTCAAGGCCCTGGCCGCCTTCGTCGAGCGCGCGCCGCCGCCGCGGGCCCCCACCCGCGACCCGGCCCGGGTCGCGCGCGGCCGGGCGCTGTACGGCTCGCCCGAGCTCGGCTGCGCCACCTGCCACGGCGGCGCCCGCCTGACCGATCGCCAGCGCCACCCCCTGGCCAGCGACCTCGCCGCCGTCGACACGCCGTCGCTGATCGGCCTGGCCGCCAGCGCGCCCTACTACCACGACGGCAGCGCCGCCACCCTTGAGGCCCTGCTCGCCGACCGCGGCCTGGTCCACGGCATGGCCGACCTCGGCGACCTCACCGCCGCCCAGCTCGCCGACCTCGTCGCCTACCTCGAGACGCTGTAGCGAGACGCGGTCGTCCGCGGGCAGGTCCCGCCCGCGCGGCGCGACGCCGTCAGACGACGTCAGACGAAGAAATCGGGGACCAGGGTCGCGGTGGGGTCGACCGCGTACTCCGACAGGTCGGTCTTGCCGACCGAGGCCAGGACCTCGTCGTCGACGAAGAAGTTGCCGGTGCACTCCCGCGACGGCCTCGTCAGGATGACGTGGGCGGCGTCGCCCATGATCTCGGGCTTGCGCGAGCCGCGGACGATCTGGTCGCCGCCGAGCAGGTTCTTGACCGCGGCGGTGGCGATCGTCGAGCGCGGCCACAGCGCGTTGAACGCGATGCCGTCCTTGCGGAACTCCTCGGCCATGCCGAGGACGCACATGCTCATGCCGAACTTGGCCATGGTGTAGGCGACGTGGGGCGCGAACCAGCGCGCCTCCATGTTGAGCGGCGGCGACAGGTTGAGGACGTGGGGGTTGGCGGCCTGCTTGAGGTGGGGCACGCACAGCGCCGAGCACACGAACGTGCCGCGGGTGTTGATGCCGTGCATGAGGTCGTAGCGCTTCATCGGCGTCGCCGTGGTGCCGGTGAGGTGGATCGCGCTGGCGTTGTTGACCAGGACGTCGATGCCGCCGAAGGTCTCGACCGTCTTCGCCACCGCCGCCGCGACCTGGTCCTCGAAGCGGATGTCGGTGACGAGGGGCAGGGCCTTGCCGCCGGCGGCCTCGATCTCCTTGGCCGCGGTGTAGACCGTGCCCGGCAGCCGCGGGTCGGGCTCGGCGGTCTTGGCCACGATCGCGACGTTGGCGCCGTCGCGGGCGGCGCGCAGGGCGATGGCCAGGCCGATGCCCCGGCTGGCGCCGGTGATGAACAGGGTCTTTCCTTGCAGCGACATCTCGGTTCCTTTGTGCCGTGGTCGTGGCGGTGCGGGCGGACGGGACGGACGGAACGGACGGACGGACAGACGACGGACGGACGACGGACGATCAGGCGCCCGGCGGGACGTCGGACAGCCCGTCCCAGTACGGATCGCGGACCTCGGCGTAGGCCTTGGCCAGCATCTGCGAGCCGGCGAGGCCGGCGATCACGCCCACCCCGTAGAGGAAGAACGGCCAGCCCACGCCGCCGCCCACGATCCCGTTGGGGATCGAGCCCAGGAAGACGCAGCCGCACACCAGCGACAGCGTCAGCGCCAGGAGCGCCACCGTGGTCAGCGGGATCGGCGTGCGGATGAAGCGGTCCTTGAAGGCGAGGACACCGGCCCCGATCAGCGCCCCGGCGGCGATCACCGCGAAGAAGATCGTGGCGATGCCGGCATAGGCGAAGGTGCCGAGGATCTTGTCGGGGAGCTTGCGCGCCATCCGCCGGTCGTCGGGATCGGACATGTCGACCCAGAGGCGAGCGCGCTCGACCTGAGCGTTGTAGTCATCGATGATGTCGAGGTTGGCCCTGCGCTCGCCGCCGCCCTCGACGAAGAGCAGGCTGATGCCGGCGTCGGCGCCCCGCGGCGCCCGCACCCAGCGCATGCCGAGGCAGGGCAGGAGCACGATCACGGCCGCGACCAGGCACACGACGCGGGCCGTCTTCTTGCGCTGGGCGGTGAGCGCGTCGGGATCGGTGTTCATGGCCGGCGACTCTGACCCGGGGCTCAGGTCCGGGTCAAGGACGACAGCACCTTGCCCATCTCCGCGTACTCGTTGTGGGCGCCGGTCCACAGATCGTCGACGGTGAGGCCGCGGCCCTCGCGGGCGGCGATGACCGCCGCCCGGACGATCGCGTTCTTGATGTAGCCGCCGGTCATCTCGAAGCGCTCCGCCAGGCGCTCGAACGGGGCGTCGGCGAGCGCGGTCTCGGGCGGCAGGAGCTTGCGCCACAGGAGGGCGCGCTCCTCGACCTCGGGCTCGGGGAAGCGGACGCGGAAGTTGAGCCGGCGCTGCAGCGCCTGGTCGATCGAGCTCTCGAGGTTGGTGGTGAGCACGCTCACCCCGTCGAAGGTCTCCATGCGCTGCAGGATGTAGTTGACCTCGAGGTTGGCGTACCGGTCCTGCGCGCTCTTGACGTCGGTGCGCTTGCCGAACAGGGCGTCGGCCTCGTCGAACAGCAGCATCGCGGCCGCGTCCTGGGCCTCGTCGAAGATCCGGCCCAGGTTCTTCTCGGTCTCGCCCACCCACTTCGACACCGCCTGCGACAGGTCGATGCGGATGAGCTCGAGCCCCAGCTCCGACGCGATCACGCTGGCGGCCATGGTCTTGCCGGTGCCGGGCTCGCCCGAGAACAGGGCCGACACCCCGCGCGAGATGCCGAGGTGGCGCTGGTACCCCCAGCGCTCGAGGATCTGGGCGCGACCGCCGACCATCGCGATCATGTCGCGCAGCGCGAGCACGACGTCGGACGGCAGCACCATCTCGTCGAAGCGGGCCTTGCGGGTGAGCACCGAGCCGAACGCGCCGAGCTGGATCGACAGCCGGCGGGTGACCGCCTCCTCGAGGGTGTCGCGGTCGACGGCGGCGCCGCGCGCGGCCGCGAACCCGCTGGCCTCGCGGGTGACCTCGGCGATCGCGCCCGGCCCCAGCACGTAGCGGCCGGCCAGCTCGACGGTGGCGCCCGCCGGCACCGCGGCGCCGACCGCCGCCAGCGACGCCTGCCACGCCCGCGCGCGATCGTCGAGATCGGCCCGCGGCATGCGCACCAGGTGGAACGGCCGCCCCAGCGGCAGGGTGGCGACGCCGCGGCCGCTGCCGCCCAGCACCAGCGGGGACGGGCCGCGTCGGAGGGCGGCGATGGCGCCGCGCTCGACCTCGCGCTCGCCGACCAGGGCCTCGACCCCGCCCAGGTAGGGGACGGCGGCGCGCAGCCGGGCCTCGGCCAGGAAGACCCGCACCAGCGCGCCGCGCGGCTTGCCGTCGGCGGCCAGGAGCTCGCCGAGGTCGGCGCCGAGGAGCGCGTGGCCGAGGCGCGCCGCCAGGGCGTGGGCGACCGCGCGCCGGCCGCTGCCGCGCGCGCCCTGGATCAGGATCGCCACCGGCTCGGCGGCGGCGGCGACCCGCGCCGCGATCGCGGCGACCTCGTCGGCGACCGCCGGCGGGATCCACACCGGGTCGGCGAGGCCGAGGGCGGCGACGTCGTCGAGGGGCGGAGGCAGCCGGTCGTCGCCGAGCAGCCAGTCGATCAGGCGGCGCGCCAGCGCCACCGCCGGCGCCGGCTCGTCGCCGACGCCCAGCCACTCGCCCTCGCGCAGCGCGCCGCGGGGGTGGAGGGCGGCGGCCACCGCCGGCGGCGCCGCCAGCGCGGGCAGGATCTCGGCGGCGACGTCGAGGTAGAGCGCGGGGCGGCGCCGCCCCGCCATCGCGTGCACCAGCTCGCGGGTGTCGCGATCGATGGCGTAGGCGGCGGCCAGCCGCAGGAGCGCGGCCTCGACCGGCGTCAGGCCGAGCCGGGTGGCGGCCACCGCCAGGCGCGAGCCGTCCCCGGTCGCGGGCCGCGCCGCCTCGGCGGCCGCGATCGCGGCGGCGACCTCGGCCGCCTGCCGACGGTGGGTGTCGCTGGGCCGCGCCGCCGCCCGGCCCAGGCGGGTGCTCGCCGCCGGATCGAGCAGGTGGATCTGGGTCGGCGCCCGCGGGTCGGCGAAGCCGCTGCCGGCGTTGAGCCGGGCCAGGAACGCGGCCTCGGCGCGCAGCCGCACCAGCGCCAGGTCCGCGGCCAGCTCGTCGGCCACGCCGGTCAGGCCGGGCCCGCCGGGCCCGCCGGCTGGACCGGTCGCGCTCACCCGCCGCCCTGGTCGTCGGGATCCCAGACCGTCGAGCGGCGCGGACGCTCGTCGCCGGGGTCGCCCGCGTCACCGCCAGCGCCCGCCGCCGCCTTGCCCCCCGCGGTCGCGCCCGCGCCGCTCGCCGGCGCGCCGGCGTCGGCGGCCGGCGCCTTGCGCTTGAAGACCCGCCGCCACAGCTTCTCCTGCTTGATGCTGGGCTGGTCCTTCGACTCCGTCGGCTCCTTCGGCTCCGTCGCCTCCGTCGCCTCGCCGGGGCCCGGCTCGCCCGCGCCGGCCTCGTCGCCCTGATCGTCGTCGTCCTGGTCGCCCTCGGCCGCCTGCTCCTCGGACTCCAGGAACAGCTCCTCCTCGGCCTCCTCCAGGCTCACCAGCTCGCGGCGCAGCCGCTCGACGCCGTCGACGACCTGGGCCAGGCTCTCCGCCACCCCCGCGATGCCGCCGACCTGGCGCAGGGGCTGCAGGTCGGCCAGCACCAGGTTGAGGTGGCGCAGGCGCTGCTCGGCGTAGATGAACTGGCCCTCGGGGGTCCGGCCCTCGATCGCCGCCTCGAGGAACGCCAGCGCCTCGCGCTCGTGATCGGTCACGACGTCGAGCCGCGCGTCGTCGACCACGGTCTGGGCCAGGAGGTCGCGCACGACCTCGACCACCGCCACCCGGCGCACCAGCTCGAGCTCGGCGAGCACCGACACCGCGACCTCCTCCTCGACCTCCTGCTCGACCTCCTCCTCCTCGGTCTGGTCCTGGGCGAGCTGGCCGACGACGTGCTCGGCGTCCTGGGCCTCGTCCTCGTCGCGCTCGGGGACGAACTCCTCGTCGGCCCGCATCGCGCTACTCGATCTTCTCCCACCACTGGCACCACCACTGGGCTCCGACCAGGATGCGCAGCTTGGGGTGCCAGCAGTAGGCGAGCTTGGCCTCGGGCTCGAGGTAGTAGAGGCAGTTGTCGCACCGCTCCTCGCCGTAGGGCACGCCCTTGAGGACGTTGTCCTCGATCATGTGGCGCAGCTCCAGCGCCTTCTTCTCGTCGATCTCCTTGGGCTCGGGCTTGGGCAGGTCGTCGGCCATGGCCGGTCGAGTCTACTCCACCTCGATGCGGTAGACGCGGCCGCTGGCCACCGACGTCACGTACAGCTCGCCGAAGCCGTCGAGGCCGAAGCTCGACAGGCCCTGGTAGAGCAGGTCGTCGGGATCGAGGTCGCTGGTGCGATCGACCCGGTCGACCGCCTGGCCGCCGACCACGCGCAGGGTGTGGACCCGGCCCGAGCAGTAGTCGCCGTAGAAGTAGTGCCCGGCCAGATCCGGCATGCAGGTGCCGTGATAGACGTGGCCGCCGATCACCGAGCAGTCACCGTTGGTGCGCCGATCGATCGCCACCAGGGGCGCCACGTAGTCGCCGGGCCGGTCGCAGTTGAGGTTGCCGTCGGGGTCGGCGGTGAAGCAGTCGGGGCCCTCGAACACGCTCCAGCCGAAGTTGCGGGCGGCGGCGGTGGCGCCCGCCGGCAGGTAGTCGACCTCCTCGTACGCGCCCTGGCCGACGTCGCCCATGTAGAGGTCGCCGGTGGCGGGGTCGATCGAGATCCGCCACGGGTTGCGCAGGCCCCAGGCGTACATCTCGGGGACGCCGCCGCCGCTCGCCCACGGGTTGGACGGCGGCACCGCGTACGGCGGCGCGCCGTCGACGTCGATGCGCAGCACCTTGGCCATCAGGCTCTGCGGGTTCTGGCCGTGCTCGAAGAAGTCGTTGGCCGAGCCGCCGTCGCCGACCGAGATGTAGAGCAGGCCATCGGCGCCGAAGGTCACGGTGCCGCCGTTGTGGTTGTCCTGGTTCTGGCGGCGGGGGATGGTCAAGACCACCCGCTCGGTCGGGCTGGCGGTGTCGGCGGTCGGGGTGGCGGTGAACTCGGAGACCACGACGTCGCCGTGCGGATCCGAGGTGTAGAAGACGAAGAAGCGCCCGTTCTGGGCGAAGCCGGGGTGGAAGGCCAGGCCCAGCAGGCCCTGCTCGCTGCCGACGGCGTTGACCTTGCTCGTGAGGTCGAGGTAGGGCGTGGGCAGGAGGTTGCCCTCGCGGACCACGCGCACGCGTCCGATCTGCTCGAGGACGAACAGGCGGGCGTCGCCGCCGGGCGCCGCGACCCCGACCGCGCGGTTGAGCCCGCTGGCGATGAGCGTCAGCTCGAGGTTGGTGCCGCCGGTCGGCGTGCAGTAGGGCGCCGGCGCGGCGTCGATCCCACCGCCCCCGTCGCCGCTCCCCCCGCCGTCGCCGTTGCCGTTGCCGTTGCCGCCACAGGCCGCGGCCAGCGCCGCCACCACCGCGAGGGAGCCACCCGGGCGCCCGATCCTGGTCATGATCGGCGGACTCTACCACCAGCGCGGGACGCGGACCGCGACCGCGCGCACGCGGCGCCGCGGCTCGGCGGCCGGCGGCGAGGGGCCCGGCCGTCGATCAGGGCAGCTCGAGGCGGTAGACGCGGCCGGTGCCGATCGCGGTCGCGTACAGCTCGCCGTGGCCGTCGGTGCCGAGGCTCGACAGGTTGCCGGCGAGGACGCCGTCGAGCTCGTAGGTGTGGTGCGCGACCACGGTCTCGTCGACGACGCGCACCGCCTTGATGACGCCGTTGCAGAAGTCGCCGAACAGGTAGCTCCCGACCAGGTCGGGCATGCACCCGCCGCGGTAGACGTGGCCGCCGATCACCGCGCAGCCGCTGTCGCTGCGGCGGTCGATCGCGAGCAGCGGCGGCGTCAGCTCCACCTCGTCCCCGCACTCGCCGCCGCCGGGCTCGCCGCCGCCGAGCTCGGGGTTGAAGCACTCCGGACCCTCGAACGTGGCCCAGCCGAAGTTGCGGCCGCCGTGCCCGGCCGGCACCAGGTTGATCTCCTCGAAGCGGTTCTGGCCGACGTCGCCGATGTAGAGATCGCCGGTGGCCGGGTCGACCGAGATCCGCCACGGGTTGCGCAGGCCCCAGGCGTAGACCTCGGGCGCGCCGCCGCCGTGGGCCCACGGGTTGTCGGCCGGGATGGCGTACGGCGCGCCGCCGTCGACGTCGAGGCGGAGGACCTTGGCCAGGAGGCTGTCCGGGCTCTGGCCGTTGCCGAACACGTCGGGCGGCACCGCGCGCGAGCCGTCACCGATCGACACGTAGAGGTACCCGTCGGGGCCGAACACCACCGAGCCGCCGTTGTGGATGTCGGGGTTGAGCTGGCGATCGATGCGGAGGAGCTCGCGCTCGCTCGGGTAGGCGACGTCGGCGGCGGGGTCGGCGACCAGCTCGGAGATGACGTTGTCGCCGTGGGGCTCCGCGGTGTAGTGGATGACGAAGCGCCCGGTGCGGGCGAAGTCGGGGTGGAAGGCCAGGCCGAGCAGCCCCTGCTCGGGGCCGACCGCGATCACGTGATCGGACAGATCGAGGTACGGGGTGGGCAGGAGCACCCCGTCGATCACGACCCGGATGCGGCCGAGCTGCTCGAGCACGAACAGGCGGTCAGCGCCGCGCGGCGCCGCCACCCCCAGCGGGCGGTTGAGGCCGACGGCGACCCGGGTGAGGGTGAGCTCGGTCCCGGGCCGGGGCGAGCAGAACGGCGCGTGGTCCGTGCCGGGCGCGGGCGGGTCGCCGCACGCCGCGAGCGCGGTGACGCCCGCCATCCACAGCAAGCCAGGCTTCATAGATCCTGCATCATACGCAGCCCCGTCACCGGGGCGAGGCTCGATCGACACGCCCGGTCACTTTTCGTATGTGCTCAAATGACGCAGGCGCGGCCGCGGGCCGCGACGCGGCCGACGCCGGCGCGGGACGGCGCGGAACGGCGCGGAGCGGCGCGAGCGGGCCGCGCCGAGGCCGCCTCAGGACGCCATGCGCTCGGGGTGCGCCGCGAACCAGGCCACGGTCTCGGCCAGGCCGGCGGCGATCTCGTGGCTGGGCCGGTAGCCGAGGTCGGTGGCCAGGCGCTCGATCGAGGCCTGCGAGTGCGGGATGTCGCCGGTCCGCGGCGCCTCGAACACCGGCTGGGCGCCGGCGACGTCGGGGCGGACCCGGGCCAGGTTGTCGCGGATGATCGTGAAGAGCTGCGTCAGCTCGGTGCGACCGTTGCAGCCGACGTTGTAGACCGGGGCGCAGGCGGTGGCCGGCGCCGTCGCCGCCAGCAGGTTGGCCTGGACCGCGTTGTCGACGTAGCAGAAGTCGCGGCTGTTCGAGCCGTCGCCGAAGATGACGCACGGCCGGCCGTGCATGAGGTTGCCGATCCAGCGCGGGATGACGGCGGCGTACAGGCCGTTGGGATCCTGGCGGCGACCGAAGACGTTGAAGTAGCGCAGGCCCACGACCTCGAGGTCGTAGACGTCGGCGAAGACCTGGCCGTAGAGCTCGTTCATCCGCTTGGTGGCGGCGTACGGCGACAGCGGCTTGCCGAGCTGGTCCTCGTGCTTGGGCAGCCCGGGGTGATCGCCGTAGACCGAGCTCGACGAGGCGTAGACGAAGCGGCGAACGCCGGCGGCCCGCGCCGCCAGCAGCATGTTGAGGAAGCCGGTGACGTTGGTGGCGTGGTAGGGCGCGGGGTCGGCGATCGAGCGCGGCACCGAGCCGATCGCCGCCTGGTGGAGGATGACGTCGACGTCCTGGCACACCCGGGCGCAGGTCGCCGGATCGCGGATGTCGCCCTCGTGGAACTCGAACTGGAGGCGGGCGTCGGGGTGGATCGCGAGGACGTCGTCGAGGTTGTCCTGGCTGCCGTTGGAGAAGTTGTCGAGGCCGACCACGGTCTGGCCGAGGTCGAGCAGGCGCTCGAGCAGGGCCGAGCCGATGAAGCCGGCGACGCCGGTGACCAGCCACCGGCGCGGCTCGTTGACCAGGCGATCGCAGACCGCGGCGTAGCGCGTCTCGGCCATCACCGGCCTCCGGCGCCCATCACAGGCTCCAGTAGCGCAGGCCGCGGGTCATCGCCCGCGGATCGAGCGCGCTCTTGACGTCGATGACGACGCCGCCGTCCTTGACCCGGGCCAGGAGGCCGGGGACGTCGGCCAGGTAGTGCTGGTGGCTGACCGCGAAGATCATCGCGTCGAGGTCGTGGAGGCGATCGAGCGGCGACAGCTCGATCCCGTACTCGTGGCGGGCCTCGTCGGCGTCACCCAGGGGATCGTGGACCATGGCGGTGATGCCGTACTGGGCCAGCTCGGCGACGATGTCGGGGATCTTCGAGTTGCGCAGGTCGGGCACGTTCTCCTTGAACGTGAGGCCGAGAATGCCGACCCGGGCCTGGCGCAGCGACAGGTCGCCCTCCGACAGCAACTTCACGCACTTCTGGGCCAGGAACGGGCCGACGTTGTTGTTGATGCGGCGGCCGGCGAGGATGACCTCGGGCAGGTAGCCGAGCTCCTGGGCCTTGGTCGTGAGGTAGTAGGGATCGACGCCGATGCAGTGGCCGCCGACCAGGCCGGGGGTGAAGCGCAGGAAGTTCCACTTGGTGCCGGCGGCCTCGAGGACGTCGGCGGTGCGGATGCCCATGCGGTCGAAGATGAGGGCCAGCTCGTTCATGAGCGCGATGTTGAGGTCGCGCTGGGTGTTCTCGATGACCTTGGCGGCCTCGGCCACCTTGATCGACGGCGCGCGGTGGACGCCGGCGGTCACCACCGCGGCGTAGGCGCGAGCCACCCGCTCCGCCGACTCCGGGGTGTCGCCCGACACCACCTTCATGATGCGCTCGAAGGTGTGCTCCTTGTCGCCGGGGTTGATGCGCTCCGGCGAGTAGCCGAGGAAGAAGTCGTGACCGGCCTTCAGCCCCGAGAGCTGCTCGAGGATGGGGCCGCACACCTCCTCGGTCACCCCCGGGTAGACCGTCGACTCGTAGACCACGACGTCGCCGCGCTTGAGGTGGGGGCCGACGGTGCGCGACGCGCTGATCATCGGGCCGAGGTCGGGGCGGTTGTTGCCGTCGATGGGCGTCGGCACCGCGATGATGAAGAAGGTACAGTCGTGGAGGCGGGCCGGATCGGCGGTCAGCTCGATGCGCGTGTCGCGCAGGGCCTCGGCGGTGACCTCGGCGGTCTCGTCGTGGCCGCGCAGCAGCTCGTCGATGCGCTTCTGCCGGATGTCGAAGCCGATCGTCGGCAGCTTGCGTGCGAACGACAGCGCGACCGGCAGCCCGACGTAGCCGAGCCCGATGACGGCGATCTTTTCCTGCTCCAGCGGGATCATGAGGGCCGGAGGTAACCACGAGCCGGTCAGCGCGACAAGCCGTGTGAAAGCCCGGCCGCCGTCGCGGTCGCCGTCGTGGTAGGGTGCGCGCCGATGTTCGCAGCGCTCGGTGGCGTGCTCCTCGGCCTCGTCGTCGGCGTCCGCCACGCCTTCGAGCCCGATCACCTGGCGGCGGTCTCGACCCTGGTCACCGACGCCCGCGACGCCCGCCGCGGCGCGCTCCTGGGCGCGATCTGGGGGCTGGGCCACACCCTGGCGCTGGTCGCGGTCGGGATCGCGCTGCTCGCCGCCGGCGCCCTGGTGCCGGCCCGGCTCGAGACCGCGCTCGAGCTCGCGGTCGCGGTCATGCTGATCGCGCTCGGGATCCGCGCCCTCGTCCGCGCCGCGCGCGACGGCCGCGGCGGCCCGATCTCGGCCCACGCCCACGGCCAGACCCTGCACCGCCACGCCGCTCCCGACGGCGGCCACCTCCACCTCGGCGCGAGCACGCTGGCCTGGCGGCCGCTCGCGATCGGCGTCATCCACGGCCTCGCCGGCAGCGGCGGCCTGACCGCGCTGGTGTTCGCCGAGCTGCCCAGCGACGCCGCGCGCGTCGTCTACATCGTGCTGTTCGGCGCCGGCTCGATCGCCGGCATGGCCCTGGCCTCCGGGCTGGCCGGCCTGTCGCTGGCGCGGCTGGTCCACGCGCCCCACCACGCCCGCCGCCTCGGCGCCGTGGCCGGCGCGCTGTCGATCGCGATCGGCGTCGCCTGGGGCGTGCCGCTCCTGGCCTGATCATGGCCGCGCGCGTCGGGCGCCGGTCGCGCGTCGGGCGCACGTCAGGGCTTGACGACGACGACCGTGCACGGCGCGGCGCGCACGACGCGCTCGGCGACCGAGCCCACGAACAGGCGGCTGACCGCGTCGTGGCCGTGGCTGCCGATGACCACGGCATGCGCCCCCAGCTCGCCGGCGAGGCGGACCAGCTCGTCGGCGGGGCGCCCCACCGCCACGTGCTCGTGGATCCGCGGCACCCGGCCGCGGGCCGCCTCGGCATGCCGGCGCAGCTCGGCGGCGGCCAGGGCCTCGACCTCGGCCAGCTCGCGCGTGACCTCGCCGGCGCCGGGACGCAGGTCGGCCAGCCGCCAGCGCCGCTCGACGACGTGCACCAGGTGCAGCTCGTCGCCGGCGACGGCGTGATCCAGCGCCCACGCCAGCGCGCGCTGGGCCGGCGGCGAGAAGTCGAGCGCGACCACGATCGCGCGCGGCCCGGAGCTCGCTCCCGGATCCGTGCCCTCCTCGGGCAGGCCGTCGCCATCGGCCTGCGTCTCGTCGCGCCACTCGCTCGGATCGGACCCGGTCATGGCCCTTGTATCGCAGAGCCGCGGGCGGCGCTCAACCGTCCCTCGACCGCGCGGCGCCGGGTCGCGGGCCAGATGCGAGGCGGGTCGTGCCCGGGGTGGTTCCGGTGTAGGGTCGGCGCGTGAGCGACGACGCGCCGCTGGCCGCGCTCGGCATCGAGCTCGCGACCGACGTCCGCCTCCCCGAGGTGCGGACCGAGGCCATCCGCGTCGCCCGCCGCCTCCACGCCACCGGCGCCCGCGCCATCGGCTTCGTGCCCACCGATCGCGACGTCGCCGTCCCGCCGCTCCTCGTCCAGCTCGGGGCCGGGCTGTGCGATCTGACCGGGGCGACGATCGCGATCGTCGACGCCAACGCCCGCTACCCCGGCCTGCGCGCGCTGGTCGGCGGCGCGGCCGGCGACGACGGCGCGCTGTTCTCGACCCGCTGGCTCGCCGGCTCGCTCGCGCTCCTGACCCCGGCGCGCGTCGAGCAACCCGGCGAGGTCGTGCCGGCCCTGGCCCGCCTCCTGCTCGACGGCTCCGAGCTCTTCGCCCACGTCCTGTGCGACCTCACCGGCTTCGAGCTCTTCGGCGAGCACGCCAGCGCCGCCGCCTGCATGGACGGCGTGGTCCTGGTCGGCCGCGCCCACCGCACGCGCGAGGACGAGCTGCGCGCGCTGGCCGCGCTCATGCCCGCGGATCGCTTCCTGGGCGTCCTGCTCGTCGGCTGACGTGGCCGCGGCGCCGCCGTGGGGTCGAACCCGTGCCGGGACCTGGCAGCCTCTGCCCTCGGGCTGCCGGGAACGGCCCTTGATCTGCCGCCATCCCCCTGGAATCCTGAGGTGCTCGCGTGTCGACGACTCCCGTGCTCGCCGTCGGTCCCGGCTCCATGCTGGGGCGCTATCAGGTGCTGTCGCACCTGGCCAGCGGAGGCATGGCCGAGATCTTCCTGGCCCGCGCCACCGGCCTCCAGGGCTTCGAGCGCTACGTCGTGGTCAAGTGCATCAAGCCCGAGCACGCCCGCGACGAGCGCTTCGTCGAGATGTTCATCGACGAGGCCCGCCTGTCGGCGCAGCTCCACCACCAGAACATCGCGCAGGTCTACGACATCGGCCAGGAGGGCGGCGCCTACTACTTCGCGATGGAGTACGTGCACGGCGAGAACGTGCGCGAGCTCCTGCACCGGGTCGCGATCGCGCAGGCCCGGGTCCCGCTCGAGCACGCGCTCACGATCGTCACCGCCGCCGCCGCCGGGCTGCACTACGCCCACGACAAGCGCGGCAGCGACCGCCGGCCGCTCGACATCGTCCACCGCGACGTCTCGCCGTCCAACATCATCGTCGCCTTCGACGGCGCGGTGAAGGTGGTCGATTTCGGCATCGCCAAGGCCGCGCTGCGGATGACCGAGACCCGGTCGGGCACGCTCAAGGGCAAGATCGCGTACATGTCACCCGAGCAGTGCCGGAGCGAGCCGCTCGACCGGCGCAGCGACGTGTTCGCGCTCGGCATCGTGCTCTACGAGCTGACCACGGTCACCCGGCTGTTCAAGGGCGACAGCGACTACGTGACGATGAACAAGATCGTCACCGGCGAGATCCCGCCGCCGAGCACGGTGCGGGCCGACTACCCGCCGGCGCTCGAGGCCATCGTCCTGCGGGCGCTGGCGGTCGACCCGGCCGACCGCTTCCCCTCGGCGGGCGCCATGCTCGACGCGCTGGTCGGGTTCTGCCAGGACGAGAAGCTCTCGACCTCGGCCATCGGGCTCGCGCGGTACGCTCGCGAGCTGTTCGGCGAGCGACCGGAGCCGTGGATGGCCGGCGACGCGGCGATCTCGGCCCACCACCTGGCCGCGGCCCGCGCGTCGTCGACCGACACCGCCACCGCGGCCCCGGCCGGCTCGGGCCTGACCCCGGCGACCCGCGCCGGCGGGGCGGCCGCCGCGCCCGGCGCGCCCGGCTCGGCCGGTTCGCTCCTGCTGTCGGCCGAGCTGCGCGCGCCGGTCGCGGCGCGGCCCCGTCGCACCGCGCGGTGGCTGGGGCTCGCCGCCGTGGCCGGCGCGGCGCTCGTCGCCGGCGCGATCGTGCTCGATCGCGAGCCCACGGGGGCGAGCCAGGGCGCCGACGAGCGCGCCGGGCCCACGCCCGTCGACGCCGCCGTGGTCCCGACCGAGCCCCCGCTCGACGCCGGCGTCGAGCTCGCCGCGGAGGCACCCGACGCCGGGCTCGACGCCGCGAGCGCCGCCGCCGGCTCCCGGCGCCCGCCGCAGGGTCGCCCGCGCGACGACCGGCCCCGCGACGACCGCGGCGATCGCGCGAGCGCCGGCGCCGCCACCACCACGCGCACGCCTGGCCGCCCCGACCCGGCGCCGCCCCCGGTGGACGCCGGCGCCGGACCGCGCCGCGACCCGACCCGCCTCCTGCCTCCGGACTGACCACGCCGGAGCGCCGTCACGATCGCCACGCCAGGATCGCCACGCATGCCCGCACCGTCGCCCCGCCGCCTCCCCCTCGTCCTCGCGCTCGCCGGCGCACCCGCGCTCGCGCTCGCGCTCGCCGCGCCGCCGGCGACCGCCCAGCCGGCCCCGCCGGCCGATCCCGTGCAAGCCCGGATCGATCGCGCCATGGCCTACTACGAGGCCGCCGATCTGGCGCGCGCCCTCGACGAGCTGGCCGCGGCCTACGCCGAGAGCCCGCGCCCCGACCTCCTGTTCGCGATGGGGCGCATCCACGTCGAGCGCGGCGAGTGTGCCGAGGCCATCGCCGCCTACCGGCGCTTCCTCGCCAGCAAGCCGGGGCCCAACTCCACCCAGATCGCCACCGACGCCATCGCCGAGTGCCAGAAGGTGCTGGCCGCCGCCGGCGAGCGGCTCCCGGTCGATCCGGGCACCGGGGCCGCCGGCCTCCCCGCCGGCCACGATCGGACGGCGGCGACGGCGGCGCCGCCCGCGGTCCCCACCCGCACCCGGCCCTGGTACACCGACGCGCTCGGCGACGCCCTGGTCGGCGTCGGCCTGGCCGGCGGCGTCACCGCCGGCGCGCTCTACCTCTCGGCTCGCGACGACCTCGATCGCGCCGCCGAGGGTGGCCCCGGCGGCGTGACGCTGGCCGAGCACGATCGCCTGGTCGCCCGCGCCGACCGCAAGCAGCTCTGGGCCGGCATCGCCGGCGGCGTCGGCGCCGCCCTCGTGGTCGGCGGCGTGATCCGCTTCGTCACCGGCGACCGCACCGAGACCGTGACCGTCGCGCCCGCCGCCGGCGGGGCCGGCGCCAGCGTCACCGTCGGCTGGCGGTTCTGACGCCTGGTTCGCGCGCCGGGTGACCGCGCCCGGGCCCGCCGTCAGGCCGGCGTCGACGCGACCTTGCGCAGGCGGGCCCGGTGCAGCCGGGTCTCGAGGCGGGCCCGCGGGCTCGCCGCCGCCGGTCGGTAGTGGTGATGCGGCCCGTCGGCGATCGTGGGCAGCGCCTCGCGGCGCGGCAGCCCGGCCTCGTCGAGCCAGCCGCGGACGCGCGCGTGCAGCGCGTCGTCGACGGTCATCCACACCAGGGTCTTGTGCTGGGTCAGGCGCCAGGTCGACTGCGGCGCGCGCACGTAGGCGGCGACGTCGACGTGCCCGCTGTCGAGCAGGTCGACCTCGAAGTCATCGAGGAAGCGGAGCGCGCGCCGCGGATCGCTCAGGCGCGGCGTCAGCCACACGTCGTCGCGGCCGCCGTCGAAGTGGGCGGCGACGCGGACCTCGAGGTTGTCGACCGCCGGCAGGCGCTCGACGATCGACAGGAAGCGCTCGCGCGCGTCGTCCCCCCCGGCCACCGCCTCGAGCGCCCACCCCGCGCTGGCGGCGCGCTCGACCGTGCCGGTCACCACGGTGGGGCGGGCGCCGCCGTCGAGCGCCGCCACCACGCCGCGCGGCCACCGGAACGCGCCGACCTTCTCCGGCCGGTCGCGCAGGGCGATCACGCCCTTGCCCACCGACTCGCCCAGCGGCACCTCCCCCGGCGCCGCGGTCGCCGCCGCCAGCGGCCACGCCTTGCCCAGGCGCCGCGACGCCAGCTCGATCGCCGCGCCCAGGTGCGGTCCCGGCGCCACCACCAGCCGCGGCCCGTCGTCGGTGCCCAGCGCGATGCGGAACCAGGTCTCCTTCACGGGCCGTCGATCCCGGCGTCGTGGCCGGCGTCGCTCCCGACGCCCGCGTCGGCGCCCGGCCCGCCCAGCCCGGCGTCGACCGTCGACACCACGCCGGTCAGCCGGATCACCACGACCGAGACGTGGTTGTCGACGAGCCCGCCGCGGGCCTCGCCATCGCCGGTGAGCCCGCCCGGCACCGCCGCCTGCCACACCGACTCGAAGCCGGCGTCGCTGGACAGGAAGTAGCCCTTGCCGTCGGTGCCGGCGAAGCCGACGGTCTGCAGGTTGTCGTCGGGGTAGACCACCAGCGCGCCGTCGGTGGTCGAGACCATCGCGCCTCGCACCGGCTGGCCGGTGGCGTCGACCACGACGCCGATCACCATGCCCTCCTCGGGCAGATCGAACAGCGACTGCAGGTCGAGGAGATCGCGGAGCATGACGCGTCCGACCAGGAAGCCGTCGACGCGCAGGCGCCCCCCGCCGGCGCTGGTCGGGAAGCAGGCGATCGTGGGCGCGGCGACCCCCTGGGCCGCGACCCGCAGGCACCGGGTGCCGGTCGGCGCCTCCTCGAGGTTGGCCTGCCACACCAGCGGGCCCGACGAGGTGTAGGCCAGGGCCGGCGAGAACGCGTCGAGATCGACGCGGAAGCGGTCCGGCGCGCCGGGCACCGGCACGCCGAAGCGGACCTCCATGTCCTCGGCCTGGGTGCGCAGCACCGAACCGAAGGTGCGCGGATCGCGGATCGTCGCCTCGAGCAGCACGGTGCTGTTGCGGCAGGCCGGCGCGTCGAGCTGATCCCAGCCCGGGCAGCCGAGCGTGACCGTCGCCACCGGGCTCTTGCCGACGTCGAAGTAGGCCTCGCCCCCCAGCGCCGGCACCGGCAGGTCGGGCGGGTTGGCGCCGGTCGGATCCGAGACCAGGCGCGGCAGGCCGTCGCCCGTGAACTCGGTGGTCACCGGACAGCCGTCGGTCTGGCTGAGGTCGACGCCGCTGCGTGCCAGCTCGGCGACGGTCCACACGATGACCTGCACCCGCACCATCTCGTTGGGGATGGCGCGGGGCTCGATCGCGAGGTCGGCGAGCTGGCAGGCGTCGCCGTTGTCGCGGATGCTGAAGCACTCCGAGTAGTAGGGCTGACCGCTCGCGGCGTCGAGGATGCGCACGCGCACGCGGGCGTCGCAGGTGAGCGGGATCGCCGCGCAGGTGTAGCTGCCGTCGCTCAGGGTCGGGCAGGCCTGGGCGCCGGGCGAGCGCGCCCACTGGACGCGCAGGCGGAAGCGCACCGAGTCGTCGCAGCCGGCGGCGCCCACCGTCGCCACGATCAGCGCGGCGAGGAGGGGAGCGGCGCCGCGACCCGCGGCCTGGGACGAACGGCCGGACATCGCGCGCCTACTCGACCTCCAGCCCGGGATCGAGCGTGCTGGTGCCGGGATCGCGGGTGATGATCGCCGTCAGCACCGCGACCGCGACCACGCCGGCGACCGTGCCGCCGGCGGCCTTCACCCAGGGCTCCTGCCACCACGGCCGCGGCGGCGGCGGCGGCGGCCCCACGACGCCCCCGCCGGGCCTCGGCCCGCCGCCGCGCGGTGGCGGGCGCACGACCGGGCGCAGCGGCGCCACCGCCGCCGCCACGTCGTCGTCGACGGGCCGCGACGGCCCGAGCCCGCCGCGGTCGGTGTAGAGCCGGACCGCCAGGGCGCCGTCCTCGTCTCGCACGACCACGATGGCGTCGCGCGCGCTGCGGGTGAGGCCGAGCAGCGTGGTGACGGCGTCGATCCGCGCCCGATCGTCGGTGGCGGCGACCAGGCGATCGCGCGCGCGACCGAGCCGGACCTCGAGCGGCGCCAGCACCGGCGTCAGCTCGACCAGCACCTGGTTGCGGGCCACCGCCTCGACCCGCCGGCCCTCGGCGAGGATCGCCTCGCCGCGGACGGTGATGATGTGGGGTCCGGCCGGCACCGCCAGGTTGACCGGCTCGCCGCCGGGCACGACGACGCCGTCGACCAGGACCTCGGCGGCGCCCGAGGCCTTGATCTCGAGCCGGCCGGTGACGCCGGTGACCGCGGCCTCCTCGAAGGCCCGCACCACGTGGGGCAGGAAGCGACCGGGGTCGAGGGTGCGTCCCGGCGACAGGCGATGGACGAGCATGAACAGCGGCCGCGCCGCCGCCGGCCCGGTCTCGCCGGCCACCGCCAGCCCCTCGACCAGGACCAGATCGGCGAGCAGCGCGCGGACCTCGGGCTCCCCGGCGAGGCGCGCCAGCCGGTCCTGCGCCGACCGCGCCAGCATCGCGGCCTGGCGGTAGCCGACCGGCGTGAGCAGCTTCTGGGCCTCGACCAGCGTCTCGCGCTCGACCTGCCACGAGGTGTCGGTGGGTGTAGGCGCCCGCAGCGGTTGCCGGAAGCGCTCGGCCACCGGCGCCAGCGCCGGATCGGGGCCGAGGTGCTTCTCGATCCGCGCCACCATGCGCGCGCCGGCCTCGGTGGCGGTGGCGTCGAGCACCAGCACCGGGCGCTCGTCGGACTGGGCCGCGGCCGGCCCCCCGGCCAGCGCGATCGCGACCAGAGCCAGCGCGGACACGCGCCGCTTCGTGGCATGGTTCGACGCGCCTCGCGTCACCGCGCTGGCCATGCTTCTACTATAGGCCACGATCCGGATGGCGGAGGTCCCTCAGAAGAGCCTGGAACGCTACGATGTGCTCGACCGCATCGCGGTCGGCGGCATGGCCGAGATCTTCCTGGCCAAGGCCTACGGCGCCCACGGCTTCGAGAAGACCCTCGCGATCAAGCGCATCCTGCCCGAGCTCGCCCGCGACCCCGAGTTCGAGGAGCGGTTCATCGCCGAGGCCAAGGTCGCGGTCCGGCTGTCGCACACCAACATCGTCCAGGTCTTCGACTTCGGCCGCTTCGCCGGGTCGCTGTTCATCGCGATGGAGTACGTCGACGGCCTCGATCTGGCCGCGCTGCTCCGCCGCTACAAGGAGCGCCACGAGCGCGTGCCCCTGCCCGCCGCGTTCCAGATCGCGATCGAGCTGGCGCGCGGCCTCGACTTCGCCCACTCCCACGGCGTCGTCCATCGCGACGTGTCGCCGTCCAACATCCTGCTGAGCAAGGCCGGCGAGGTGAAGATCGCCGACTTCGGCATCGCCGTCGCCGCCCAGCCCGAGCGCGTGGTCAGCGGTGGCCGGCGCAAGGTGATGGGCAAGTGGCGCTACATGTCACCGGAGCAGGCGCGCGGCGAGCCGCTCGACACCCGCAGCGACATGTTCTCGGCGGCGGCGGTGATGTACGAGCTGTTCACCGGCGAGAAGCTGTTCCCCGGGGACGAGGCCGAGGACATCATCCGCAACATCCACGACATGCCGCTGCCGCGGCCGTCGGAGGTGCGGCGTGGCCTGCCGACGCGGCTCGACGACATCCTGCACCTCGCCCTGGCCCGCCGCCCCGTCGACCGCCCGGTGCGCCCGGCGGTGCTGGTGCGCGCGCTGACCGAGCTCACCTACGAGTCGAGCATCGTCACCACCGGGCTCGACGTCGCCGAGGCGGTGTCGTACGTGGTCGAGCTGTCGACGCCGACCGGCAAGCGCCTCGACGACATCATCCGCGCCCAGCTCGCGAACGTCGCCGAGTCGACGGCGGCCCGGCAGACCGCGCTCGGCGAGCGCCGCACCGCCGCCGACACCACGGCCGCGGCCGCGGCCGCCGCCGGCAGCGGCGACGGCGAGCGCCGCACCGCCGAGGGCAGCCTGCCCGCCGCCGCCGCCGAGCCGCTGACCGCGGTGACGATCATCCAGCGCAAGCGACGCACCGGCGCCGAGGAGGCGATCCGCGACGGCGGATCCGGCGAGGCCCGCGGCGCCGGCGGGGTCGACGACGACGCGGCCCGCGCGCGCGCCGCGACCGCGGGCGAGGACGAGGACGAGGACGAAGGCGGCGACCGCGGCCCGCCGCTGGCCGGGGTGCCGGTCCTGATCCCCCGGGTCGACTCCGACGGCATCAGCCGCCTGGATCTCGACGAGACCACGGTGTCGGTGGCGCCGTGGGTGCTGGGGGGCGGCCAGCCGCCGGCGATGCCGCGCAAGCCCGGGCCGGCCGCCGCCGTCGCCGCCGCCGCCGC